>NZ_BAAACG010000018.1:0-15048 GCF_039521385.1 Clostridium oceanicum | reverse complement strand
TATTAAAGAAAGAAGAAGGCGGAAGACATACACCATTCTTCAACGGATATAGACCACAATTTTACTTTAGAACAACAGATGTTACAGGATCAATCGAATTACCAGAAGGAGTAGAAATGGTAATGCCAGGAGATCACATAGATATGGCAGTTGAATTAATAAACCCAGTAGCAATGCACGAAAACTTAAGATTCGCTATAAGAGAAGGCGGAAGAACAGTTGGATCAGGTGTTGTTACTACTATAACTGAATAGTATTATTACATTATAAAAGGGACTGGGTTTCTAGACCTAGTCCCTTTACAAGTGATAAATTATCTAAAAATGGTAAATAATAATAGTGCATGCAATTATTAAGCAATAAATTCATTGACATATTCATTGACATATGGAATAAGTTGTGATAAATTAGTGAAGTGATGCAAGTTTTTTTGCGTTTAAGGTAGGTTGTATGCCGTTTATATATAAGCATATATTAGGAGGTGTATATAATGAGAGTAAAAGTAACATTAGCATGTGAAGAATGCAAGAATAGAAACTATAACACAATGAAAAACAAGAAAAACAACCCAGATAGATTACAAATGAACAAATATTGTCAACATTGCCACAAGCATACACTTCATAAAGAAACAAAATAAGATAGCCTTATTATTATTTTTAGGGATGTGAGAAAATGGTTGCTAACAAAAAAATTAAAGGTTCACAACAACCTTCAGCGACTAAAAACAAAGGCTTTATGAACTTCTTTAAAGATTTAAAATCGGAGTTTAAAAGAATAACATGGGCATCTAAAGAAGATGTTAAAAAAGCAACAATTACTGTTTTAGTATTTTGTTTTGTATATGTTTTAATTATAGGAATGTTTGACTATGGTTTCAATAACCTTTTCAAGTTAATTTTTAACTTGAAGTAAGGGACAAAGGAGGGAAAAGGGATATCCTAATCCCTAAAGTTATGTCAGAGGAAAAAGCTAAATGGTATGTTGTTCATACATATTCCGGATATGAAAATAAAGTTAAAGTAAACTTAGAGAAAACAGTAGATAATAGAAATTTACAAGACTGGATTCAAGATATAGAAGTTCCTATGGAAGAGCAAGTAGAAGTAAAAGATGGTAAAAAGAAAATAACTCTTAAAAAGACTTTTCCAGGGTATGTTATAGTCAAAATGGTAATGACTGATGATTCATGGTACATAGTAAGGAATACTAGAGGTGTAACTGGTTTCGTAGGACCAGGATCAAAACCTGTTCCTCTTACAGAAGCAGAAGTATTTTCTATGGGAATAAAAGAAAAACAAGTAAAACCTGACTTAGAAGTAGGCGAAAGCGTAAAAGTTATGTCAGGACCACTTGAAGATTTCCCAGCAGTAATACAAGAAATAAACCTTGATAAGAAAAAAATTAAAGCATTAGTTAATATGTTTGGCAGGGAAACTCCTGTTGAACTTGATTTCAATCAAATAGAAAAACTTGATTAAGCCATCATTAAAGCAAAAGCTTAATGAGTGGGAGGAGTAAAATCCGCATAACCACATAGAGGAGGTGTAAATATGGCTAAAAAAGTAGTAGGAATGATAAAACTTCAACTTCAAGCAGGAAAGGCAAGTCCAGCACCACCAGTAGGTCCAGCTTTAGGACAACACGGTGTTAATATAATGGGATTCTGTAAAGAATTTAATGCAAAGACTGCTAAGCAAGCTGGAATGGTAATACCAGTAGTTATAACTGTATATCAAGACAGATCTTTTAGTTTTATACTAAAAACTCCACCAGCAGCTGTACTATTAAAGAAAGCAGTTGGAATAGAAAGTGGCTCAGGAGTTCCTAACAGAACTAAAGTTGCTAAAGTTACAAAGGCTCAATTAAAAGAAATAGCTGAAACAAAAATGCCTGACTTAAATGCAGCAACAGTAGAAACAGCTATGAGTATGATAGCTGGTACTGCAAGAAGCATGGGTATAACTGTAGAAGAATAAGTTTTAAATTAGTGGGAGGTTTTATACCGTTAATACCACAAAGGAGGATTTAATATGGGAAAGAAATATAAAGAAAGTTCAAAGCTTATCGATAGCAAAGCTTTATATACAGTACAAGAAGCTTTAGAACTTGTTGTTAAAACTTCAAAAGCTAAATTCGATGAAACTATAGAATTAGCAGCTAGACTTGGTGTAGATCCAAGACATGCAGATCAACAAGTTAGAGGAGCAGTTGTACTTCCTCATGGAACTGGTAAAAAAGTTAAAGTTTTAGTTTTCGCTAAAGGTGATAAAGCTAAAGAAGCAGAAGAAGCAGGCGCTGATTACGTTGGAGCAGAAGAATACATGAAAAAAATTCAAACTGAAAACTGGTTTGATTTTGATGTAGTTGTTGCTACTCCAGATATGATGGGTGTTGTTGGAAGATTAGGTAGAGTATTAGGACCAAAAGGTTTAATGCCAAACCCTAAATCAGGAACAGTTACATTTGATGTAGCTAAAGCTATAAATGAAATAAAAGCTGGTAAAGTTGAATATAGAGTAGATAAAACTTCTATAATTCACGTTCCAATCGGAAAAGCTTCATTTGGAGAAGAAAAATTATTAGCTAACTTCCACGTTTTAATGGAAGCTATCATTAAAGCAAAACCAGCAGCTGCAAAAGGTCAATACGTAAAATCAGTTGTTTTATCAAGTACTATGGGACCTGGAATAAAATTAAATCCAGGAAAAGTATTAGAATAATATTGACATAGTTATTTAATATTGATATAATTAATAAGGTTAATAAATGAAATAATGTCTCCGTAGACAGTAGGTGCGAAAGCGTAATAGTTAAGCTAGCCTGCCTAGGAATTCAATATATGAATGTATTGGGTCTTTCTGTTCTACGGAGGGACCTTATTTATTTTATCATAAATAAACATGTAAACTGTGAGGAGGTGGCACACAGTGGCAAATAACAGAGAAATAAAAGAAGCTAAAGTTCAAGAAATACTTGAAAAAATGGAAAAAGCACAATCAATGGTATTCGCTAAATACCAAGGATTAACAGTAGAAGAAGATACAACATTAAGAAAGAATTTAAGAGAAGCAGGCGTTGAATATAAAGTTTATAAAAATACTTTAGTAAAACTAGCTGCGAAAAAATTAGGACATGAAGATTGTTTCGAATTTTTACAAGGACCTGTTTCAATAGCTTTTGGTTACGAAGATGTAACTGCACCAGCTAGAATTCTTAATGACTTTGCTAAAGAAGCAAAAGCATTAGAATTAAAAGGAGCATTAATTGAAGGACAAATATGTGATGAAGAAAAAATCAAAAAAATCGCATCAATACCTTCAAGAGAAGTTCTTATTGCAAAACTACTTGGCAGCATGAAAGCTCCAATATCAAATTTTGCATATTTAATTAAAGCTATAAAAGAAAAAAAAGAAGAAGAAGCTTAATATTTTGAGTTGAAAAATTACGGAGGTGTCTAAATAATGAAAAAAGAAGAAATGATTCAAGCTATAAAAGATATGACTGTTTTAGAATTAAACGAACTAGTAGAAGCATGTGAAGAAGAATTTGGAGTAAGCGCAGCTGCACCAGTTGCAGTAGCTGGCGGAGCAGCAGGAGCAGGAGCTGCTGAAGAAAAAACTGAATTTGATGTAGTTTTAGCAGATGCTGGATCATCAAAAATCAAAGTTATAAAAGTTGTTAGAGAAGTAACAGGTCTTGGATTAAAAGACGCTAAAGCTTTAGTTGATGGAGCACCTAAACCATTAAAAGAAGCTGTAGCAAAAGATGACGCTGAAGCTATGAAAGCTAAATTAGAAGAAGTAGGCGCAAAAGTAGAATTAAAATAATATTTTAAAATTACATAAAAGGGCACTTTAAGGTGCCCTTTTTTAATACTTTAATAGTTATTGACAATATATAAATATTATGATAACATAATGAATTGCATTGATTAATTTTAAATATAATTACATAATGTTTTTTTTATGAATTATTTGTATTAAAATGGTTATACTGATTGGATAATAGCGTATACAACCCAAAGACACAATGAACAAAAATTGGTAAATAATGTGTTTTTGGTTATTTTAGTTTATACAAGGGGTGAAATTATATGGTACATCCTGTGCAAGTTGGCAAGAGAACGAGAATGAGCTTTTCAAAGCTTAAAGAAATCGGACAAATGCCTAATCTAATTGAAGTTCAATTAGATTCATATGACTGGTTTTTAAAAGAAGGCCTTCAAGAAGTATTTGACGACATTAATCCTATTCAGGATTATACAGGTAACTTAAATCTAGAATTTGTAGGATACAAACTGGATGTTGATAACATTAAATATTCAGTGGAAGAATGCAAAGAAAGAGATGCTACTTATGCAGCACCACTAAAAGTAAAAGTTAGACTTCTAAATGAGGATACTGGAGAAGTAAAAGAACAAGAAGTATTTATGGGAGATTTCCCACTTATGACTGAACAAGGAACTTTTATAATCAATGGTGCAGAAAGAGTTATAGTTAGTCAATTAGTAAGATCTCCTGGCGTTTATTACAATATGTCATTAGACAAAGTTGGAAGCAAATTGTACTCAGCTACAGTTATACCTAATAGAGGGGCATGGCTTGAGTATGAAACTGATTCTAACAATATAATATACGTTAGAATAGACAAAACTAGAAAACTTCCTATAACTATACTTGTTAGAGCTCTTGGATATGGAACAGATGCTGAAATAATAGATTATTTCGGAGAAGACGAGAGATTAAAAGCTAGTATAGAAAAAGACAATACTAAAACTAGAGAAGAAGCATTACTAGAAATATATAAGAGATTAAGACCAGGTGAACCACCTACAGTTGATAGTGCTCAGTCTCTTATAGAATCATTATTCTTTGATGCAAAAAGATATGATTTATCTAGAGTAGGTAGATATAAATTCAATAAAAAATTAGCATTAAATTTAAGAATTGCTAATCAAATTGCAGACAGAGATATAGTTAATCCACAAACTGGAGAAGTATTAATAGAGCAAGGACAAAAAATAAGCAGAGAAAAAGCTTTAGAAATACAAAATTGTGGTATAAATGAAGCTTATATAAAAGTAGAAGATAAATCTATAAAAGTAATAGGAAACCATTTTGTTAATATAAACAAAGTTGTAGATTTTGATATAAGCGATTTAAATATTAAAGAAAATGTATATTACCCAGTTTTAAAAGACATATTATACAATTATTCAGAAGAATCAAAGATAAAAGAAGAAATAAAGAAAAACATACACAATTTAATACCAAAACATATTATAAGAGAAGATATTTATGCTACAGTAAATTATGAACTAGGATTAGCTCATAATGTTGGATATTTAGATGATATAGACCACTTAGGAAATAGAAGACTAAGATCTGTAGGAGAATTATTACAAAATCAATTTAGAATTGGTTTATCTAGAATGGAAAGAGTAGTTAAAGAAAGAATGACTATTCAAGACCAAGAAGTAATAACACCACAGGCTTTAATAAATATAAGACCAGTAGCAGCTTCTATAAAAGAATTCTTTGGAAGCTCTCAATTGTCACAATTCATGGATCAAACTAATCCATTGTCAGAGTTAACTCATAAGAGAAGATTATCTGCCTTAGGACCTGGTGGACTTTCTAGAGAAAGAGCGGGCTTTGAAGTAAGAGACGTTCATCATTCTCATTATGGAAGAATGTGTCCTATAGAAACTCCTGAAGGACCAAACATAGGTCTTATAAACTCATTAGCTACTTATGCTAGAGTTAACGAATATGGATTTATTGAATCACCTTATAGAAAAATAGATATTGAAAATAAAAGAGCTACTAACAAAATCGTTTATATGACTGCAGATGAAGAAGATCAGTATCTAGTAGCTAGATCAAATGAGCCTATAGATGAAAATGGTTATTTCTTAGATGACAAGTTAACAGTTAGAGCTAAAGAAGATGTTTTAGTAGTTCCAATAAGTGAAGTAGAATATATGGATGTTTCACCTAGACAGTTAGTTTCAGTTGCTACTGCAATGATACCATTCTTAGAAAACGACGATGCCAGCCGTGCTCTTATGGGATCAAATATGCAACGTCAAGCAGTGCCACTACTAAAAGCTCAAGCGCCTATAGTAGGAACTGGAATAGAATATAAAGCAGCTACAGACTCAGGAGTACTTCCAAAGGCTAAGAATGCAGGAACAGTAGTTTTTGTATCTGGTGATGAAGTTAGAGTTAAAAGAGACAGCGATGGTGGAATAGATAAGTATAACTTGCTTAAATTTAAAAGATCAAACCAAGGGACTTGTATAAACCAAAAACCTATAGTATCAAAGGACGAAAAAGTTGAAAAAGGAACATTATTAGCGGATGGACCTTCTACAGACTTAGGAGAAATAGGTCTTGGTAAAAACATTCTTATGGGATTCATAACATGGGAAGGATATAACTACGAAGATGCCATGCTAATATCAGAAAAATTAGTTATGGAAGATGTATTTACATCTATTCACATAGAAGAATATGAATCAGAAGCAAGAGATACAAAACTTGGACCTGAAGAAATAACAAGAGATATTCCTAATGTAGGAGAAGAAGCTCTTAAAAACATAGATGAACGAGGAATAATAAGAATAGGTGCTGAAGTTAGATCTGGAGATATATTAGTTGGTAAAGTTACTCCAAAAGGAGAGACTGAATTAACTGCAGAAGAAAGATTACTTCGTGCTATATTCGGAGAAAAAGCTAGAGAAGTTAGAGATACTTCACTTAGAGTTCCTCATGGAGAAACAGGAATAATCGTTGATGTAAAAATATTTACAAGAGAAAATGGAGATGAACTTCCACCAGGAGTTAATAAACTAGTTAGATGTTATATAGCTCAAAAAAGAAAAATCTCTGTTGGAGATAAAATGGCAGGAAGACATGGTAACAAGGGTGTTATCTCAAGAGTCTTACCACAAGAAGATATGCCATTCTTACCAGATGGTAGACCTCTTGAAATATGCTTAAACCCTCTAGGCGTACCTTCTCGTATGAACATAGGTCAGGTATTAGAGGTACACTTAGGATTAGCAGCTAGTAAATTAGGATGGCATATAGCAACTCCTGTATTTGATGGAGCTACTGAAAACGAGATAGTAGAGTGTTTAAAGAAAGCTGGATATTCTGAAGATGGAAAAACAGTTTTATATGATGGAAGAACTGGAGATCCTTTTGATAGCAGAGTAACAGTTGGATATATGTATATATTAAAACTTGCTCATCTTGTTGATGATAAGATACATGCTAGATCTACTGGACCATATTCACTAGTAACTCAACAACCACTTGGTGGTAAAGCCCAATTCGGAGGACAAAGATTTGGTGAAATGGAAGTTTGGGCACTACAAGCATATGGTGCAGCTCATACTCTTCAAGAAATATTAACAGTTAAATCTGATGATGTTGTAGGAAGAGTTAAAACTTACGAAGCTATTGTTAAAGGTGAAAATATTCCAGAACCTGGAATACCAGAATCCTTTAAAGTTCTTATAAAAGAATTACAAGCGTTATGCTTAGATGTAAAAGTATTAAACGATGATAGCGAAGAAGTTAAAATAAAAGATTCTGTAGAGGAAGACATAGAAGAATTAGATGTTAACATAGAAGGAAATGAAGAAGAGTCAGAAGAGGATCAAAAACAAGAAGATAAATCAAAATCTGACAGTAAAGAAGAAGCTTCAGAAGAAGCTAAACAAGAAGATGATGATTTAGGAAATTTATCTTTAGATGATCTTGATTTAGATGAGTTCAGCGATGAACATTAATTTGAAGGGAGGATGTACCCTTGTTTGAATTAAATAATTTTGATGCACTTCAAATAGGATTAGCTTCACCAGAGAAAATAAGGGAATGGTCAAGAGGAGAAGTTAAAAAACCAGAAACTATAAACTATAGAACATTAAAACCAGAAAGAGATGGATTATTCTGTGAGAGAATATTCGGTCCTATAAAGGACTGGGAATGCCATTGTGGTAAATATAAAAGAATAAGATACAAAGGGATAGTATGTGACAGATGTGGAGTAGAGGTTACAAAATCTAAAGTAAGACGTGAAAGAATGGGGCATATAGAACTTGCAGCCCCAGTATCTCACATTTGGTATTTCAAAGGAATACCTTCTCGTATGGGACTAATGTTAGATATGTCTCCAAGAGCTTTAGAAAAAGTACTTTACTTTGCTTCATACATAGTATTAGATCCTAAAGAAACTCCATTATTAAAGAAACAGTTATTAAACGAAAAAGAATACAGAGAATGTATGGATAAATATGGAGAAGATAGCTTTGATGCTGGAATGGGAGCTGAAGCTGTAAAGAAACTATTAGCAGAAATAGACTTAGAACAAAGTACTATTGAGCTAAAAGAAGATTTAAAAACAAGCACTGGTCAAAAAAAGGTAAGAATTATAAGAAGATTAGAAGTGGTAGAATCTTTCAGAAAATCTGGCAATAGACCAGATTGGATGATTATAGATGTTATACCAGTAATTCCACCGGATTTAAGACCAATGGTTCAATTAGATGGGGGAAGATTTGCTACATCTGATTTGAATGATTTATATAGAAGAGTTATAAATAGAAACAATAGATTGAAAAAGCTATTAGATCTAGGAGCACCAGATATAATAGTTAGAAATGAAAAGAGAATGCTTCAAGAAGCAGTAGATGCTCTTGTTGATAATGGTAGAAGAGGAAGACCAGTAACTGGACCTGGAAATAGACCTTTAAAATCTTTATCTGATATGTTAAAAGGAAAACAAGGAAGATTTAGACAAAACTTACTTGGAAAACGTGTTGACTATTCTGGACGTTCAGTTATCGTTGTAGGTCCTGAACTAAAAATGTATCAATGTGGTTTACCAAAAGAGATGGCAATTGAGCTATTTAAACCATTTGTTATGAAAAAATTAGTTCAAGATGGATTAGCACATAATATAAAAAGTGCTAAAAGAATGGTAGAAAGAGTACAATCACAAGTATGGGATGTATTAGAAGAAGTTATTTCAGATCATCCAGTACTATTAAACCGTGCTCCGACTCTTCACAGATTAGGAATTCAAGCATTCCAACCTGTACTTGTAGAAGGTAGAGCTATAAAGCTTCATCCACTTGTATGTACAGCATATAATGCGGATTTTGATGGTGACCAAATGGCTGTCCATCTTCCTTTATCAGTAGAAGCACAAGCTGAAGCAAGATTTTTAATGTTAGCAGCTCATAACATATTAAAACCTTCAGATGGAAAACCAGTAGTTGTTCCTACACAAGATATGGTTTTAGGATCTTATTATTTAACAATAGATAAAGATCATGCAAAAGGAGAAGGAAGAGTATTTTCTTCACCAGAAGAAGTTATAATGGCATATCAGCTTAAACAGCTTGATGTTCATGCAAAAATAAAAGTTAGAATAAAAAGAGAAGTAAACGGAGAAATGATTTCCGGAATTATAGATACAACACCAGGTAAAATTATATTTAACGAATCTATACCACAAGATTTAGGATATATTGACAGAACTATACCTGGAAACGAACTAAAATTAGAAGTAGATTTTCTTGTAAGTAAAAAAACTTTAGGTGGAATAATAACTAGATGTTACATGAAACATGGAGCAACAAAAACATCTACTATGCTTGATAAAATAAAAGCTAAAGGATATCATTATTCTACTATAGGTGCCATTACAATATCTACATCTGATATGGTAGTTCCAGAGCAAAAACAAGAACTTCTTCAAAATACTGAGAAAAAAGTAGAGAAAATCCAAAAGATGTATCGTAGAGGATTTATATCTGAAGAAGAAAGATATGAAAAAGTAATAGATATGTGGACTAAAACAACTGAAGATGTAGCTAATGCTCTTATGGATAATCTTGATAGATTTAATCCTATATATATGATGGCAGATTCAGGAGCCAGAGGATCTAAGAGTCAGATTAAACAATTAGCAGGTATGAGAGGACTTATGGCTAATCCGTCAGGTAAGATTATAGAACTTCCTATAAAAGCATCATTTAGAGAAGGACTAGACGTTTTAGAGTACTTTATATCTACTCATGGAGCTAGAAAAGGTAACGCAGATACAGCCTTAAAAACAGCAGATTCAGGGTATTTAACAAGAAGACTTGTTGATGTATCTCAAGATGTTATAGTAAGAGAAGAAGATTGTGGAACAAAAGAAGGATTTGTGGTATCTGAAATAAAAGAAGGAAATGAAGTTATAGAGTCTTTAGCTGAAAGATTAACAGGAAGATATTCTCTAGAAGCAATTGTTCATCCTAAGACAAAAGAAGTTATAGTTCCAGCAGATACTTATATGGATGAAGAATTAGCTCAAAAAGTTGAAGATGCAGGTATAAAAGAAGTAGAAATACGTTCAGTATTTGCATGTAAAACTAAACATGGAGTTTGTTCTAAATGCTATGGTAGAGATATGGCTACTAGCCAAAAAATTAAAATTGGTGAAGCAGTAGGTATAATAGCTGCACAAAGTATAGGTGAGCCCGGTACACAGCTTACAATGAGAACATTCCATACAGGTGGAGTTGCCGGTTCCGATATAACTCAAGGTCTTCCTAGAGTTGAGGAATTATTTGAAGCAAGAAAACCTAAAGGATTAGCTATAGTATCAGAAGTATCAGGTACTGTAAAAATGGAAGAAACTAAGAAAAAGAGAACAGTATATGTTGTAGCTGATTCTGGAGAAGAAGTTTCATATGATATACCTTTTGGCTCAAGAATTAAAGTTAAAAATGGAGATATGGTATCAGCAGGGGATGAGATAACAGAAGGTTCTATAAATCCTCATGATATTATAAGAATAAAAGGAGTTAATGGAGTTAAAAACTATCTTTTATCAGAAGTTCAAAAAGTTTACAGACTTCAAGGTGTTGATATAAATGATAAACACTTAGAAGTAGTAGTAAGACAAATGACAAAGAAAGTTAAGATAGAAGATTCAGGAGATACTACATTACTACCAGGAACTATGATAGATATCTTTGACTTTAATGAAGCAAATGAAGAAGTAGAAGCAAATGGTGGAGTTCCAGCAAAAGGAAGAATAACTTTACTTGGAATAACTAAAGCATCATTAGCTACAGAATCTTTCTTATCTGCAGCTTCATTCCAAGAAACTACAAGAGTTCTTACTGATGCAGCTATTAAAGGAAAAGTTGATCCATTATTAGGTTTAAAAGAAAATGTAATTATTGGTAAACTTATACCTGCAGGAACAGGTATGATGAAATATAGATCTTTAAATGTAACTAATAATTGTGAAGAGTGCGAAAAAAGCTCTTTAGAGTCATTAGAAGTATAAATTTTATAAATATTGACATTGTAAATCCAAAATGATAAAATACATCTGTTGTATGTTTTAATGTAGGAGCAAAGTCTAATGACTTTGTCTCCTTATTAAAGAATTTTTGGGAGGAAACTAAATATGGTTGATAGGCTTAAGGGTAGTAAAGTTGTAGGTATAAAGCAGACTACTAAGGCTGTCAAAAATGGTGATGTTAAGGCTGTATACATATGTAAAGATGTTGATTTGAAATTAGTTGAGCCTCTTAAAAGGTTAGCTAATGAAAAATCTCTAAAGATAATAGAAATTGATACTAGAAAAGAGCTAGGTGCTTTATGTGGTATTGATGTAGGTGCGTCAGTTGCAGCAACATTGCTTTAATAATATTTTAGCTAAAAAGCCATTTTATTTTGGCATATAACATAAAATTTAAATACTTTGTTTTAAAAAGGAGGTGCAGGTATGCCAACAATTAGCCAACTAGTAAGAAAAGGTAGAAAGACATTAACAACAACATCAAATTCACCAGCATTAAAAGAATGCCCACAAAAAAGAGGAGTTTGTACAGTAGTTAAAACTACAACACCTAAAAAACCTAACTCAGCTTTAAGAAAAGTTGCAAGGGTTAGACTTACAAATGGATTCGAAGTTACAGCTTATATTCCAGGTGTAGGACATAACTTACAAGAGCATAGTGTTGTTCTTATAAGAGGAGGAAGAGTTAAAGATCTTCCAGGTGTTAGATACCACATTATTAGAGGTGCATTAGATACTGCTGGAGTAGCTAATAGAATGCAAGCTAGATCAAAATATGGTGCAAAAAAACCAAAACAAAAATAGTAGTTTGTATTTGATGTAATTTAGTTGAATTAAATAGTGCTGTGTCTTCGGCGTTTATATAGATTTATTATGATTTTGCAGAAGTTTATAGCGCTTTGCGGCAACAATTATGTCGAGTACCGATGAACTTAATTTAATATTAAGGAGGGAAGAAAAGTGCCAAGAAAAGGACATATAGGAAAAAGAGAAGTATTACCAGATCCAATGTATAATAGTAAGGTAGTAACAAAACTTATAAACAGTATAATGTTAGATGGTAAAAGAGGAGTAGCACAAAAAATATGCTACAACGCATTTGAAATCATGGCAGAAAAATCAGGAAAAGATGCAGTTGAAGTTTTCGAGGAAGCTATGAACAATGTAATGCCATTACTTGAGGTAAAAGCTAGAAGAATAGGTGGAGCTACATATCAAGTTCCAATAGAAGTTAGACCAGAAAGAAGACAGACTTTAGCAATAAGATGGATCCTAGCTGCTTCAAGAAGCAGAGGCGAAAGAAACATGAGAGAAAGATTAGCGTCTGAACTTTTAGATGCTGCTAACAACACAGGAGCATCTGTTAAGAAAAGAGAAGATATGCACAAAATGGCAGAAGCTAATAAAGCTTTCGCACATTATAGATACTAATATAAGATTTAAACTGTTTTGGCTTATGCCAGAACAGTTTTGTCAAATTTTAAATTGAAAAACGATAGGAGGAAAAAAAATTGGCTACTAAAAAGCAATATCCTTTGTCAAAATTCCGTAACATAGGAATAATGGCACATATAGATGCTGGTAAAACTACTGCTACTGAGCGTATATTGTTTTATACAGGAAGAAATCATAAAATAGGAGAAACACACGATGGTGCGTCTACTATGGACTGGATGGAACAAGAACAAGAAAGAGGTATAACAATAACATCAGCAGCAACTACTTGTTTTTGGAAAGATCACCAAGTAAACATTATAGACACACCTGGGCACGTAGATTTTACAGTTGAAGTTGAAAGATCACTAAGAGTACTTGATGGAGCTGTTACAGTTCTAGATGCTAAAAGTGGTGTTGAACCTCAAACAGAAACTGTTTGGAGACAGGCGGATACATACAAAGTTCCTAGAATGGTGTTTGTAAATAAAATGGATAAAATGGGAGCAGACTTCTTAATGTCTGTTAACACAATAAGAGACAGATTAAAATCAAATGCTATTCCACTTCAATTACCAATTGGAGCAGAAGATGATTTCTCAGGAATAATAGATTTAGTTCAAAACAAAGCATTTAACTATACTAACGATTTAGGTACTGAAATTGAAACAATAGAAATTCCAGAAGACCTAAAAGAATTAACAGAAGAATACAGAACAATGATGTTAGAAGCTGTTGCTGAACTAGATGAAGAATTAATGATGAAATATTTAGAAGGCGAAGAAATTACAGAAGATGAAATAAAAGTAGCTATAAGAAAAGGCGTTATTAGTAATGAAATAATTCCTGTTCTTTGCGGATCAGCTTATAAAAATAAAGGTGTTCAATTATTATTAGATGCTGTAGTTGAATATATGCCTTCACCATTAGATATTCCACCAGTTAAAGGAACAAATCCTGAAACAGGAGAAGAATTAACAAGACCTGCTGATGAAAAAGCTCCATTAGCTGCACTAGCATTTAAAATAGCTACAGATCCATTTATAGGTAGATTAGCTTTTGCTAGAGTTTACTCAGGAATAATGGAAAATGGTAGTTATGTATATAACTCAAACAAGGGTAAGAGAGAAAGAATCGGAAGACTTGTTAAAATGCATGCTAACCACAGAGAAGAAACTGACACACTAAAAGCAGGAGAATTAGGTGCTATAGTTGGTCTTAAAGCAACTACAACAGGAGATACTCTTTGTGATGAAAAAGAAGAAATTGTTTTAGAAAACATGGAATTCCCAGATCCAGTTATAGATGTAGCTATAGAACCAAAAACTAAAGCTGGTCAAGAAAAAATGGGTATAGCTTTAGCAAAACTTGCTGAAGAAGATCCAACATTTAAAACTTTCACAAACCAAGAAACAGGTCAAACAATAATATCTGGAATGGGTGAACTTCACCTTGAAATTATAGTTGACAGACTTAAAAGAGAATTTAAAGTTGAATGTAACGTAGGTGAACCACAAGTTGCTTACAAAGAAACAATTAGAAAACCAGTTAAAGTTGAAGGAAAATTCGTTAGACAATCTGGTGGACGTGGACAATACGGACATTGTTGGATTGAAATGGAACCAACAGATGGAGAATACGAATTCCAAAATGCTATCGTTGGTGGTTCAATACCAAAAGAATACATACCAGCAATTGATAACGGAATACAAGAAGCATCTGAAAGTGGTATAATAGCAGGATACCCTGTTATCAACTTTAAAGTTAAATTAGTTGATGGATCATACCATGATGTCGATTCTTCTGAAATGGCATTTAAAATCGCTGGATCTATGGCATTTAAAAATGGTATGAAAAAAGCTGATGCAGTATTACTAGAACCTATAATGAAAGTTGAAGTAGTTGTACCAGAAGAATATATGGGTGACGTAATAGGAGACATAAACTCTAGAAGAGGTAGAATAGAAGGAATGACTCCAAGAGCTGGTGCAGAAGTAATAAACTCATTTGTACCATTATCTGAAATGTTTGGATATGCAACTTCTTTAAGATCTAGAACACAAGGAAGAGGAAACTACGTAATGCAATTTGATCATTACGATCAAGTTCCAAAGAACATACAAGAAAAAGTTGTTGGCGATAAATAAAATTTAATTAATATATTGATGTATATAAAAGGAGGAAACAAAAAATGGCAAGAGCAAAGTATGAAAGAACAAAACCCCATGTAAATAT
>NZ_BAAACG010000017.1:0-21461 GCF_039521385.1 Clostridium oceanicum | reverse complement strand
GCGCCGATGGTACTGCAGGGGAAGCCCGGTGGGAGAGTAGGTCGTTGCCAGATGAAATTTAAAATATTCCGCGATAGCTCAACGGTGGAGCACTCGGCTGTTAACCGATAGGTTGAAGGTTCGAATCCTTTTCGCGGAGCCATTTAAATTTAATAGTATCATAAAAAATATTCCGCGATAGCTCAACGGTGGAGCACTCGGCTGTTAACCGATAGGTTGAAGGTTCGAATCCTTTTCGCGGAGCCATTTTTTTGTTTAAAAATAATATAAATTAGTAATAAAAGTCACTACATATTTAATATAATATTTAGTGACTTTTGTATTATATATTTTTATTATCCGATTATTTTGAAAATTTAGTATATTTAAAAGGATTTAATATTAAAAAAAGAGAATATATAATGCATATGAGAATATAAGGGGGAATTACTTATGAAAGATTATAAAACCGAAGATATAAGAAATATAGGTATAATTGGTCATAGTGGTTCTGGAAAAACTACATTACTAGAGGAGATTTTATATTATACTAAAACTACAGATAGATTAGGAAAAATAGAAGAAGGAAATACAATTTCTGATTATGATATAGAAGAGAAAAAAAGAAAAATATCTATATCAACTTCTATTGCTTCATGCAATTGGGATAATAAGAAAATTAACTTAATAGATATGCCTGGGTATTTTGATTTTGTAGGAGAAAATCTTGAAGGACTAAAAGCTTCAGATATGGCAGTTATATTAGTATCAGCTACTTCAGGAATACAAGTAGGTACAGAAAAAAGTTGGAAATATGTTAATGAAAACAATGTACCAAGATCTTTCTATATAAATAAGCTAGATAGAGAAAATACGGATTTTGATTTAATACTTAGTGATTTAAAAGATAAATTTGGTATGTGCGTAGTTCCTATCCAATATCCTATAGGAAAAGATAACGATTTTAAAGGCATAGTTAATGTTATATCTAAAAAAGCTAGAATTTTTGATCCTAAAACTAAAAAAATGTGTAATTTTAAAATACCAGATGAACTAGTAGATAAAATTGATGAATGTAAAGAAATGATAATAGAATCTGTTGCAGAAACTGATGAAGAGCTTTTAGAAAAATATTTTGATGAAGGTACTTTAAGTGATGAAGAGATATATAAAGGATTAATAAAAGGTATTTCTAATGGAGAAATTGCTCCAGTAATGTGTGGGTCAGTAATAAAAGAAATAGGTATAGAAACACTATTAGAAGATATTGTAGAATGTTTTCCAACCCCTTGTTCCGTCAAATCTTTAAAAGCTACAAATCTTGATAAAGAAGAAGTTTCTGTAAAGATTAATGAAAATGAAAAACTCTCAGCTTTAGTTTTTAAAACCGTAGTAGACCCTTTTGTAGGAAAATTATCTTTATTTAAAGTAGTAAGTGGAAAAATGAAACAAGATTCTTTAGTTTTTAATTCTTCTAAAAATAAAAAAGAAAAAATAAATAACTTATATTTTTTAAAAGGTAAAGAACAGATTTCTACTAAAGAGGTTGTTGCAGGAGACATAGGTGCAGTATCAAAACTTCAATGTACTCAAACTGGCGATACCCTATGTGATGATAGTTATAAAATAGAATTTGATAAAATTGATTTCCCAAAACCTGTAATATCAATGGTGGCATTACCTTGTTCTAAAAATGATGAAGATAAAATTTCTAGTGCACTTAATAAACTTATGGATGAAGATCCTACATTTAGTGTTTCTAGAGATTTAGAAAATGCAGAAACTATTATATCAGGATTAGGAGAAATGCATTTAGAAGTTATATCAAATAAAATAAAAAATAAATTTGGAGCTCATATAACTTTAAGAGAACCTAAAATTCCTTATAGAGAAACTATAAAAGTAATGGCAGATGTTAGAGGAAAACATAAAAAGCAATCTGGTGGTCATGGACAATATGGTGATGTAAAAATAAAATTTGAACCAGGAGATTCTGAAGAATTAGAGTTTGTTGATAAAATTGTAGGTGGCGTTGTTCCAAGACAGTATATACCTGCAGTAGAAAAGGGACTTAAAGAATGCATGAAACATGGAGTTTTAGCAGGTTACCCTGTTATAAAACTAAAGGCTACCTTACATGATGGTTCTTATCACTCAGTTGATTCTTCTGAAATGGCTTTTAAAATAGCAGCATCATTAGCTTATAAAAAAGGTCTTAAAGAAGCAAAACCAATATTACTTGAACCTATAATGCATGTAGAAGTATTAGTACCTAATGATTGTATGGGAGATATAATAGCAGATATAAATAAAAAAAGAGGAAGAATATTAGGAATGGATTCAAAAGATAATATAGAAAAGGTAGTTGCTGAAGTTCCTGCATCTGAATTAATTAAGTATGCTACTGATTTAAGATCTATGACTCAAGCTAGAGGAAATTTTACTATGGAATTTGAAAGATATGAAGAAGTTCCAAGTTTTGAAGCAGAAAAGATAATAGAAGAAGTTAAAGTAAAATAATAATATATAATTTTTTTTATAAAATGGGACCCTCTTAAAATAGAATTTTTATTTTAAGAGGGTCCCATTTTAATTTTATGTTATAAAGAATAAATTTAAGTTAAGTTAGTAAAAAATTAATTATATTTGTAATAATACATCCCCTATATGTGTAATAATAATAGGGTATATTACATTTCAGCTATATATAAAGGAGAGATTTAATGTCAAGTTATAGTTTAGATATTAATGGTCCTATAGGATTAAGTGATTATAGTTCTATAAATGATTATATAAATATACTAGAAGGAAAAGATAGCATAGATATAAATATGAATTTAGATAATAGAGAAAATATGGATATAATTTGTGATCTTTTAAATAGAACTAATTTTGAAATAGATGTAAAAGAGAAAGTTAATAGTAACAAATATCATATACTTGCATTAAAAAAATAAATTCTTATCCTAAGATTATATTTTTAATATCTATATTAAGTTAATTTTAATATAAGTATGGATTTTTATTATTATATTATTGTAGAATTATAAGTATAATTTATTGAAAGTAAAGGTGAGATTAATTTGAATATAGGATATAGTATTTATGAATCTCCAGTAGGTTATATTTATATAATAGGAGATGAAAATGGAATAAAAAAATAACATTTGAAGATGAAGAATTTGAAGAATTTAATGAAAAATATGATATGATAGAAAATTATCCACAGTGTGAACAAACAAAGATCCAGATATGTGAATATTTTAATGGAAAAAGAAAAAAATTTGATATAAAAGTTAATATAGAAGGAACAGATTTTCAAAAAAAAGTATGGCAAAGTGTTTCAGATATACCTTATGGTAAAATTAAATCTTATAAAGATATAGCTAATATGATAGATAATCCTTATAGCATGAGGGCTGTTGGTCAAGCAAATAGAAGAAATCCTATACCTATAATAGTTCCATGTCACAGAGTTATAGGTAAAAGTGGTAAGCTTACTGGATATTGTGGAGACAAAACTTATATAAAGGAATTTCTTATAGACTTAGAGAATAAAAACAATAAAGGTTAGTGAATATTATAGATATTATAAGAAATAATTAAATACTAGAGAATATTCAATAAAATATACTAATTTTAACAAAATATAAATGTTGAATATTTTTCTTATATTTACTATTATAATATATAAAGATAAAGGTCAAAGAAAGATAAAGTCAAACTGATTGGAGGGTATTATAAATGCCACGATTATCCGACATAATAGAAGAGTTTATAAAACAGATGCTTCAAGAAAATGATGATAGAGAATTACAAATAAGAAGAAATCAGTTAGCTAATCAGTTTAGCTGTGCTCCCTCTCAAATAAATTATGTCCTTACTACTAGATTTACTAAAGATAAAGGATATTATATTGAAAGTAAAAGAGGGGGAGGAGGCTGTATTATACTTAGAAGAATAGAATTTAGTGATAATAATGATTTAAGTGAAATTTTAAGGGATAAAATAGGAAATACTATAACTTATAATTCAGCTTCAAATATAATAAATGGATTAATAGAATCAGAGTTTATAACTGAAAGAGAAGGTAATTTAATGAAAGTAGCTATAAATGATAGGGTTTTAAATAATGTTATATCAGATAAAAATAAAATTAGAGCTGATATTTTAAAAAGTATGATAATGATTATATTATAAAAAGATAGGGGTGATAATATGATGTGTGACAGATGTAATAAAAATCCTGCTACAGTACACATAGTAAAAATAGTTAATGGAAAAAAAGAGGAATTAAATCTATGTGAAAAGTGTGCTAATGAAACACAGAATATAACTTTTAATAGTGGAGTGGATTTTGTATCGCCTTTCTCAGTACAAAATATTTTAAGTGGTATATTAGATTATATGACAAAACCACAAGGAGAAAAGGATAACTATGAGTTAAAATGTTCAAACTGTGGAACTACCTATGATGAATTTAAATCAAAAGGGTTAGTTGGATGTAGTGAGTGTTATAAGAGTTTTGACAGCTCTATTATTCCTATAATAAAAAGAATACATGGAAGTACAGAGCATAATGGTAAAATACCTAAAAAGTCAGGAGAAAGTATAATACGCAGAAAAAAAATAGATAAATTTAAAAAAGAATTACAAGAATGCGTAAAGCGTGAAGAGTATGAAAAAGCTGCAGAACTTAGAGATAAGATAAAATACTTGCAAGAAGATAATAATGAGGAGGGATAGAGGATGGATAAAGAGAAAGATTCTATATTAAAAGACATTGTTTTAAGCAGTAGAATTAGATTAGCTAGAAATATAGATAAAATTCCTTTTCCTAATAAAATTAGTGATGAAGAAAGTGAAAATATAATAAATAAAGTAAAAAATATTTTTTCTAAAAATAATCATAAATTTATAAGTTTAAAAGATTTAGATAGTAATGATATTAATTGTTTGTTAGAAAAGAATATAATAAGTAGTAAACTTGCATCTAACAAGGATAAATCTGCAGTTATATTAGCAGATAATAAGCACAGTATTATGATAAATGAAGAAGATCATATTAGAATACAGTCTATTGAAGATGGTTTAAATCTTGAAAAAGCTTTTGAAAAAGCGAATAAAATAGATGATATTATAGAAAATAACTTAGAGTATGCTTTTGATGAAAAATTAGGTTATTTAACTGCATGTCCTACAAATATTGGAACGGGATTAAGGGCATCAATTATGATACATCTTCCAGCACTTTCTATGAATAATAGAATGCCAGGAATATTCAATGCTGTAAGTCAAGTAGGAATGACAGTTAGGGGAAGATATGGTGAAGGATCTAGAGCATTAGGTAATATATATCAAATATCAAACCAAATAACTTTAGGTTTAGAAGAAAAAGAAATAATCAATAATTTAAAAGCGGCAGTAAATCAAGTTATTAATGAAGAAAACCTAACTAGAAATAAACTAATGGAAAATAGTAAATATGAAATAGAAGATAAAATATATAGATCGTTAGGTATTTTAAAATCTGCAGTATTGCTAAATAATGTAGAATGTTTAAATTTACTTTCAAGTGTAAGATTAGGCATAGAAATGTCAATAATAAAAGATATAAAGTATGAAACTATAAATAAACTTATATTAGATACTCAACCGGCTAATTTGAAAAATATGTATGGTAAGGACATAACGGAGAAGCAAGTTAAATATTTTAGAGCTAACATGGTTAAGGAGGAATTTAATATAGTAAAATAGATAGGATGGTGATAAATATGATGTTTGGAAGATTTACAGAAAGAGCACAAAAGGTTTTGATAAATGCTCAAGAAGAAGCTCAAAACTTTAAACATGGATATGTAGGAACTGAACATATCCTATTAGGAATATTAAAAGAAGACGGAATAGCAAAAAAATTATTAAATAATTTAAATGTTACAGAATCTAAAGTAAAAGAACTTATAGAAGAATATGAAGGAATGGGAGATATAAAACTTGGCAGAAATGAAATTCCTTTAACTCCTAGAACAAAAAGACTATTAGAAATAAGCTTATTAGAAGCTAGAAATTTAAATCATAATTATATTACTCCAGAGCATATTCTCCTTGCTATAATAAGAGAAGCTGAAGGGGTAGCATATACCATACTTACTAATTTAGGATTGGATTTTGAAAGATTAACAAAAGAATTGATTAATAGTATGTCAGGAAGTAAGCCAACTCAAAATGATAGTGGATCTAAAAAAACTAATGATAATACTCCTACTTTAGATAAGTTTGGAAGAGATTTAACTCAAATAGCTAGAGAAAGCAAGTTAGATCCTGTAATAGGTAGAGATAAGGAAACTCAAAGAGTTTTAGAGATATTAAGTAGAAGAACAAAAAATAACCCCTGTCTTATAGGAGATCCTGGAGTAGGAAAAACTGCTATAGCTGAAGGATTAGCACAAAAGATTGTAAATGGTAATATACCAGAACTATTGAAAAATAAAAGAGTTGTTACTTTAGATTTATCTTCTATGATAGCTGGAGCTAAATATAGAGGAGAATTTGAAGAAAGATTAAAGAAAATAATGGAAGAGATAAGAACTTCTAAAGATATAATTTTATTTATAGATGAAATTCACACAATAATAGGAGCAGGAGCAGCAGAAGGTGCTATAGATGCAGCTAATATATTGAAACCTGCTTTAGCTAGAGGAGAAATTCAATGTATAGGTGCAACTACCTTAGATGAATACAGAAAGCATATAGAAAAAGATTCTGCATTAGAGAGAAGATTTCAACCAATAGTAGTAGGAGAACCTACTAAAGAGGAGACAATTAAAATATTAAAAGGATTAAGAGACAAATATGAAGCTCATCATAGAGTTAAAATAACAGATGATGCTATTGATGCAGCGGTTAATTTATCTGATAGGTATATTACAGATAGATATCTTCCAGATAAAGCTATTGATTTAATGGATGAAGCAGGAGCTAAAGTTAGAATAGAAAGCTTAGTTACTCCACCAGATTTAAAAAATATAGAGGTGGAATTAGAAAAAATAACTAAGGAAAAAGAAGATTGTATAAGGGTTCAAGATTTTGAAAAGGCTGCTAATTTAAGAGATAAAGAAAAAGAACTTAGAAATAAATTAAAAGAGCTAAAAAATAATTGGAAAACTGAAAAAGATGTCTCTAACTTAACAGTAGGAGAGACTCAAATAGCTTCAGTAGTTTCTAAATGGACTAATATACCGGTAAATAAACTTACAGAAAAAGAATCAGAAAGACTTTTAAAATTAGAAGAAATACTTCATAAAAGAGTTGTAGGCCAAGAAGAGGCTATAAAATCTATATCAAGATCTGTAAGAAGAGCAAGGGTAGGACTTAAAGACCCTAAAAGACCTATTGGATCATTTATATTTTTAGGACCAACAGGAGTAGGAAAAACAGAATTAACTAAAGCTTTAGCAGAAGCAATGTTTGGTGATGAAAATAATATGATAAGAATTGATATGTCAGAATATATGGAAAAACATTCAGTATCAAGACTTATAGGCTCTCCTCCAGGATATGTAGGATATGATGAGGGAGGACAGTTAACAGAGAAAGTAAGAAGAAATCCTTACTCTGTTATATTATTTGATGAAATAGAGAAAGCTCATCCAGAAGTTTTTAATATACTTCTTCAAATATTAGAAGATGGAATATTAACTGATGGAAAAGGTAAAACTGTAAACTTTAAAAATACAATAATAATAATGACATCAAATGTGGGAGCATCAACTATAAACAAACAAAAATCATTAGGTTTTGCAGTTTCAAGTGAAGATGAAAGAGAAAATGAATATGAAAAGATGAAAGATAATATGATGGAAGAATTAAAACATTCTTTTAGACCAGAATTTATAAATAGAATTGATGATATAATAGTATTCCACAAGCTAAATGAAGAAAACATAAATGAGATAGTTAAGTTGATGTTAAAAGTAGTTTCTAATAGGTTAGAGGAAAATGGAATAAAATTAAATTTCACTGAAGAAGCAAAAGATTTATTAGCTAAAGAAGGATATGATTCTAATTATGGAGCTAGACCACTTAGAAGAACTATAACTAAAAAGGTAGAAGATAATTTATCAGAAGAAATACTAAAAGGTAATGTAAGTAAAGGTGATAAAGTAAGAGTAGCAACTTCAGATGATAAGTTAGTTTTTGAAAGAGTATAGAATTATTAAATAATTTTGACCAATAATTAGTTTTTAAATTAATTATTGGTTTATTTTTGATATTTTATAATGTTATAATGTATTAATAGAATATTTATATATGTTAGTTGGAGTTGATAATATGGCTAAAAATAAAACTATATATGTATGCCAAGAGTGTGGATATGAATCTATAAAATGGGTAGGAAAATGTCCTTCTTGTAATCAATGGAATACTATGGTGGAAGAAATAAAAGAATCTAAACCTAAAAAGATTACAAATATACCTCTTAAGAATTCTGCTAAAAGTATAGAGAATATAAAATCAGGAGAATACGATAGGCTAGATACTGGTATAGAAGAATTAAACAGAGTTTTAGGAGGAGGAATAGTAAAGGGTTCATTAACTCTAATATCAGGAGCTCCAGGAATAGGTAAGTCAACTTTATTATTGCAAACTGCTAATAATATAGCAACAAAGTATGGAAAGATACTATATGTTTCAGGAGAAGAATCAGAAGAACAAATAAAAATGAGAGGAAACAGGTTAAAAGCTGTATGCTCTGATATTTATATTTTATCTGAAACAAATATTGATCTGATAAAAAAGCATATAGAAGATATCAATCCTAAATTTGTTATAGTAGATTCAATACAAACTTTATTTAAAGAATCTCTTTCTTCTGCTCCAGGAAGTGTATCTCAAGTAAGGGAATGCTCAAATGATCTTATGATTATGAGCAAAACAAAAAACATACCACTTTTTATAGTAGCTCATGTTACAAAACAAGGGCAATTAGCAGGACCTAGAGTGTTAGAGCATATGGTGGATGCAGTTTTGACCTTTGAAGGACAAAGAACAGAAGAATATAGAATTTTAAGAACTGTAAAAAATAGATTTGGAACTACTAGTGAAATTGGGGTCTTTGAAATGAATGAAGTAGGATTAGTTGAAATAAATAATCCATCAGCAGCTTTTTTAGAGGATTCAGATATGCAAAAGGAAGGATCTGTTGTTATAGGGGTTATGGAAGGAACAAGACCTATACTAGTAGAGGTTCAAGCCTTAGTTAGTGAGACAAAAGCTTATATGCCACGAAGGACAGCTATAGGGATAGACAATTCAAGATTAAGCTTAATTTTAGCTGTACTTGAAAAAAAATTAAAAATACCATTTTATAATTGTGACGTTTATGTTAATGTAGTAGGTGGATTAGATGTAGTAGGAACATTTGCAGATTTAGGATTAGCATTGGCTTTAATTTCTAGTATTAAATCTAAAGAAGTAACAATTCCTAGTTTATTAGTTACAGGAGAAATAGGTCTTACAGGAGAAGTACGTCCAGTAAGTTTTTGTGATAGAATAGTAAATGAAGGGATAAAAATGGGATTTAATAATATACTAATACCTAATAGAAATAAAAATAGAATTGAAGGTAAAAATGCTAATATAATAGGTGCAGAATCTTTAAGAGAAATAGTTAAAAAAGTATTTTAATGTAGGGTGAGACAAAGTGAGAATTGAAAAAGAGAGAGAGTCAGAACTTATAAATATACTTGAAATAATGGCCCCAGGTACACAACTTAGAGACGGACTAGAAAATATATTAAGAGCAAAAACAGGAGGACTTTTAGTCCTAGGAGATGATGAACAAACATTAAAGCTAGTAGATGGTGGCTTTAAGATTAATTCTGATTATAGTCCATCATATGTTTATGAACTTGCTAAAATGGACGGAGCTATTGTTCTTAGTAGTGATTTAAAAAAAATAGTATGTGCTAATGCTCAGCTTATACCAGATTCATCTATACCAACCTTTGAAACTGGTACTAGGCATAGAACTGCAGATAGAGTAGCTAAACAAACAGGATGTATAGTTATAGCTATATCTCAAAGAAGAAATATTATTACTATATATAAATCAAATATTAAATATGTATTAAGAGATAGTAGTATAATACTTGGAAGAGCAAATCAAGCTCTTCAAACTCTAGAAAAATATGTAGCTGTTTTAGATAGGATAGTTAATAATTTAAATATATTAGAATTTAAAGACATTGCTACATTATTTGATGTAGTCACTTCTATTCAAAGATCAGAAATGGTTATGAGAATAGTAAGTGAGATAGAAAGATACATATGTGAGTTAGGTAATGAAGGTAGATTAATAGATATGCAGTTAAATGAACTAGTAAAAAGTGTAGAGGAAGAAGGAATACTTCTTATAAGAGATTACTGTAGAAGTAATATGGATTATAATGAGATATATAGTGATATACAAGAGATGACTTCAGAAGACTTATTAAACTTAGAATATATATCTAAAGTTCTTGGTTATCCAGGAGTACCTTTAGTAGATACTTTAATATCTCCTAGAGGATATAGAATGTTAAATGAAATTCCTAGAATACCTGGTAATGTTATAGAAAATTTAGTTAGTAATTTTAACGAATTAAAATCTATAATGGAAGCTTCATATGAACAATTAGATAATGTAGAGGGTATAGGTGAAGCCAGAGCTAGAGCTATTAAAAATGGCTTAAGAAGAATAAGAGAACAAATTATGTTAGATAACAATTATAGCACAAAGTAGTTTTTTCTATACTTTGTGCTATAGATTTATAGCTATCTGAATGTATATTTACCTAAAGTATTTATTTTATCATATTCTCTAAGTAATATATCGTAAAGATTTAAATTTAGTAAATTACAAAGTGAAGTTAGATAAAATAAGTTGTTTCCTATTTCTTTTTCTATAATATATCTACAACTATCGCAAAGTTCTCCCTCTAAATGAGTGCTTAAAGAAGCCTTTAAAGAACTTAAATCAGAATTTTCATCCATATTTAATTCTTGTTTTTTAGCATTAACCTCTATGCAACCACAGTTTGTTGTGGATTTAGCCACTGCTCTATTTATTCTAGCACTAGATTCACCTAGTTTAGTTAAAATATCTAGAATGCTTTTGTGTCTCAAAAGCGAATCATTTACAGCGTTTTGAAAATCATCGTATATTACATCTTTCATAAAGTTCAACTCCTTATAAAGATTTAAAAGTATGTTACTGTATTTAATTATAATTTTGATTATGTTACTTTGTCAACAAAGGGAAATATTAATTTGTTATTTATATAATAAGTTATTAATCATATTTTTTATAGGGGGATATTTATGTGAATTTATGGATATGAGTTTTTAAAATCCTAATAAAGGAACAATATTCTTATTTATCGAATATATTTATTTGGTGAAAATATGAAAAAAATGTGTATATAGTAAATAAAAGATATAGAATTGTTTAAACTATTCTTAATTAAGAGTACTTATCATTGAAAATTATATTTTTATAATATATATTATTATGTATAAGTGGATTGAAATTTGCATTATTTGTTAACAATTAATAAGGGAGGTGAAAAATAATGCTAAAGCGTATACTTAGAGTTCTTTTTACACTTATAGGATTATTACTTGGGTATTTATTAGGAAGTTCCATAATAAATACAAATTATTTTAAACAATTAGGATATATTAACGGAAATAGTTTAAAAACTATACTATTTTTAGTTATATGTTCTGTAATTTTCGGAATCATACTATTTTTAATATCCCCTTGGTTAAATTCAATAATAACAAAAACTATGGATTACATTATGAAAAATGTACAAAGAATACCAGCAAATGAGGTCTTGCTTGGAACTATAGGAGCAATATTGGGGTTACTTGTAGCTGCATTATTTGTTAACTTATTAGCTAAAATCCCTGTAGTTGGAATATTTTTAGCAGTAGTTGTAGCTATAATTATGGCTGCTTTAGGTGGAAATATAGCTATAAAAAGAAAAGAAGAGTTAATGAGTATAATCTACAATTTTAGAAAGACTCCAGTATCAAAAGAAAAGAAAAGTAAAGGATCAAAGTGCACTGCTAAAGTGTTAGATACTTCAGTTATAATAGATGGTAGGATATTTGACATATGTCAAACTGGATTTATAGAAGGTGCCCTAGTTATTCCTAACTTTGTTTTAGAAGAATTAAGACATATTGCAGATTCTTCAGATAGTTTAAAAAGAAACAGAGGTAGAAGAGGACTAGATATACTTAATAAAATACAAAAAGAGTTAAAGATAGAAGTTAGAATATATGAAAAAGATTTTCCGGAAATAGCAGAAGTAGATAGTAAACTTTTGAAATTAGCTCAAGTTTTAGATGGTAAAGTTATAACTAATGATTATAATTTAAATAAAGTAGCAGAATTTCAAGGTGTTCCAGTACTTAATATAAATGAATTAGCCAATGCAGTTAAACCAGTGGTTTTACCAGGAGAAGAAATGAGCATACAAATAGTTAAAGATGGTAAAGAAGCAAATCAAGGTATAGCTTATTTTGATGATGGAACAATGATAGTAGTAGAAGGAGGTAAAAACCGCATAGGAAAATTTGTAAAAGTAGTTGTTACTTCAGTACTACAAACTGCAGCTGGAAGAATGATATTTGCTAAAAGAAAAGAGGGCGCTTAAAAAATGAACAAGGTATATGCTGTTGTAGTTGCTGCAGGAAAAGGAACTAGAATGAATTTAAATGTTAGCAAACAGTTTGTAAATATAAATGGAAAACCTTTATTATATTATACGTTAGATAGATTTTGTAAAAATGATAATATAGATGGCATAGTACTTGTTACTTTAGAAGATAAAATAGATTATTGTATAGATAAGATTATAAAAAAGTATAATATATCTAAGATAATAGATGTTGTTTCTGGAGGAAGTTCTAGACAAGAATCTGTATATAAGGGATTAAAAGCATTACCAAAAGATTGCGAAACAGTTTTAATTCATGACGCAGCAAGACCTTTTATTAATGATAAAATTATAGACGATGGAATAAAATATTCTAAAATACATGGAGCATGTACTTGTGGTGTAAAACCTAAAGATACTATAAAATTAAAAGGAAATAAAGGCTTTTCGTTGAATACTCCAAATAGAGACGAATTGTTTATGGTTCAAACTCCGCAGTGTTTTAACTATGATTTAATCCTTGATTGTCATGAAAAATTAAAAGTAGATAAATTTGATGTTACAGATGATACAATGATAGTAGAAAAGTATAATAACCCAGTTTATTTATACGAAGGAAGTTATAGTAATATAAAAATAACTACACCAGAAGATTTAGTAATAGCGGAGAAAATATTGAATAACTTAAAATAAATTAAGTGTTAAACTCGTCCTTATAATATGGGCGAGTTTAATATTTATATTTATAAAATAAAGGGAGGATTACAAAATGAGGTTATCAAAATTTTTACTAAATACTTTAAAAAAAGCTCCAGTAAACACTAATACTACAAGTGAAAAATTATTATTAAGATCTGGGATGATTTATAAAAGAGATGAGAATATATATTCTTTTATGCCTTTAGGATGTAAATTATTAGAT
Organism: Clostridium oceanicum; assembly: GCF_039521385.1. Taxonomy (NCBI): domain Bacteria; kingdom Bacillati; phylum Bacillota; class Clostridia; order Eubacteriales; family Clostridiaceae; genus Clostridium; species Clostridium oceanicum. The sequence goes on along the minus strand of NZ_BAAACG010000017.1, from coordinate 7,850 downwards.
TCTTTAAAAGATATGATAGAAAGTAATATGGAAAAAAAGGAAATATATAAGATATCTACATCTTCTTTATCAAAAGTATGTATAAAAGAAGATAATCCAATAGATATTAAATTTTCTAAAAGTAATGATTTATATATCTGTGACAATAAAGATAAACTATTTATAAAAATGATAAACAATCTAATAAATTCTTATAAAAAACTTCCTTTAAGGATTTATGAAACTGAAAAGAATTATAAAAATAGTAAAAAAAATAAGTTAGGATTAATTGATTCAAATGAAGATATGATAAACATATGTTATTGTTTTGATAAAGATAAAGAAAGTTCATTTGAAAGTAGAAAATTATTACTAGATACATATAAAGAAATATTAGATAGTTTTTCTTTAGAATACAGAATAATAGAAAATGAAGATAGTGGGTCAATAAAATTTATTGTAGAGGATAGTTTAGAAGAAGAAGATATTGTAACTTGTAAAAACTGTTCTTATGGAGATAGACAAAGTTTTTCTTCTTCTATACCAGAAGATTTAAAAGAAGATGAGTTAAAACCTATGAAAAAAATAGAAACTCCAGATATAAAGACAATAAAAGAACTTGGAGAGTATTTTAATGTTCCTTTTAGAAAATTTACTAAAAATATAATATATACAATAGGCAATAAAACTGTAGCTGTTATGGTTAGAGGAGATAAAGAAATAGATGAAGCTAAGGTTTTAAGAAGATTAGAAAGAGATTTTGAAATTAAAGGTAATTTAGAATTAGCAAGTGAAAGAGTAGTAAGAGAAGCTACTTCAGCAGAAGTAGGTTTTGCAGGTCCTATTGGGTTAAAAGCGGATATTTTATTAGTAGATGAAGAAGTAGTTAATATGAATAACTATATGGCAGGAGCAAATGAAACAGGATATCACTATGAAAATATTAATTATGATAGAGATTATAAAGGGATAGTAGGAGATTTTAGAAAAATTATATCTTCTGATAAATGTAAAAAATGTAGTGGAGATTTAAACCTATCAAAATCTATAATAGTTGGAGAAATAGAAAATATTCAAGATGATATTGTGAAAAATATGGGAGCGGCTTTTTTAAACAAAGAAGGGAAAGAAGATCCGTTTATATTAACTAAAGGATATTTAGATTTATATAAATTAATATGTACTGTTGTAGATAAGAATAATGATGAAAATGGAATTGTATGGCCTAAGAATTTATCACCATATAAAGTTATTATAACTGTGGCTAATGTTAAAAATGAATCTCAAATAGATAAAGCAGAAGAAATTTATAGAGATTTAAAGAATAATGGAATAAAGGTTATATTAGATGATAGAAAAGAACGAGCAGGAGTAAAATTTAAAGATGCTGATTTAATAGGAATACCTATTAGAATAACTATAGGTAAAAACATAAATGAAGGAAAAGTAGAAATTAAATTAAGAGACAAAAGTAATGCTGTTGATGTTGAATTTAATCATATACTGGAGGAAATCAAATCAGCATTATAACTGTGATGTATAGTGAATTTTGTATATATTGAATAAAATTTAATTATAGTTTATTATAAAACTATAATTAGATAGTTATCTAAGATGGGGGATAGTTATTATGGAACTTAATTTAAATAAAATAAAACAAGCCAAAAAAAATATAGAATCTGTTGCTAGAAAAACACCGTTATTTTATTCAAGTACTTTTTCTAAGGTTAGCGGATATGAAGTTTATTTGAAATGTGAAGATAAACAAAAAACTGGGTCTTTTAAACTAAGAGGTGCTTATAATAAAATAGTTTCTTTATCAGAAGAAGAAAGAAATAAAGGGGTTATAGCATCATCTGCAGGTAATCATGCACAAGGGGTTGCCTATGGAGCTACAGCTTTTGGTATAAAGTCTACTATAGTAATGCCAAATACAGCGCCACAAGCAAAGGTTAAAGCTACTAAAGGATATGGAGCTGAAGTAGTACAATTTGGAGAAGTTTATGATGAATGCTATGGTAAAGCTTTAGAACTACAAGAAAAAACAGGAGCAACTTTTGTTCATCCATTTAATGATGTAGACGTTATGGCAGGTCAAGGAACTATAGCTTTAGAAATATTAGAAGAATTACCAGATGCAGATGCAATTTTAGTTCCTATAGGAGGCGGTGGTCTTATATCTGGAATAGCTACTGCTGCTAAATCAATAAATCCAGATATAAAAATAATAGGAATACAACCTAATATTATAGCTTCTACTAAAGCATCATTAGAAAAAGGTGAAATAGTTACTGTTCCTGGAGCAAAGTCTTTAGCAGATGGTATATCAGTTAAGACTCCTGGAGACAAAACTTTTGAATATATAAAAAAATATGTAGATGAAGTAGTTACTGTTTCAGAAGATGAAATAGCTTATGGAATATTTCAGTTAATGGAAAGAGGTAAACTAGTGGCAGAAGGAGCAGGGGCTTCTACTATAGCTGCATTACTAGCAAATAAAATAAATATAAAAGGTAAAAAAGTTGTTTCAGTTATAAGTGGTGGTAATATAGATATAGCTATGATTTCAAAAATAATAAGTAGAGAACTTATATTATTAAAAAGAAGAATAAGATTTACAGTAGAGCTTAAAGATAGAGTTGGAGAATTTGAAGATGTAATGGGTAATATAGTATCTGTTGGAGGAAACATAGTGAAAGTTAGACAAGATACTAACTGGAATGAAAAAGGATTAGATTTTGCAAGTGTAACATTTGAAATAGAACTTCAAACAGAAGAACAAGGAAATGAGCTAATGAATATTCTAAAAAATAAAGGATATAACATTAAAAGCGATAGCTTATAATTAATTAAATAAGACGGAGGTAGATATAGTGAAAGTTTATAATACATTAACTAGAAAAAAAGAAGATTTTATAACAATTACACCAGGTAAAGTTAAAATGTATGTTTGTGGTCCTACAGTTTATAATTTCTTTCATATAGGAAATGCTAGAACATTTGTTGTATTTGATACTATAAGAAGATATTTAGAATATAGAGGATATAAAGTTGATTTTATTCAAAATTTTACAGATATAGATGATAAAATGATAAAAAGAGCAAATGAAGATGATATAACTGTAAAACAATTAGGTGACAGATTTATAAATGAATATTATAAAGATGCAGATAACCTTAATATAGAAAGAGCAACTAAGAATCCAAGAGCTACTGAATATATGAATGAAATAATAGAGTTTGTAGAAACATTAGTTGAAAAAGGATATGCTTATGAAGTTGATGGAGATGTATACTTTCATACTAAATCATTTAAAGAATATGGGAAACTATCAGGCCAAAATTTAGAAGAGTTACAATTAGGGGCTAGAATAGATGTAGATAATAGAAAAAAAGATCCTATGGATTTTGCAATATGGAAAAGCCAAAAACCGGGAGAACCTGCTTGGGAAAGTCCATGGGGAATGGGAAGACCAGGTTGGCATATTGAATGCTCATGTATGGCATACAATTTATTAGGAGAAACTATAGATATACATGCAGGAGGAATAGATTTAACTTTTCCACACCATGAAAATGAAATAGCTCAAAGTGAAGCAAGAACAGGAAAAGCTTTTGCAAATTATTGGCTACATTCTGCTTTCGTTAATGTGAATAACCAAAAGATGTCTAAATCTCTTAATAATTTCTTTACAGCAAGAGAAATATTAGAAAAATATGATGCTGATGTATTAAGATTATTTATGTTATCAGGTCATTACAGAACACAAATAAATTTTAGTATGGAACTTTTAGACTCAACTAAATCAGCCTTAGATAGAATACGTAATTCCATAAACAATCTTGAAAGTTTATTAGAAGAAGTAAAAACAGAAAAAATAGAAGAAAATGAAAAAGAATATGTAAAAGAATTAGATAAATACAAAGAAAAATATATAGAAAAAATGGATGATGATTTTAATACTGCCGATGCAATATCTGTTATATTTGATTTAGTTAAAGATGTTAATATAAATATAAATATAAATTCTTCAAAAGAAATTATAGAATATATTTTAGAGTTAATAAGAGAATTAGGTAGTCCATTAGGAATACTACAAAAATATGAAAAAGGAAGTTTAGAAGAAGAAATACAAAAACTAATAGATCAAAGACAAAAGGCTAGAAAAGAGAAAGATTGGGCTTTAGCTGATAAAATAAGAGATGAATTAAAAGAACAGGGAATAGTATTAGAAGATACTCCTCAAGGAGTTAGATGGAAGAAAATTTAGTTATACTAACATAATATGATTGGAGATTAACATGGAATTTGATTTATTCAAAGATAAATTTACTATAAAGGATGCTAAACAGTTAAACCCTTTAGTGTTAGCTTTTATAGGAGATGCAGTATATGAAGTATTTATAAGAACACTACTTGTTGATAATAATAGAAATATGTGTGTTCATAAGTTACATGTAAATGCTATAGAACATGTAAAAGCACATGGACAAAGTCAATATATAAAAGAATTTATGCCCATGTTAGAAGAAGAAGAAAAATATATTTTTAAAAGAGGAAGAAATGCAAAATCCGGTACTGTTCCTAAAAATGCTGATTTACAAGAATACAGATTTGCAACGGGATTTGAAGCTTTAGTAGGATTTTTATATTTAACAGAGCAAACGGAAAGATTAAACTATATGTTAAATCATATAGCAGGTTTAAATGATAATGGAGGAAGTTTAGATTATGAAAGTTAATTTGTTAGAGTATACACCTAATGCTGAAAAAGTGGTAGCATCAGCTGCTAAACTTTGTTATAGTGCTGTAAGTATAGATGAAATACAAGATAATTTGACAGAAGAAAAAACAACTAAATTTTTAAATATGTTAATGTCTTATGGACATGAATCACCTATAGAACACGTATCTTTTACTTTTGCAGTAGAAGGGGTATCTAGAAGTTTAACTCATCAATTAGTAAGACATAGATTAGCTTCTTATTCTCAACAAAGCCAAAGATATGTAAAATTAGATCAATTTGAATATGTAATACCTCCAGCAATAGAAAAGGACTCTAATGCTAAAGATATATTTATAAAAGCTATGGAAGAAAGTCAAAAAGCTTATGATGAAATAGCTTCTTCTTTAAAAGAAAAATATATAAATGAAGGTATGAAAAATGGAGCGGCAGAAAAAAAATCTATAGAAGATGCTAGATATGTTTTTCCAAATGCTTGTGCAAGTAAAATTGTAGTTACTATGAATGCAAGAAGTTTAATGAATTTCTTTAGACATAGATGTTGTAATAGAGCACAATGGGAGATAAGATATCTTGCAGAAAAAATGTTAATAGAAGTTAAAAAAGTAGCACCTACTTTATTTAAATATAGTGGTCCACCATGTGTTAGCGGTAGCTGTCCAGAGGGTAAAATGACTTGTGGAAAGACAGCAGAAATGAAAGAAAAATACTTAGGCGAAAACAAATAAGGAGAGAAAATATATAATGAAAACTGGTAAAGATCATTATGGCAAGAATACAAATAAAGATATTAGAGAAGATATTATAGAAGGAAGAAATGCAGTAAAAGAAGCTATAAAAAGTAAAAAGACTATAGACCAAATTCTAATAGCCAAAGGTCAAATGGTAGGTTCTATAAATTCATTGATAGCTTTAGCTAAGAAAAATAAAATAGTAATAAAAGAAGTAGATAAAAAGAAGCTAGATAGAATTTCAGAGACAGGATCACATCAAGGTATAATAGCTTATACTACTCCATACAAATACTATGAAGTAGAAGATATACTAAATTATGCTAAAGATAGAGGGGAAGATCCTTTTATTATAATTTTAGATGAGCTAGAAGATCCTCATAATTTTGGTTCAATACTAAGAACAGCAGAAGTTTGTGGAGCTCATGGAGTTATAATACCTAAAAGAAGAAATGTAGGAGTTACACCGGTTGTGTATAAGACTTCAGCAGGAGCTGTAGAGCATATAAGAATTAGTAAAGTAACAAACATAAATACTACAATAGATAAGTTAAAAGAAAAAGGAATATGGGTTTATGGTGCTGATATGCATGGAGAAAATCATTGCTTTGATGTAGACTTTTCTGGCCCTGCAGCTTTAATTATAGGAAGTGAAGGTAGAGGAATGGCAAAGCTTACTCAAAACAAATGTGATGTTTTAGTAAGAATACCTATGGTAGGAAAAGTAACTTCATTAAATGCTTCTGTAGCTGCAGGAATGTTGATGTATGAAGTATTAACACAAAAGATTAAGAGAAAATAAATATGAGATATATTTTTGTGGATGGTTATAATGTTATAAATAGTTGGCCGGAGCTATCAAAAATTCAAGAATATAGTTTAGAATCATCAAGGCAAAAACTCCTAGATTCCTTAAACGAATATGCAGCGTACAATAAATACAATATATATATTATATATGATGCTCATCAAACAGAAGAACCGGAAAAAGTAGAAAAAATAAATAAAAATATAACAGTAGCTTTTACAAAGCCAGGAGAAACAGCAGATACTTTTATAGAAAGATATATAAATAATTTAGGAAGAAAAATAGAAGTGTCTGTTGTAACATCAGATTTATTAGAACAACAATTAATATTTCAAAGAGGAGCTACAAGAATTTCATCTTTAGAATTTTATTCAGAGGTTAAAAGTACAAAAAATAGTATAAAAAACAATATAAAAAAACAATATTCTAAACAAGGCAACAAATTACACGATATATTGCAAGAGGACTTGTTGAAACAACTGGAAAAAATGAGAAGAAGTCATTAGGAAATAGCTTGACGCTGTATTTATTTGTAAGGTATAATCGTTATTGTGGTTATACTTAATTTGGAGGGGATACCTTGGAGAATAAGGTTCAAACTGCTAATGAAGTTTCCTCCTTTGAAAATATTATGGATGAGGAAATAGTCATTAATGCAAAATTAGGGGATTGTAATGCACAGGAATATCTCATAAATAAATATGAAAACTTTGTTAAAGCAAAAGCTAAGTCATATTTCCTTATTGGTGCAGATAAGGAAGATATATATCAAGAAGGTATGATAGGTTTATATAAAGCTATAAGAGATTTTAAGACGGATAAATTGTCTTCATTTAAAGCATTTGCTGAGTTATGTATAACTAGGCAGATAATAACAGCAATTAAGACGGCCACAAGGCAAAAACATATTCCGCTTAATACCTATGTTTCTTTAAATAAGCCTATATATGATGATGAATCAGACAGAACTCTATTAGATGTTTTGTCAGAAGCTAAAGTTGCTGATCCAGAGGAGTTACTAATAAGTAGGGAAGAATTAAAGCATATACAAAGTGAAATAGGTGAAGTTTTATCAGATTTAGAAATGGAAGTTTTAATGTCATACTTAGATGGTAAATCATATCAAGAAATTGCTTGTGATTTAGATAGACATGCGAAATCTATAGACAATGCACTTCAAAGAGTAAAAAGAAAACTTGAAAAATGCTTATGCAATAATAAGTGATTTACATATTGACAACAAAGTATGATTTTAATATAATTTATAATTGGTACACAAACTAAAGTTCAGCGGGAATAGTTCAGTGGTAGAACACTAGCTTCCCAAGCTAGTTGCCGCGGGTTCGATCCCCGTTTCCCGCTCCAAGTAATCTTACAGGTGCCCATATAGCTCAGTAGGAAGAGCGTCACCTTGGTAAGGTGGAGGTCACCGGTTCAATCCCGGTTATGGGCTCCAAAAAGCCTATAAGGTAACAACACACCAGGGAGAGTTTACTTATAGAAATAGAATTAATTTATATTATATAAAAGGAGGAAACAAAAAATGGCAAGAGCAAAGTATGAAAGAACAAAACCCCATGTAAATAT
>NZ_BAAACG010000016.1:0-141826 GCF_039521385.1 Clostridium oceanicum | reverse complement strand
AATAACATGTTTTAATTTGTTTGTCAACATGTTTTTTATTGACTTATTTGTCAATTTGTTGCCGTCTCTCTCGACGACAATTGATATTTTACCACATTTACTGTAACCCTCCCCTAAAGGAGCGTTCAAAATAGTAAATTATATTAATAATATTATATATATCTCTTTTTTTCTTATATATTCTCACAAAGATACACCAGGTAATGTTATACTATTTAATAATATTATTATAGCTGAATCACAAGTATTTATACAGTAAAAACAAAAAAAGCTTAGCAAAACCTGCTAAGCTTTTTCTTCTATTCTTCTTTATTTTCTATATCTGATTTTTCTTCATCTTCAATATTTTTTTCTTTATTTTCTAGTTTCTCTTCTTCTATGCTTTCCTCTTCTATATTATCTTCATTTTTTATTTTAGCTATAGTAACTATTTTTTCTTCTTCTTCTGTTCTCATAAGTTTTACTCCCATAGCATTTCTACTAGTTTGGGATATATCAGAAACATTTATTCTTATAGCTACATCACTACTATTTACAAGCATCATTTCATCTTCTATATTAACTATTCTAGCACCAACTATATTACCAGTCTTATCATTTATTCTATAAGTTATAACACCTTTTCCGCCTCTTTTATGGGTAGGATATTCATCTATTAAAGTTCTCTTACCAAATCCATTTTCACTTATACATAATAAATCTTCATTTTCGATTACTATGTTCATAGATACTGATAGATCATCTTCTCTTAGTGTTATACCTTTAACTCCTGATGCAGTTCTTCCCATAGGTCTTACATCTTTTTCATTAAATCTTATACTATATCCATTTTCAGTTACTATAATAACTTCTGAATTTCCACTTGTAACTTTAACATCTATTAATTCATCATTTTCTCTTAGGCCTATAGCATTTAATCCGCTCTTTCTTATAGAAGAATATTTATCTATTTCTGTCTTTTTAACAATTCCCATTTTAGTACACATCAATAAATATTTTTCATCATCATTTATATCCTTTAATCCTATTACTGCCTGAATTTTTTCTTTAGGATCTGTTGGAATAAGATTTACTATATTAGTTCCCTTAGCAGTTCTTCCTGCCTCTGGTATTTCATATCCTTTTAACTTGTATACCTTACCTAAGTTTGTAAAGAATAATATTGTACTATGAGTTGAAGTAACTAACATATTTTCTATGAAATCATCTTCTTTAGTAGATGCTGCTTGGATTCCTTTTCCTCCTCTTCTTTGAGAAGAATAAGTATCCATGTCTAATCTTTTTATGTATCCACCATGAGTTAAACTTACTATAACTTTTTTGTCTTCTATTAAGTCTTCTATATCTATCTCATGTTCATCTCTTCTTATTTCAGTTTTTCTTTCATCACCATATTTGCTTTTTATTTCAAATAACTCTTCTTTTATTATATTTAATACTAATTCTTCTTTATCAAGTATTTCTTTTAAATGAGTTATTTTTTCTATTAAAGCTTTATATTCTTCTTCTATTTTTTCTCTTTCTAAACCAGTAAGTCTTTGAAGCTTCATATCTAGTATAGCTTGAGCTTGCTTTTCTGTTAGTCCAAACTGAGTCATAAGACCTTCTCTTGCCTCACCTGCTGTTTTAGAACTTCTTATTAATTTTATTACTTCATCTATGTGATCTAGTGCTATTCTTAAACCTTCTAGTATATGAGCACGTGCTAATGCTTTATCAAGTTCAAACTTAGTTCTTCTTCTTATAACTTCCTTTTGAAAGTCTAAGTAATTAACTAGTATCTGTTTTAAATTTAATACTTCTGGTTGGTTATTAACTAGAGCAAGCATTATTATACCAAAAGTATCTTGAAGTTTTGTATGCTTATAAAGTTGATTTAACACTATATTAGGATTAGCATCTCTTTTTAACTCTATTACTATTCTCATACCAGTTCTATCAGATTCATCTCTTATATCTGATATACCAGTTATTCTTTTATCTTTTACTAAATTCGCAATATTTTCTATTAGTTTTGATTTATTAACTTGATAAGGAATTTCTGTTACAACTATTCTGTTTCTTCCTTTTTCTTCTTCTATTTCAGCCCTAGCTCTTATAATAACTTTTCCTCTACCAGTTTCATAAGCACTTCTTATTCCATTAGTGCCTAATATAATACCTGAAGTTGGAAAATCCGGTCCTTTTATTTCAGTCATTAAATCTAATACTGTAACATCTGGGTTATCTATTAACATAGTTATTCCGTTTATAACCTCACATAAATTATGAGGTGGTATATTAGTTGCCATACCTACAGCTATACCTGCTGATCCATTAACTAATAAGTTAGGAAATCTTGATGGAAGTACAGATGGTTCTTTTTCTTCACCATCAAAGTTATCAACAAAATCTACTGTATTTTTATTGATATCTCTAAGCATTTCCAATGTTATTTTATCCATTTTAGCTTCTGTATATCTCATAGCCGCTGCGCTATCTCCATCTACAGAACCAAAATTACCATGTCCGTTTACTAGAGTATATCTTATAGAAAAGTTTTGAGCCATTCTTACTAATGCTTCATAAACTGCAGTATCACCATGAGGATGATACTTACCTAAAACATCACCGACAATTCTAGCACATTTTCTATATCCTTTTTCAGGAGTTAATCCAAGCTGATGCATAGAATATAATATCCTTCTATGTACAGGCTTTAGTCCGTCTCTTACATCAGGTAAAGCACGCCCTACAATTACACTCATAGCATAATCTATATAACATTTTTTCATTTCTTTACTTATGTCTATAGGCAAAATCTTTCCTTCATTAAACATGTCTACACCTCTTTACAATCTACTATATATCTAAGTTCACTACTTTATTTGCGTTTTCTTCTATAAACTCTCTTCTTGGTTCTACTTTACTTCCCATTAAAATAGTAAATATCTGATCAGCAGCCATAGCATCTTCTACTGTAACTTTTAAAAGTGTTCTTTGATCTGGATTCATTGTTGTATCCCATAATTGTGTAGCATCCATCTCTCCTAAACCTTTATATCTTTGAATATTAGTATTGCTATCTTTTCCTCCTATTTCTTTAAGTAAAATTTCTAATTCTTTATCAGAATAGATATAATAATCTTTTCTCGCTTTTGAAACTTTAAATAAAGGAGGTTGAGCAATATATACATGGCCTTCTTCAACTAATTCTTTCATGTATCTATAGAAGAATGTTAGTAATAATGTTCTTATATGTGCACCATCAACATCGGCATCTGTCATAATTATAATTCTATGATATCTTATCTTTTCTATATCAAATTCATTTCCAATACCAGCACCAAAAGCTGTTACCATTGAACGTATTTCTTGATATCCTAAAATCTTATCTAATCTTTGTTTTTCAACGTTCATTATTTTACCTCTTAAAGGTAATATAGCTTGAAATTGTCTATCTCTGCCTTGTTTTGCTGAACCACCGGCAGAATCTCCTTCGACTAAATATATTTCACAACTAGAAGCATCTTTAGATGCACAGTCTGCTAATTTTCCAGGAAGTGATGTATTTTCAAGTACAGATTTTCTTCTAGTTAATTCTCTAGCTCTTTTAGCAGCTTCTCTAGCTCTAGATGCAGATAATGCTTTTTCTATTATTATTTTTCCTACATCAGGATTTTCCTCAAGAAAGTTTCTTATGCCTTCCCCTACTATATTGTCAACTATTTTTCTTACTTCGCTATTTCCAAGCTTAGTTTTTGTTTGACCTTCAAATTGAGGTTCTGTTAGTTTTATAGATATAACAGCAGTAAGACCTTCTCTAGCATCATCACCAGATAAATTCTTATCTGTATCTTTTAAATATCCAAACTTTCTAGCATAATCATTCATTACTCTAGTAAGGGCTGCTCTAAATCCAGATAAATGAGTTCCACCTTCTACTGTATCTATATTGTTTGCAAAAGAAAAAATATTTTCACTATAGTTGTCATTGTATTGCATAGCTATTTCAACTATATAATCATCTTTATTCTTTTCAACATATATTGGCTCTTTATGAAGAGTTTCTTTATTTCTGTTAAGATACTCTACAAAAGATTTTATTCCACCTTCATAGTGGAACATTTCTTTTTTGTCATCTCTTTCATCATTGATGCTTATTTTTATTCCCTTATTTAAAAATGCTAATTCTCTAAGTCTTTGAGCCAATGTATCATAATCAAATTCTATATCTTCAAAAATCTCTTTATCCGGACTAAAATTTATTTTAGTTCCATGATCATCACTATTACCTATAACATCTAATCCTGTTACAGCTTTACCTCTTTTATATGTTTGTTTCCAAATATGACCTTCTCTTCTAACTTCTACTTCACAAGTTTCAGATAAGGCATTAACAACAGAAGCACCTACACCATGAAGACCACCAGATACTTTATAGCCTCCACCGCCAAACTTACCTCCTGCATGTAGTATAGTCATAATAACTTCTACTGCTGGTTTTTTCATCTTTGGATGCATACCTACAGGCATACCTCTTCCATCATCTATAACTGTTATAGAGTTATCTTTATGTATAAAAACTTCAATATGGCTACAGAATCCCGCTAATGCTTCATCAATACTGTTATCAACTATTTCATAAACTAAATGATGTAGTCCTCTTAAACTAGTACTACCTATATACATTCCTGGTCTTTTTCTTACCGCCTCTAACCCCTCTAGGACTTGTATTTGACTCTCATCATATGCTTGATTATTACTCTGTGACATGCTTATCCTCCTAACTTCTATAGCTCATTATAAATTACCATAAATTATCTTAGTTCTCTTTGTTAAAGTTGCTGATGATATAGGAGATAAATATACTTTACTTTTTTTATCTACCTCAGCTACAACAAAAGATTTAGGTTTATCCTTTGTTATTCTTTCAACAAATCCATCTTCTTCTGCCATTCTCAAAAACTGTATAGTATCAGAACTATACATAGAAGTTTCTATATCAAAAATTCCTATTACATCGTTTATTGGAACAACTACATTTTCTCCTAAATGAAGAAACATAAATTAATCTCCTTTCAAATTAAATATTAGACCGTTTTTATTCCACCCTTGTTAACTACATAAAGCTGAGATTTTCGGTCTAAATATTTTTCTATTTCTTCAATTCCTGTACAGGTTATTAATGTCTGTATATTACTTATAGAATTCAAAACATATTTTTGCCTTTTTGAATCAAGCTCTGATAAGACATCATCTAAAAGCAATACAGGATACTCACCTATAACATCTTTTATAATTTCTAAAGAAGCAAATTTTAATGTTAAAACAGAGGTTCTCTGTTGTCCTTGAGAACCAAAGTTTCTAATATCAATATTATTTATAACTATACTAAAATCATCTCTATGAGGACCTACGGATGTTGTTCTTCTTTCTAAGTCTTTATTTCTATATTTTAAAAATAGTTTTAATAACTGATTTTTAAATTCGTCCCCATCATCTACAATATTATCTATATATTTAAAATTAATATTTTCTATTCCATTAGTTATATCACTATGTATCTTAGAACCTATTATGTTTAATCTCTCTATATATTTTTTCCTATCTTTTATAATTAAAGCACCATAGTGGGCAATTTGATTATCATATATATCAAGCATATCTAATCCATTTTTATTCCATTTCTTTAAAAGTGTATTTCTTTGAAATAATACTTTATTATATTGAACTAGATTATGATAATAGGCATTACTAATTTTACATATCTCTACATCTAAAAATTTTCTCCTAAAAACCGGAGATTCCTTTACTATTTTTAAATCTTCTGGAGAAAACATAACCACATTTAAAACTCCCATAAGCTGAGATATCTTAGAAATCTTTATAGAATTTATACTTATAGCTTTTTTACTATTTTTTAAAATTTTCATATCTATGATTTTATCTAATCTATTTTTAGATACATATAACTTTAAATAAGCATAATCCTTATTCCAATTTATAAGCTCCTTATCTCTATTAGTCCTATGGGATTTTCCAACACTAGAATAATATATACTCTCTAATATATTAGTTTTACCTTGAGCATTATCCCCAATAAAAACATTAATATTAGGATTTAATTCTAAATATATATTTTCGTAATTTCTAAAATTTATTAATTGCATATTTTTTACATACATTCAAAACACCTAAATTAATTATACCATATTATAACTTACTAACAATGATTATAGCATTTAATTACCTTTAAGTTATATTATTTCGTATTTATTTCCATCAAATTCAATTATATCTCCAGCTTTAAGTTTTTTTCCTCTTTTTAGCTCTACATCTCCATTTACTTTTACATAACCCTCTTGTATAAACATTTTAGCCTCTGAACCTAAAACTACAGCTCCTGACCATTTAAGAAATGAATCTAGTTTTATTACTTCAGTATTTATTTTTATCTTTTCCATAAAAAAATCTCCTTATTTAGTTATTATTTAAAAGTCTAACTGGTAAAACTAAATATATACAATTATCGTTTTCCCTATTTTTTATTATACATGGACTTACACTACTAAAAAATTCTAAAGTAATTTCTTCTTCTTCCATACTTTTAAGTGCATCTAATAAATATTTAGAATTAAATGCAATTTGTAAATCTTCTCCTTGCATATTTATATTAACTTCTTCCCTTACCATTCCCAATTGAGAATTAGAAGTTATGACCATTTTGTCATCTGAAACAGTAAATTTAACTAAATTAGTATTACCGTCTTTAGCCATTAAAGAAGCTCTTTCTATAGAGTTTAAAAATTCTATTCTATTTATGTCAACTTTTAGTTTATATTCTTCCGGTATTATTGAATTATAACTTATAAATTCACCTTCTAAAAGTCTTGAAATTATTTTAGTTTCGCCTACGCTAAAAAGTATATGGTTAGGTGTGAAAGTTATATTTACCATTTTATCCACATCTTCAAGTATTTTTGAGACTTCATTTAAAGTTTTGCCAGGAATAACTGCATTTATAGTATTATTGTTATCCACAGGATCTTTTCTTAGTGCCAATCTATATCCATCTAAAGCAACAAAATTTAAATTATCTTCTTTTATTTGAAATAAAACTCCAGTAAGTATTGGTCTAGTTTCATCTTGTGCTGTAGCAAATATAGTTCCTTTAATCATAGTTTTTAATTTTTTTTCAGAAATAGAAAAAATCATATTTTCATTTATTATAGGTGGTGTTGGAAATTCTTCTGGATTCATATATATAAGAGTAAATCTTGATTTTTGGCAAATTATTTCGATTGAATTATTTTCTAAAGTGTTGATTTCTATAGTATCATTAGGTAATTTTCTTATTATTTCTCCAAATAACTTAGCATCTAAAACAATAGTTCCTTCTTCAACTATATCTGCTTCTACTTTTGTTTCTATACTAAGATCCATATCTGATCCTGTTAAGATTAATTTATTTTTATCAGTTTTTATAAGTATTCCAGATAATACTGGTAATGTTGATTTACCAGTTACTGCTTTTTGTACTATAGAAATACCTTCCTGTAATATGTTTTTTTTACATAAAAATTTCATTCGTATTACCTCCGTTTATACACAAGATAGATTTTGTATAAGATAGATTTAGATAATTATTTAAGTTAGTAGTAATAGTAATAGGGGCTGTGGATATGTTAATAACTCTTAGACCTGTTGAAATACCAGGTTTTATCGTGCAAAAATAAGTGTGGATAAGTTAACCTATATCATTAGATCTTATCCACATTAATAAATTCGTATTCTGATATTTAAAGTTATAAACAATATATTAAGATAATATTATCAACATATCTGAATATTATGCTTGAGTAATTCGTTTATTTAATTCATTTACAGCACTTTGTAAGCTTTCATCTTTTTTAAGGTTAGTAGAAATTTTTTCATATGCGTGGATTACTGTTGTATGATCACGTCCACCAAATTCTTCACCTATTTTAGGTAAAGACATATCTGTTAGTTTTCTGCAAAGATACATAGCAATCTGACGAGGAAATGCTACATTTCTAGTTCTTCTAGCGGATTTAAAGTCTTGAATTTTTAAGTTATAGTAATTTCCAACTACTTCTTGTATAAGACCTATAGTTACTTGCTTAGTTTGTTTACTAGAAATTATATCTTTAAGGGCTTCAGATGCTAAATCAACACTTATTTCTTTATTAGTTAAAGAAGAAAATGCAACTATTCTTATTAAGGCACCTTCTAGTTCACGAATATTTGATTTTATTTTTGTAGCGATATATACCATTACTTCGTTTGGTATATTTAAGCTTTCTACATCAGCTTTCTTTTTTAATATAGCCATTCTTGTTTCAAAATCTGGTGCTTGAATATCAGCAATAAGACCCCATTCAAATCTAGATCTAAGCCTGTCTTCTAAAGTTGGAATTTCTTTAGGAGGACGGTCACTAGAAAGAATTATTTGTTTATTAGCTTCATACAAAGCATTAAAAGTATGGAAAAATTCTTCTTGAGTTCTCTCTTTTCCAGCTATAAACTGGATATCATCTATTAAAAGAATATCTACGTTTCTATATTTATTTCTAAATTCTACATTTTTATCATCTTTTATTGAGTTTATAAGTTCATTAGTAAATTTTTCAGATGAAACATATACTACTTTGGAATTTGAATCGTGTTCATATATGTAGTGACCTATAGCGTGCATTAAATGTGTTTTTCCAAGTCCAACGCCTCCATATATGAACAAGGGATTATAAGCTTTAGCAGGAGATTCTGCTACTGCTAAAGAAGCAGCATGAGCAAATCTATTGCTATTACCTATAACAAAAGAATCAAAAGTATATTTTGGGTTTAACATGGTAGACATTTTATCATTAACTACTATATTTTTTCTAGAAGCATCTATGTTTTTATTGTTTAGTTCATCCATAGCTTCTTCTGAAGCTACAACAAATTGTACATTATACTTTTTAGATGTAATTAATTTTAACGCATTAATAATAAGATCCTTATATCTACTTTCTAAAATTCCACGAGTAAAATCATTAGGTATGCCTAACTTTAATGTAGAATCTTTAAGTGATAAAGGAGTAATGCTTTTAATCCAAGTGTTGAAGCTTACTTCTGTAAGTTCACCTTTTATTATATTCATAGTCTTTTCCCATGTTTCTTTAAGATGGGTATTCATAATTATAGTCCTCCAGTCTTTATAGAAACTTAGAAATATTAATTAACAATATTAGCCAAAAAATAATAACTAACAACATATAAACAGGTTATATACAATAGTTATATTTAGCTTTTAATTGTTAAAAAAAATATTCACATGTGCATAGTTCTGGTTATAAAAAGAAGATAAAAAAAGTTATTAACAAAAAAATATATAATTATATTAACAAACTTAAATATGTATGTAATTAAGAAAATAGCTAAAAATAAAAGAAAAAAATAAAGCAATATATAAGATTTAAACAAGTTATGCACATATTTATCAACAGCTGTGGATAAGTATTACATAACTAAAAGTTATCAACAGTTCTTTAATAATAATATCAAAACCTGTTCATGTATTCAAGAAGTTATCCACAAAAAAACATAAAAACAATCTATATTTCCTTTTTCTTGACATTATAACGCTACAAATATATAATCTAATAGTGAATCTTTAAATTAGGGTTATACTAACTTGAAAAAAACATCTTTAAGATAAATTTATATTGCTTCATATAAGTAATATATTTATTAATATCTCAAAAGGAGGTGCAATAGATAATGTTAATGACATATCAACCAAAAAAAAGACAAAGAAAAAAAGAACATGGTTTTAGAAAAAGAATGAAAACTGCAGCAGGCAGAAACATTCTTAGAAAAAGAAGAAGAAAAGGAAGAAAAAGATTGACAGCATAAGGGGCCGCTTTAGTGGCCTTTTTCTGCAGATGCAGAAATAAAGGAGACTATTTTTTATGAAGGAAGATAAAATAAGAAAAAATAAAGAATTTAGATCCGTCTATAGAAGAGGGAAGTCTTTTTCAAATAAATTATTAGTACTTTATATATATAAGAATAAATATAATATAAATAGGATAGGAATATCCGTAAGTAAAAAAGTTGGAAAAAGCGTTGTTAGAAGTAGAGTAAAACGACTTATAAAAGAAAGTTATAGATTGAATTCTAAAGAAGAAAATATAAAAAAGCAAGGATTTGACTTGGTTTTTATTGCAAGACATAGTTGCAGTGACAAAACCTACAAAGAAATAGAGGCAGCTTTAGTGAATTTATTGAAAAAGGTAGGCCTTTTAAATTGAAAAATTTTTTGATTTTTTTCATTAATTTATATAGAAAATATATTTCGCCTCGAAAGAGACAGTGTTGTAAATTTTATCCTACATGTTCCCAATACGCAATAGATGCTATAAATAAATATGGAGCTTTAAAAGGAACTTTTATGGCTATAAAGAGAATACTTAGGTGTCACCCATTTAGCAAAGGTGGTTATGACCCTGTAAAATAAATGTAAAAATCAGGAGGTTTAAAACTTGAATTATTTAAAACATGCTATAGTTCAATTTTTTAATTTTATTCATGGAGGGGTCTCACAGGTTATAACTAACCCGAATTATTCTTATGGAATTGCTATAATTTTAGTTACAGTGATAATAAAGTTAATAATAATTCCTTTAAATATAAAACAAATAAGATCCTCCTTAAGAATGACTAAATTACAACCAGAAGTAAAAAAAATACAACAAAAATACAAAAATAATCCTCAAAAATTGCAACAAGAAACTATGAAACTTTATAAAGAAAATAATGCAAGTCCTATGGGCGGATGTTTACCAATGTTAATTCAATGGCCTATACTTTTAGCATTATATTGGGTGTTTAATGACCTACAAGGTATAAGCGGAGTAAGCTTTTTGTGGATTAAAGACTTAGCAAAACCAGATATCATATTAGCAGTACTTTCAGGTGTTACTACTTATTTTTCAGGTGCTATGATGATGAGCAAATCTTCAGATCAATCTCAATCAAAACAAACTAACACTATGAATATAGGTATGGGAGCATTTATGATATTTATTAGTTGGAGATTAAAATCTGCACTAGTTTTATATTGGGCAGTAAGTAACTTAATTCAAATAGGTATGACTGTAGTTGCTATAAAAATAGAACACAATAGAGACACAGGTAAAGTTAAAGCCTAGGGGGGTGTGACTTGCGGCATGAAGTGCATTGATAGTACAGGAAAAAACATAGAAGAAGCTATAGAATGTGGCTTAAATCAATTAAAAGTATCTAGAGATGATGTAGAAGTAGAAGTTATAGATGAAGGTAGTAAAGGTTTTTTGAATCTTATAGGAACTAGACCTGCTAAAGTTAAAATAAAAGTAAAAAAAGATTATGTAAAAGATGCAAGACAGTTTTTAAGAAGTATACTAGATAGTATGAATATTAAAGCTGAAATAAGAATAAAAGAAGAGAAAAATGCATTAAAAATAGAATTAAATGGACCTGATATGGGCATAATAATAGGACATAGAGGGGAAACTTTAGATTCTCTTCAATATTTAGTTAGTCTTGTAGTTAATAAAAATAATAATTTCCAATATAAAAGGATTATTTTAGATACAGAAAACTATAGATCTAAAAGAGAAAATACTCTTAAAAGGTTAGCAAGAAAATTGTCTAGCAAAGTTAAAAAGACAGGAAAGCCAATAAAGCTTGAGCCTATGAATCCTTATGAGAGAAGGATCATACATTCAGAACTTCAAATAGATAATTCTGTAGAAACTCATAGCGAAGGTGAAGAACCTTTTAGAAAAGTAGTTATTAACTTAAGGAAAGCCTAAAGGCTTTCTTTTTATGTTATAAGAGGTAATTTTATGATAAAGAGGTGAATTAGATGAAAGAATTTGATACTATAGCGGCTATTGCTACAAGTTTAGGAGAAAGTGGTATAGCTATAGTAAGATTATCTGGTAGTAAATGTTTAGAAATAGTAGATAGTATATTTAAAGGTAAAAATAATAGAAGATTAATAGACATAAAGCCTTATTCTATGAGATATGGTTTTATTATAGATAAAGAAAATAAAGATGTAATAGATGAAGTTTTAGTTTCTTTTATGAAAGGTCCTAGAAGTTTTACTGCAGAAGATACAGTAGAAATAAATTGTCATGGTGGAATAATATCAACAAAGAAAGTACTAGAAGAAGCAATTAAAGCAGGTGCAAGACTTGCAGAGCCAGGAGAATTTACAAAACGTGCATTTTTAAATGGTAGAATTGATTTAAGCCAAGCTGAAGCTGTAATAGATATTATAAGATCAAAAACAGAACTTTCAATGAAATCAGCTCTTAAACAATCAGAAGGTAAGCTTTCTAAAGAAATACAAAAACTTAGAAATAAATTATTACAAGTTATAGCTCATATTGAAGCTACAGTAGATTATCCAGAAGAGGATTTAGAAGAAGTAACAGGAGAAAAAGTTACAGAGGATTTAAAAGATATATTAAAAGAAATTAATGAATTGATAAGTAAATCAGAAGAAGGTAAAATATTAAGAGAAGGATTAAATGTAGTTATAGTAGGTAAACCTAATGTAGGAAAATCATCACTACTTAATGCTTTGATAGATGAAAATAAAGCTATAGTTACAGAAGTTCCAGGAACAACAAGAGATGTTATAGAAGAGTACATAAACATAGAAGGTATACCTATTAAGATAGTTGATACTGCTGGAATAAGAGAAACTAAAGATGTAGTTGAGAAAATTGGTGTTGAAAAATCTAAAGAAAAGATAAATGAAGCAGATTTAGTTATATTTATGTTAGATTTAAGTAGAAAAATAGATGAAGAAGACAAAGAAATAATGGCTTTTATAAAAAATAAAAAGTATATTTTATTATTAAATAAATCAGATTTAAAAGAAGATATGGATAAAGAACATAAAGAGTTTATAGGTAATTTTGATTCAGACTTTGTATTAAAAACTTCTGTAAAAAATAAAGAGGGATTAAATAAATTAAAAGATTCCATAAAAGATTTATTTTTTAAAGGAGAAATAAAATCTGATGGTTTATTTGTTACAAATACTAGACATCAACAAGCTTTAATAAAAGCTAAAGAAAACTGTATACAAGCAATTGAAACTTTAAAGAATACTGTTGCTATAGATTTAGCATCAATAGATATAAGAAATTCGTGGAAAGATTTAGGAGAAATACTTGGAGATACTTTAGACGAAAATATTATAGATAAAATATTTTCTGAATTCTGTTTAGGAAAGTAGGTAAAGATATGAAATATTTAGCTGGAGAATTTGATGTAGTAGTAATTGGAGCTGGTCATGCAGGTTGTGAAGCTGCTTTAGCTGCTGCGAGAATGGGATGTAAAACATTAATTTGTACTATGAACTTAGATAGTATAGCACTTATGCCATGTAATCCTAATATAGGAGGTACTGCAAAAGGACATTTAGTTAGAGAGATAGATGCTTTAGGCGGAGAAATGGGAATAAACATTGATGAAACTTTTATACAATCTAGGATGCTTAATACTTCAAAGGGTCCAGCAGTACATTCATTAAGAGCACAAGCAGATAAAAAAAGATATGGCGAAAGAATGAAACATGTATTAGAGACAGAAGAAAATCTTACATTAAAACAATTAGAAGTGACAAAAATTGATGTTGAAGATGGAAAAGTAAAAGGTGTTCTTACAAAAAACGGTGGATATTTTAAAACAAAATCAGTTATTTTATGTACTGGTACTTATTTAAAAGGAAAGATAATAATAGGAGATATAAGTTATAGTAGCGGTCCTAGTGGATTATATCCTGCAAATGACCTATCACAAAGTTTATTAGATTTAGGAATAAATCTTAGAAGATTTAAAACAGGAACTCCTGCAAGAGTAAATAAAAAATCAGTAGATTTTTCAAAAATGATAGAACAAGCAGGGGATAAAGAAATAGTACCATTTTCTTTTATGAATAAAAATCTTGAAAAAGATCAAGTGTCTTGTTATTTAACTTATACTAATAGTGAAACTCATGGCATTATAAATGAAAATATACATAGATCACCACTTTATAATGGATCAATAGCAGGGGTAGGTCCAAGATATTGTCCTTCAATTGAAGACAAAGTAGTTAGATTCCCTGATAAAGAAAAACATCAAATTTTTATAGAACCAGAGGGAGAAAATACTGAAGAATTATATGTAGGTGGAATGTCAAGTTCACTTCCAGAAGATGTTCAAATAAAGATGTATAGAAGTATAGCAGGATTAGAAAATGTTGAAATATTAAGAACTGCATATGCAATAGAATATGATTGTATAGATCCTCAAGAGCTTGATTTAAGCTTACAATTTAAAAATATAGAAGGATTATATGGAGCAGGTCAATTTAATGGAAGTTCAGGATATGAAGAAGCAGCAGCCCAAGGTCTTATTGCTGGAATAAATTCAGTACTTAAATTAAAAGGAAAAGAAAGTTTGATTTTAAAAAGATCTGATGCTTATATAGGCGTTCTTATAGATGATTTAATTACTAAAGGTACAAATGAACCTTATAGAATGATGACTTCTAGAGCGGAGTATAGACTACTTTTAAGACAAGACAATGCTGACTTAAGATTGACAGAAATAGGACATGAAGTTGGATTGGTTTCAGAAAAGAGATATAAAGTATTTTTAGATAGAAAAAATAAAATAGAAAAAGAAATAGAAAGATTAAAAAGTACAAAAATAACAGGTAAAAAGGAAGTTAATGAATTTTTACAATCTATAGGTTCTGTAGAACTAAAGAAACCTATAAATTTATATGAATTAATAAAAAGACCTGAGCTTAACTATAAAAAAATAGAAGAACTTGATGAAGAAAGACAACCAATTGATAAAGATGTAATAGATCAAGTAAATATTGTATCTAAATATGAAGGATATATAAGCAAGCAATTAGAACAAGTAGAACAATTTAAAAAATATGAAAATAAAATAATTCTTAAGTCTATTGATTATAGTGATGTAAAAGGATTAAGACTGGAAGCTATACAAAAATTAAATAAGATTAAACCAGTAAGTATAGGTCAAGCTTCTAGGATTTCTGGAGTTTCACCAGCAGACATATCTGTTCTTTTAATTTACTTAGAAAGAAAAAAAAGAGAAAACAAAGGAAATAGATAAAGTTAAATTAGTTTATTTTGGAGGTTACTAAATGAATAATTTTGATATGCTTAATTTAGCATCTAAAGATGTTGGATTAGAGTTCGATGAAAAAAGATGTGAAAAATTTATTTTATATAGAGATCTTATTAAAGAATGGAATGAAAAAATCAATATTACAGCTATAAAAGATGATGAAGGTATATTAAAAAAACATTTTATAGATTGCATAAAGATATTCAAAGCAACTCCAATAAAGACAGCTAAAAGCTTAATAGATATAGGTACTGGTGGAGGTTTCCCAGGATTACCTATAAAAATAATGCAAGAAGATAAAAAAGTAGTTTTATTAGATTCTTTAAGAAAAAGAATAACTTTTTTAGATGAAGTTATAAGAAAATTAAAACTAGAAGATATTAATACTATTCATGGAAGAGCAGAAGATTTTGCAAAAGATAAAGAGCATAGAGAAAAGTATGATGTAGCAGTTTCAAGAGCAGTAGCTAACCTTACTGTATTAAGTGAATATTGTGTTCCTTATGTAAAACAAGGAGGATATTTTATAGCTATGAAAGGTCCTTCAATAGATCAAGAAATATTAGATTCTAAAAAAGCATTATCTGTTTTAGGATGTAAAATAGAAGATATAGTAGAAGTAGATATTGAAGGCACTGATTTAAATCACAATTTACTTTTAATAAAAAAGACAAAAAAAACAGATAAAAAATATCCTAGAAATCCAGGGATAATTAAAAAGAAGCCATTAAAATAAATGTAATACATTGTATTTTAAATAATACAAAAGAAGGAATTAATATTATTATGTAGAAAATGTAAATAATAGGAAGAAATAAGAGGGATGATTTTATGAAAAAGCATGTAACTTATATTCCCATTAATGAAATAGTACCTAATGCATATCAACCACGAAAAGTTTTTGATGAAGGGAAAATAGATGAGTTAGGTAAATCTATAGAAACATACGGTATAATTCAGCCATTATCAGTTAGAAAAACAGGAGAAAAGTATGAATTAGTAGCTGGAGAAAGAAGATTAAGAGCTGCCAAAAAAATAGGATTAAAAGAAGTTCCTACAATAATTGTAGATATATGTGATAAAGATTCAGCAGCTATTGCTTTACTTGAAAATTTACAAAGGGAAGATTTGAACTATTTTGAAGAAGCAGAAGCTTATAATAACTTAATAAAAGATCATTTTTATACTCAAGAAAAATTAGCAGAAGCTATAGGAAAAAAACAGTCAACTATAGCAAATAAAATAAGATTATTAAAACTAGATAAGAATATAAGAAAAAGAATAGTTGAAAATAAACTAACAGAGAGACATGGACGAGCTCTACTTAAATTACGGGATAAAGAATTACAAAATAAAATATTAGATATAGTAATAGAAAAAAAACTAAATGTAAAGAAAACAGAAGAATTAATACAAAAAGAATTATTAAAACAAGCTGGAAAAGAGATAGCTTCTGATGGTAAGAAAAAAATAAAGGGAATATTTACTTCAAGGGTTTATATGAATACAGTAAAACAGGTTTTTGATAAATATGGAATCAATGCTAAGTATAGATCAAAAGATTATGATGATAAAATACAAATAGTTGTTACTATACCTAAAAAATAAAATGTTTCACGTGAAACAAATTTTCAAAGGCTATATTTGGCCTTTATTTTTTTAAAATAAAAGATTTTGTGTTAATAATTTATAAAAATACTTTCAATATTATCATATAAAATATATAATTAAAAATGTACATAATTTTAAATTAGGTGGTGATCACTTGAAAATTATATCTATTTTCAACCAAAAAGGTGGAGTAGGTAAAACTACTACAAGCATAAATTTGTGTTCATATTTAGCTATGAATGGATATAAGGTTTTAGTTATTGATATAGATCCACAAGGTAATACTACAAGTGGAATGGGAATAGACAAAAGAAATGTTGATTTATCTATTTATGATATTTTAACTTCTAAAGACGTATCTATAGAAAGCGCTATGAAAGAAAGTGAATTAATAAGTAATTTTTATATAGTTCCTTCCACAATGGAACTTGCAGGAGCAGAAGTTGAGCTCATTAATAAATCAGATAGAGAAAGTATACTGCTAAATAAAATCAAAAATTTAGAAAAAGATTTTGATTACATATTTATTGATTGTCCACCATCATTAGGATTACTTACTATAAATGCTTTAACTGTGTCTAATAGTGTAATAATTCCTATACAATGTGAATTTTATGCTTTAGAAGGAGTTGGACAACTTGTAAACACTGTACAATTAATTAAAAAATCTTTGAATAATGATCTTGAAATTGAAGGTATAATTTTAAGTATGTATGATGGAAGAACTAAGTTATGTAATGAAGTAGCAGAAGAAGTTAAAAAATATTTTAAAGATAGAGTATATAAGACTACTATACCAAGAAATATTAGACTTGCAGAAGCTCCTAGTTTTGGATTACCTATAATGTTATATGATAACAAATGCAAAGGAGCAAAAGCATACGAGAAATTAGCCAAAGAATTTATAAAAAAAGTAGACTAATAAAGGAGGCGGCAGAGTGAATAAAAAGTTTGGTCTAGGAAAAGGATTAGGTGCACTTATACCAGATGAAGAAAAAATTAATAAGGATAGTATTAATAAAATACCTATTAATTTAATAAAAGCTAATAAAGATCAACCTAGGAAAAAGTTTGATGAAGAAAAAATAATACAATTAAGTCATTCTATAAAAAACCATGGTATAATACAGCCTCTAGTATTAAAAAAAGAGAAAAATATATATACTATAATAGCAGGAGAAAGAAGATGGAGAGCTGCTAAGTTAGCTAATGTAAAAGATGTACCAGCTGTTATAATGGACTTGAATGATAAGAGTATATTAGAAATTTCTTTGATTGAAAATATCCAAAGACAAGACTTAAACTGTATAGAAGAAGCTCAAGCCTATAAAAAACTTATAGAAGATTTTAATATAACTCAAGAACAATTAAGCTCTACTATAGGTAAATCAAGAACAGCAATAGCTAATTGTATGAGACTTCTTAATTTAGATGATAGAGTTCAAAATTATCTAATAGATGGAGTTATTACAGAAGGTCATGGAAGAGCATTACTTTCTTTAAAAGATTATGATCTTCAGTATAAACTTGCACAGGCTATAATAGATAACAAGTTAAGTGTAAGAGAAACAGAAAATTTGATAAAAAATTCTAGTAAAACTAGGAATAAAACAGAAGATAAAAAAGATGAGATGAAGCCTTATTATATTGATATAAGAAATAAACTAGAAAGTTTATTTGGAACTAAAGTAAAGCTTCAAAATAAAAAAGATAAAGGCAAAATAGAAATAGAGTACTATTCATCGGAAGATCTTCAAAGAATACTAGATATTTTAAGCATATAAAAATGTTTCACGTGAAACATTTACTTGAAAGGAGAAAAAACAATGACAAATGTAATAGATATAGTTAATACAAATTCAAACTATATAATACTAGGATTAGCATCAGTTGTTTTTATATTGTTGTTGATAAATATAGGTACATTAGTATCTTTAACAAAACTAAAAAACAAGTATAAAAGATTTATGAGAGGAACAAATAATAAGAACGTAGAAGAATTAATAAATGATTATTTAGATAAGATAGATGAAGCTAAGGAACAATCTGATTATGTTAAAGATTTATATGACGTATTAGATAGAAGAGTTAAAGGTTGCGTACAAAAGGTTGCTATAGTAAGGTATAGAGCTTTTGATAATGTAGGTAGCGATTTAAGTTTTTCTTTAGCATTATTAGATTTTGATAACAATGGTGTTGTTATGACAAGCATATTTGGAAGAGATGAAAGTACAACTTATGCAAAACCTGTAGATAAAGGAATATCAAGATATGAGTTATCAGAAGAAGAAAAACAAGTATTAGAAAATTGTATAAATAGTAATATTGAATAGTTAGTATAAAACCCTTCTTTTACGAAAATAATAGTAGTAAAAGGAGGGTTTTTTAGTATGCATATATTTGTATCTAATAATTTACAATACATAAAAAATGAATTGGAAAAAAGGGGTTATAATATTTCTATAAACTATGACAAGCCTTATGATGCTATAATTTGTGATTTGAAAGAAGAAGGGACTTTAAACTTATTTTATAAAAATAATATTAATGCTAAAGGAGCATTAATTATAGATAGTAGTGGAAAAAACATAGAAGAAATAGAAGATATATTAAATTATAGATCATTTACTCCTTTATTTTAATAATTATATACTATTTAATCTTTAGTTTATTATATTTATATAATTATACATTCTATTTTTAAAGAATATATAATGTGCAATTTTCATTAGTTAGTTTTACTTATTTTTTCTGTTTTATATATTAAATGATTTTTACCACCTACAGTTTTTAAAATAGAATGATATAATCCTTTTGAAATATAGTCTGCAAGTTTCATTACAGTATATAACCTAGTGTTTTGTAGTACCATAAATTCTAAAGCACCACACATATTAACAATACCTGTGATACTTAAATCACCTATAGTTGGTAAATCTTTATTCATAGCAGATCCAGGTCTTAATGGCCTACTATCTATGATTATGTTTCCAATATTGTCTAGCTTTCCTAAACAGGCATCTATGGCTATCACATAGGGGTTTTCATATGTATTATTTATTTGTAATATTATATCTGGCAAATTTTTAGCATGTACAGGATTTTTTAAATCTCCATATAAATGTACTTTTTCTCTAACTAAAAATTTAAGTTTTTCTCCAACTAAAGGTCCAAGACTATCTCCTGTAGATCTATCAGTACCTATACAAAGTATAACTATTTCTCTATTTTTTCTCATAGCTGAGTAAATTTCCTTACATAATATATCTCTCATTTTTGATATAACATTAGGAAAAGAACAATCAATAACAGTTTTATTTAACATAAATTTACCTCCTATACATGTAATTATTACCATATATAGGAGGTTTTATACTTATATTATTTAATTTATAATACTTTAACTTTTTTTAGTATGTTATAAAATACTACTAAAAATATGCAAAAGAACATTCCAGAAAATCCATTTGCTTTTAGTCCTATAAAAATAGCTGCAAGCACTGCTACAGGATGTAATCCTAAGGATGAAGACAATACTTTAGGTTCTAAAATTTGTCTTATAACAGAAATAATTATATAAGATATAATTAAAGCTGTACCAACTAAATAATTTTGATATACGAAAAAGTATATTAAAGCTAATGGAATATATATTACACTTATTCCAACTATAGGGAGTATATCTGCTATAGCAGCTATTATACTAAGTACTATTGCATATTTAACTTTAAATATTATAAACACAAGTAATGTTTCTAAGAAGGTCATAAAAATTAAAAATACGTAAGAATTAATATAACTTACAAGCATTTGTTTTGATTCATTAAATATTTCTGCCATTCTATCAGATTTTTTGCTAGGAATAATATTACTTATAGATCTTAGTTTTTTTCTATTAGCTATTATGTCTTTAGTAAAGAAATAAGTAGATAATAGGGTAAACATTATAATCATTAATAAATAAGGTATAGATGCAACAAAGTTTACTATAAAAGAAGCAGTTCTACTTGTAAAATAAACTAAAACATTTGATACTTTAGAGAAAGAACTTTTTAGGGAACTTTCTATTGAACTAGTTATAGAAGGATTAAGATCTTTATAGTATTTTTGAAGTTCATTTACAAAATTATTTATTTTATCTTGATTAGAAGAAATATATGCTTGAGCATTTTTCCCAAATTCTATTAGTTCATTTACTATAGTGTTTATTCCTAGAACCATAATAAGTGTTATTATGGCAAAAAATATAGTTGTAACTATTAAAGTAGCTACAGAATTTTTCATTTTAAATTTATTAATTAAATACATTGTAGGTTTTTTTAATATTACAGCAAAAATTAAAGCTAACACAAAAGGTAGAGTATATGATAGTGTTTTAAAAAATGTAAAAAATAAAAGTGTGTATATTATAAGAAATAATATTAGCTTATCTATTTTTTCTAGTATTGAATTCATATGTTTAAAAATCACATCCTATTAATAATGTTGTTTAGAGCATATAAGGAATAGTTAATATCTTTTATATCGTTAAAAGCACCAAAACTGAATCTTAAAGTACCTTGTGGAAAAGTTCCAATAGTTTTATGAGCTAAGGGAGCACAATGAAGACCTGTTCTTACCATTATCCCATATTCATCATCTAACATGAAACCTAATTCTGAATTATCTATTTTTGTAGAGTTTATAGATATTGTAGCAGTTCTTTTACTAGCATCTAAAGAACCATATACTTTTATAGAATCTATATTTAAAGCACCTTCTATAAATTTTTTACATAAATATTCTTCACGCTCTTTTATAGTATTTACATCTTCCTTTAATATATATTCAATTCCTGATAAAAGACCAGCAATACCAGGACTATTCATTGTGCCGCTTTCAAATTTGTCTGGTAAAAAATCAGGTTGAATGGTACTTTCAGATAAACTTCCAGTTCCACCTTCTATAAAATATTTAGCTTCCTTATTTAATTTATCATCAATTATAAAACCACCGGTACCTTGTGGACCAAGAAGGGATTTGTGACCTGTAAAAGCTAGAGCATTACAATTTAGTTTTTTAAAATCTAAAGGTAGTATTCCTGCAGTTTGAGCTGAATCTATTATAAAATATATATTATTTTTTTTGCAAAAATCACCTATTTCTTCTAAAGGCTGAATACTGCCTACTATATTAGAAGCATGAGATAATACTACTAATTTAGTATTAGGTTTAACTTTTTCTTTGAAGTTCTCTAAGCTTAAAAATCCTTCTTTAGAGCAAGATAGAATATCAAGTTCTATTTTATTAGCTTTTTCTAAAGAGACTAGTGGTCTTAGTACAGAGTTATGATCCATAGTAGATGTAATTACATGCCATCCTTCTTTAACTATAGATTTCAATAAAATATTCATAGATACTGTAATATTAGGTGTAAAAATTACATTTTCTATTTTATCAAAATTAAATAGTTTTATTAGGTTTTGTCTACACTTATAAACTAATCTATCTCCAGTTAATGCGTTTTTATAGCCACCTCTACCAGGACTAGCCCCTATATTTTTCATATAATTATATACTGAATCATATACTGATTCTGGTTTTGGGTAACTAGTAGCTGCGTTGTCTAAGTATACTTTCATAATTAATCCTCCTATGCGAATTATTTGTAGATAAAATATATTTGATAAGAGTAAAAAATGTTCTAATTATAGGAATATTTATATATAATTATAAACTAAAGTAGATTGATTGTATATGTACACTCAAAGTTTTATAATATATAATATGTAATTATAATAATGTAAGGAGAGGGAATAATAATGGAGAACTACATAATAACTTTTGAAAATACACATACTGCTATGGATGGTGAAGATACTTTAAAAACTGAAGGAATTAATTTAACTATAATTCCAACACCAACATATATAACTAAAAGTTGTGGAATAAGTATTAGATTAAATAAAAAAGAGTATGAAAAAGCAAAAAATATTATAGATAGCGGAAAGATTAGTATCAAAAATATATATTTAAAGGAGGGTTCAAGCTATAGCTTGATAGCGTAAAATATGAATGAAAAATTTAAGGCTGTGTCTGATATATTTAGTGGTGGCATAAAAATTGGAAATATAGAGATTAGTGGAAATAGTATATATAGTTTTGTGCATATATTTTTTCAAATATTATTTATACTAGTATTAATGTTTCTTTCTGTAAGAATAGGGAATAAGATAATAGACAAATTTATTAATAGACAGAAAAACCTTAGATTTTCTTTAGATGAGAAAAAAGCTAATACAATAGGAACTGTACTAAAAAGTATATTAAGGTATTCTGTATACTTTTTAGGTATATTTATGATTATAGAAATAATATTTGGAAGAATTGGATCTATATTTGTAGGGCTAGGTGGAGCGGCCCTAGGTTTTGGTGCTCAAAGTTTAGTTAAAGATGTTATAAGTGGATTTTTAATTTTATTTGAAAATCAATTTTCAGTAGGAGATTATGTAACAATTGAAGATAAATCTGGAATTGTAGAAGAAATAGAACTTAGAATAACTAGAATAAAAGATTTTAATGGAGATGTTCATATAATTCCTAATGGACTTATAAATAAAATGACTAATCATGTGAAAAATCCTATTAGATTCAAAGTAGAAATAGGAATAGCTTATGAAGAAAGCGTAAATAATGCTATAAATAAGATTAATAGTATATGTGAAAGTTTTTCAGAAAAAAATGGTGACATATTAGTAGAAAATCCAAAAGTATATGGAGTTACTTCTTTAGGTGATAGCAGTGTTAATATAACTATATATGGTAAATGTGTTCCTATGAATCAGTGGAGTGCAGAGGTTAAATTAAGACAAGAAATATTAAATGGACTTAATAGAGAAAATATAGAAATACCTTATAATAAAATAAATATAGTAAAATAAATTAAAAAGGGGAGAGGTAAAGGTGCCAAAGGTTTTTGATGTTGGGGACATAGTTGAAATGAAAAAACCTCATGCATGTGGTACTAATGAGTGGAAGATTATAAGAGTGGGAGCAGATGTTAAAATAAAATGTTTAAATTGTAGCCGAATAATAATGCTTCCAAGAAATACTTTTGAAAAAAAATTAAAAAAAGTATTAAGCCATAGTGAGGAAAGTTAATTAGTATAGAAATAACATATAAAAAAAGCACTTTTATGTGCTTTTTTTTATATGTTATTTACTATAATTAAATAGTTTTAAATTATTATATATCTATAGTAAATTTTAAATAAATGAATTATAAAGTTTTTATATAGATGGATATATAAGTATAAATATAATAAATAACCATATGTTACAAATTATGTTATTATAAAAAATATGAACACATAATTCTTAAAGGAGAGATTTTACTATGAAACTAAAAAATAATTTAATATTTAAATTAGTTTTAGGCGTAGCATTTGGAATTTTATTAGGGCTTGTTTCTTCTAAAGAAGTAATAGTAGTAGTAGCTACAATAAAATATTTTTTAGGACAAGTTATATCTTACTGTATACCATTAATTATTATAGGATTTATAGCTCCATCTATTGTAAAAATGAAATCTAAGGCTAGTAAAATGTTAGGAATAACTGTTATAATAGCTTATTTATCTTCAATAGGTGCAGCCACATTTTCGGCTATTTCTGGATATGCAATTATACCTAATTTATCTATATCAAATACTGCAGAAGGATTAAGAAAAATACCTGAGATAATGTTTAAATTAAAAATACCGCCTATTATGTCAGTTATGACTTCTTTAGTTACAGCTATATTAATAGGACTTTCAACTGTTTGGACAAAATCAGAATTAGTTGAAAAATTATTAGATCAATTTCAAAACATGATGTTATCTATAGTTACTAAAGTAATATTACCTATATTACCTTTTTTTATTGCAACAACTTTTGCTGGACTTGTATATGAAGGAGGTATAACTAAGCAACTTCCAGTATTTTTAATAGTTATAGTAATAGTACTTATAGGTCATTTTATATGGCTTACACTTTTATATTTTATTGCAGCAATTGTATCAAAAGAAAATCCTTTAGAAGTAATAAAACATTATGGACCAACTTATTTAACAGCAGTAGGTACAATGTCTAGTGCTGCTACATTACCAGTTGCTTTAAAATGTGCACATAAATCAAAAGTTTTAAAAAGTGATATAGTAGATTTTAGTGTACCTCTTTGTTCTACTATACATTTATGTGGGTCAATTTTGACAGAAACTTTTTTTGTTATGACAGTATCTCAAGTTGTATATGGTTCGCTTCCTAGTTTTGGTAGTATGATTCAATTTGTTATTTTATTAGGTATATTTGGTATAGGAGCACCAGGAGTTCCAGGAGGAACAGTTATGGCATCATTAGGATTAATTACTGGAATACTTGGTTTTAATGATTCAGCAGTAGCTTTAGTACTTACAATATTTGCCCTTCAAGATAGCTTTGGAACTGCTTGCAATATGACTGGAGATGGGGCTATAACTCTTATACTTTCAGGTTTAGTTCAAAGACGTAGTATAAAACAAAAAAGTAATATAAAAACAGGAATGTAATTAAAAAATATTAGTTAAAGTTAAATATAATATAAAAAGAAAGTAGTTTTAAGATTACTTTCTTTTTTATATTATATTATTTTTTATGAGAAATTTATAAATGTAATTAGGTAAAATTTAAATTTTGAAAGTATTATAATATATTTTTATAAATGAGGTTTTAAGTATAAAAACACAAAATAATAGTAAGGGCTGTACTATGTTAAAATGTGTATGTAGATAGGTATATATGTAATTATATGAGAAAAAGTGTATTTATATGGGATAGGGTTAAAGTCTTATTAAATTAATAAAAAAACTTTTATATTAAAAACTATTTAACCTAAATAAATATTAGGAGTGAATATAAATGAATGAATTACCAGAAAAGATAAATGATTTTAGTGAAGCTAGAAGAAATGCTTTTATAGGAATAAAAAATTTAAAAGATGAAGGTAAAAATATTGTAGGAATATTTTGCGCATTTACTCCTAGAGAACTTATAACAGCAGCAGGTGCAATTGCTGTTGGATTATGTGGTACAAGTGAAGAACCTATAGCAGATGCAGAAAAAGATCTTCCAAGAAATTTATGTCCACTTATAAAATCAAGTTATGGCTTTGCTACAACAGAAAAATGTCCTTTTTTTTATTTTTCTGATTTAGTAGTAGGGGAGACTACTTGTGATGGAAAAAAGAAAATGTATGAATATCTTAGTGATATTAAAGACGTTCATATAATGCAGCTTCCACAGTCATATAAAGAAGAAGATTCATATAAACTTTGGAGAAATGAAATTGTAAAACTTAAAGAAAAATTAGAAAAACATTTCAGCGTAAATATAACAGAAGAAAATTTAAAAGATGCTATAAGACTTAGAAACAGAGAGAGACAAGCTTTAAAGGAATTTTATGAACTTGGAAAACTTGATCCTCCAGCAGTATCTGGATATCATATGCAAAAAGTTTTAAATGGAGCTAGCTACAAATGGGATAAAGAGGCTTTGATAAATGAAATAAAGAATATGACTAGAGAAACTTTAGATAAATATAAAAAAGGAGAAAGACCGGTTTCAAAAGATTCTAAAAGAATACTTGTAACAGGATGTCCTCTTGGAGAATCAACAGAAAAAATAATTAAAGCTATAGAGGATAATGGTGGAGTAGTAGTTTCTTATGAAAACTGTGGAGGAGCTAAAGATCTTAATGAATTTGTAGATGAAAAAATTGATCCAATAGATGCAATTACAAATAAGTATTTAAATATTGCTTGTTCTTGTATGACTCCAAATGATAATAGAATAGAACTTATATCTAATTTAATGGATGAATACAAAGTAGATGGGGTTATAGATGTTATACTTCAAGCTTGTCATACTTATAATGTAGAAACATTACGAATAAAAAAATTTGTAACTAAAGAAAAAAATACACCTTATATGAGTATAGAAACAGATTATTCTCAAACAGACATTGGACAAATTAATACTAGAATTGCAGCCTTTATTGAAATGTTATAACTAAATATCCATATAATGTTGAATTATGAATTAAACTGTGGTACAATTGGATGATGTGTGAATAGTAAATATTCCTGCTGTACAAAATGTACAGCCATTAGTCCAGAGGAGGTGAAATTAATGAGAAAATATGAAACTCTATTTATATTAAACCCATCATTAGACGAAGAAGGTTACAAAGCTAATGTTGAAAAATTTAAAGGTTTAATAGAAAAAGAAGGTGGAACAGTAGATAACGTTGATTTTTGGGGTAAGAGAAAATTAGCTTACGAAATAAAGAAAATAGGCGAAGGCTACTACACTTTAATAAACTTCACAGCAAGTGAAGATTTACCAAAAGAATTAGACAGAGTGTTCAGAATTACTGATACAGTAATGAGACACATAATCGTAGCTCAAGAACAATAAGGCGGTGCTTGTTTTGAATAAAGTTGTTTTAATTGGAAGATTAACTAAAGACCCTGAATTAAGATTTACTCCAGGGAATGGGACAGCAGTTGCCACATTTACTCTAGCTGTAGATAGAAGATTCCAAAGAGATGGAAAAAGAGAAGCGGATTTTGTACCTATAGTTGTATGGGGCAAACAAGCTGAATCTACAGCAAATTATATGAGCAAAGGTAAGCTTATAGGAGTTAGTGGAAGAATACAAACAAGAAGTTACGAAGCTAAAGATGGTACTAGAAGATATGTTACTGAAGTTGTGGCAGATGAAGTCCAATTCTTAGAATGGGGCAACAAAGCTTCAGGAGCTTCAGGATTTAATGGAAATAACGGCGGATCAGCTCAAAATTCATCTTCACAGAATTTTGAAGGAGATGCCTTCGGTGATGATATAATACCAGTAGATGATGGAGATATTCCATTTTAAAGGAAGGAGGAGTGAACAATATGGCTAGAGATGGCGGCGGAAGAAGACAAAGAAGAGGAAGAAGAAAAGTTTGTTCTTTTTGCATAGATAAAGTTGATTATATAGATTACAAAGATATAAATAAACTTAGAAAATATATCACAGAAAGAGGTAAAATTCTTCCAAGAAGAATTTCAGGAAACTGTGCTAAACATCAAAGAGAGCTTACAAGAGCTATAAAAAGAGCAAGAAATATTGCTTTATTACCATTTACAACTGAGTAATATCTAAATTATTACATAAAAGCTGACTATGTTTTGTAGTCAGCTTTTTTATTAACCATAATTTATTGCATAAAACATATATTAAGTTTAGTATTAGTTTAAAGTTAAGTTGTAAAAGTTAAAAAAATACATAATTATAATTTAATACTATTTAATGATGTATCAATTATTGCATAAAGTACAAAATATAACTAAAATATAGTTATAGGACGTAAGAGGGGTTGGATGTTGTATGGATAGAAATGACTTTAATATTATGCGTAACATAAAAGTTATTGAAGAATTAAAAGCGGATCTTATTTGCATAATAGGAGATTTTTTTAAACTTTTAACAAAAGGTACAAATGTGGCTCATGATGCTATACTTCAATGTATATCAGGAGCTATAATAATACTCTATCTTTTAGCGGAAAAACTAGGATATTCTTATACTTCAGTAGATGATGACATTAAAAAGAAATTAAAACTTGGAATAGTTGAAGAAGACAATATAGAAAAAGAAGAAAAATCATTAAGTAGATTATATAGTCACATTAAAGAAAGAAAATAATGGAGGAATCTATGGAAAACAGGCAAATTAAAATTAAAAGAATAATAGAGACAGCAATGATGATAGCCTTAATGGTAATACTTTCAGTAATTAATGTTTATCTACCTATAGGCCAGGTTATATTGCCTATACCTGTAACTGTTATATATATAAGAAATGGTTTTAAGTATTCTCTAAGCTCTATAATTTTAACAGGAATAATTACATCTATGATATTTAATCCTATAACAGGATTAGTATCTATATTAGCTTCTGTTATTGGATTAATACTTGGATATTGTATTAAAAATAATATAAAGATGTCTAAAACATTAGTTTTTTTAGGTATAGGATTTATAATAATATTTACAGCAAGTTTTTTATTAGCTGCATTTTTGATAAATGGAAAAGATTTATTTACAATGGTAGATGAAATTTTTAAACCTTTAAGGGATTCTTTAGATACGTATAAAGCTGTAATGCCTAATGAAGAGACAGCAGTTTTAATAAATCAATATAAAGAAGTTTTAAAGACAGAAAATGTACTTAAAATGCTTCCAGGAGTTTTGATATCATCTTCATTTATTTTAGGTTATATAGATTATATAGTTACAGTTTATATATTAAAAAAATTAAGATATAAAAATATAAAAGAAGCAAAGTCTTTTAGTTATATCCATATAAATATTAAAGTAGGAACTATTATAGGAATTTGTTTATTATTAGGTTCTGTTTTAGAAAGGTTTAATATAAGTTTAGGAGAATATATATTTATAGGTTCTTTATCTATACTTCAATTTATATTTATAATAAATGGTATAGCTTGTTTTGTATATTATGCTAAAAATAAATTTAAAATGTCTAAAGGGATTATGATATTTATATTAATAATAACTTTATTTTCACCTATTAGCATGATATATATATTTACAGGGTTAATTGATATGGTATTTGACTTTAGAAAATTAGATTCATTTAGGAGTTATAAAAAAAGATAGATAGGTGATTATTGCTTATGGATAACAAATATGATAGTTTTATTACAACTAATAAAATATATATGGTAATAATAGCTGTTTTTATAATGATTTTATTTTTGTATCAGCATATTATTATAGGACTTATATCAATAGCTGTTTATGGATTATTAGTTGTATATAATCTAAGAAACATAAAGCTTAAGAAGAATGAGCTTAAAAATTTCATAAAAAATTTTTCATCTAAAATGGATACTGCCTTTAAAAGTACTTTAATGAATTCACCATTTCCAATGATTGTTATATCTAATGATGGAAGTATATTATGGTACAACAAAGAATTTTCTGTTATACTTCATGGAAAAGACCTTTTAGGATCTAATATATCAAGTGAATTTAAAAAATTTAAGTTTAAACAGGCAATTGAAGGTAAAAAAAATTTATTTAAAAATATATCTTTTAAAGATAGGTATTATGATATATACTCAAATATAATCTATGATGAATATAAAGAAAATAAGATGCTTCTTATGTATTTATATGATGTAACTAATATTTTAGAAATAATAAAGACAGTAGAATCTAAAAAAGAAGGTATAATGCTTGTTGAAGTTGATAACTTAGATGAAGTTATAAAAGGAGTAGAAGAGGACAAAAAACCACTTCTTGTAGCTGAAATAGAAAGAAATATAAGTATTTTTTCTAAAGATATGAAAGCTATGATGAAAAAATACCAATCTAATAAGTATATTATATCAGTTCAAAATTTTTATATAGATGAAAATATGGATAAGAAATTTAGTATATTAGATGAAATAAGAAATATTGATATAGGTAATAAAATGTCTCCTACTTTAAGCATTGGTATAGGAAAAGGTGGAAAGACACCTGTAGATAACTATAATTATGCTATGGCAGCTAAAGAGCTTGCTTTAGGCCGTGGTGGAGACCAAGCAGTAGTAAAAAATAAAGATAAACTGTTTTTCTATGGAGGAAAAACAAAAGAAGTAGAGAAAAGAACAAAAGTAAGGGCTAGAGTTATAGCTCATGCTTTAGTGAATTTAATAAATGAAAGTAGTAAAATATTTATAATGGGACATAAGAACCCTGACATAGACTGTATAGGATCAGCTACAGGTCTTCATAGTATTATTTCTCAGCTTAATAAAAAGTGTTATATAATTTTAGAAAATAGCAATAACAGTACACATTTTTTATTAGAAAAAATAAAAGAAGAAGAAGATTTTAAAGATGTTTTTATAAATAATATAGAATCTAAAGAATTAATAGATGAAGATAGTCTTCTTATAATAGTAGATGCTCATAGTAAAGGTTATGTACAAAATAATGATTTAATAGAAAGATTTAATAGGATTGTTATAATAGATCATCATAGAAGAGCAACAGATTGTATAGAAAATCCTATTTTAAGTTATATAGAGCCCTATGCTTCATCAGCTTCTGAGCTTGTAACAGAAATGATACAATATATGGTGGAGAAGCCTAAAATAAGTTCTATAGTAGCAGAAGCACTTTTAGCAGGTATATATATAGATACTAAGAATTTTTATTTTAAAACTGGCGTAAGAACATTTCAAGCAGCTTCCTTTTTAAAGAGGTTAGGAGCTGACACCATTGATGTTAAAAAATTATTTTCTAATGATTTAGAAAGTTATGTTCAAAAATCTGAGATAATAAAATCAGCTAAAGTAGATAGAGACATTGCTATAGCTGTATGCCCCTCTAATATAAAAAGTACTGTACTAGCAGCTCAAGCTGCGGATGAACTTCTTAATATAAGAGGAATTAGAGCTTCATTTGTTCTTGTTAATATAGAAAATGAAGTATATATTAGTGGTAGATCTCTTG
Source organism: Clostridium oceanicum (assembly GCF_039521385.1). Lineage (NCBI taxonomy): Bacteria > Bacillati > Bacillota > Clostridia > Eubacteriales > Clostridiaceae > Clostridium > Clostridium oceanicum. The sequence goes on along the minus strand of NZ_BAAACG010000016.1, from coordinate 110,444 downwards.
GAAAAATAAATGTTCAGGTTATAATGGAAATGTTAGGTGGAGGAGGACATATGACTATAGCAGGTTCAAAACTAACATTAAGTACAGAAGATACTGTGAAAAAACTTAAAGATGCTATAGATAAATACTTAAGGGAAGGTGAATAATAATGAAAGTTATATTATTAAAAGATGTTAAGTCATTAGGTAAAAAAGGAGAACTTGTAAATACTTCAGATGGATATGCTAGAAATTATTTATTTCCTAGAAAATTAGCTGAAGAAGCTACAAATAATAATTTACACATATTAAATAATAAAAAAGAAGCAGAAAGAAGAAAAAAATTAAAAGAATTAGAAGAAGCTCAAAAAGTTGCTAATAGCTTAAAAGGTAAAGAAGTTAATTTTAAAGTTAAAACAGGAGAAAATGGAAGACTTTTTGGATCAATAACTTCAAAAGATATAGCTCAAAAGATAAAAGACCAATATAAAGTTAAGATAGATAAGAAAAAAATTGTATCAGAGGCTATAAGACAATTAGGTTCATATGATGTTGAATTAAAAATTTATCCGGAGGTTTCAACAAAAGTTAAAGTTGTAGTTAGCGGGGAATAGGAGGATAGCTGTGAAATCTGAATTTTTAGATGAGTTAGAAAAAGAAGCAATGGATACAATATACGATAACAATGCTTCATTAGAAGTTCAAGTTGATGTATTGTTTCAAATAGCTAAAAGATTAATCAAAGATGGAACTATAAGAAGTAGAATAATAAAATATAAATTACAAAAATATGTTGATAGTAAAAATATATATGAAAAATTATATGCTTTAAATAGAATCGTTAGTGATACAAAAGGTATTGAAGTGATACCTACAAAGGAAAATGCAAAGGATATTTTAGAGGAAACAAATGACGTAATAGTTGAAGTTTTAGCTCAAAAATATGTAGAAAACAAGATAGAAAAAGAAGTAGAAAAATCATTAATGGAAAAGCAAGAAAAATATATAGATGAAGTTAAGCTTAACATTATAAAGAAGCAAAAAGGTTCAGAAAATAGAAGAACTATGAGCAAATATGATAGGCTTAAAAAATTAGATAAGAAAAACGCAAGTGAAGGTATACAGCAGCTATTAAGACCAGATTCATTTTCAGAAATTATAGGTCAAGAAAGAGCAGTAAAATCTCTTTTATCTAAAATAGCATCACCATATCCACAACATGTTATACTTTATGGACCACCAGGAGTTGGAAAAACTTCTGCAGCAAGACTTGCTTTAGAAGAAGTTAAAAAACTTCATTACACTCCTTTTGATGGTGATTCTAAATTTATTGAAGTAGATGGTACAACATTAAGATGGGATCCAAGAGAAATAACTAATCCACTTTTAGGATCTGTACATGATCCTATATATCAAGGATCTAAAAGAGATTTAGCAGAAACAGGAATACCAGAACCTAAAACAGGACTTGTAACAGATGCACATAAAGGAGTTCTTTTTATAGATGAAATTGGTGAGCTAGATGATATGCTTCAAAATAAATTATTAAAAGTTTTAGAGGATAAAAGAGTAGAATTTTCATCTTCTTATTATGATCCAGATGATGAAAATATACCTAAATATATAAAATATTTATTTGAAAAAGGAGCACCAGCAGATTTTGTTTTAATAGGGGCTACTACTAGAGATCCTAGTAAGATTAATCCAGCATTAAGATCAAGAAGTGCAGAGGTGTTTTTTGAACCACTATCAGCAAGTGACATACAAGATATAGTAAAAAGCGCTGCAAGCAAGCTTAAAATTGAAATAGAAGATGAAGTAGCAGAGACTATAAGCAGATATACAATAGAAGGTAGAAGAGCTGTAAACATGTTATCAGATGCTTATGGATATGTTCTTTATAATAAAAAGGCTAATTTAAATGAGAAAGTAAAAATAACTTTAAAAGATTTAGAACATGTTATATCAATAAGTAGACTTACTCCTTATGAAAGAATTACTAACAAAAATGAAACTGAAGTAGGTCATATTTATGGACTAGGAGTAAGTGGATATATAGGTTCTACTATTGAAATAGAGTCTTCAGTATTTAAATCAGCTCAAAAGGGAAAAGGTTCTATAAGATTTAATGATACAGCAGGAAGTATGGCGAAGGATTCAGTATTTAATGCAGCATCTGTTATAAGAAGAATAACAGATAAAAATATGAATGATTATGACATACATGTTAATGCTATAGGTGGCGGAAAAATAGACGGACCATCAGCAGGTGCTGCTATAACAACTTGTATAATTAGTGCACTTTTAAACAAACCTATAAAACAGAATATAGCTATAACAGGTGAGATATCTCTTAGAGGAAAAGTTAAACCTGTAGGTGGTATATTTGAAAAAATATATGGAGCAAGAAGAAAAGGGATAAAAACAGTTATAGTTCCAAAAGAAAATTCAAATGAAGTTCCTAAAGGTTTAGATGATATAGAAGTTAAATTAGTAGATAATATCGAAGAAATCATGGATATTGTATTTTAATCTACTGTGTTTAAGGAGAGATAACAATGGCCATAGATAATATGCCAATGAAAAGTATGCCACAAAGTATAGAAGCAGAACAGAATGTATTAGGATCTATGATCATCGATAAAACCTCTATAGCAGATGCTGTAGAGGTTTTAAACACCGATGATTTTTATAAAGATTCCCATAAAATTATATTTAGTTCAATTGTTGATTTATATCAAAAGGATACAGCAGTAGATGTTTTAACAATTACAGAAAACTTAAGAAATAAAGAAAAACTAGAAGCCTCAGGTGGAATAAGTTATATAACTCAACTTTGTAATTCTATAATATCTACAGCCAATATTCATTCTTACATAAAAATAATAAAGGATAAATCTATATTAAGAAAACTTATAAGATCTTCTACTGAAATAATAGAAGGTTGTTATAATAAACAAGATGATGTGGAGTCTGTAATAGATGTTGCAGAAAAAAAGATTTTTGATATTTCAAATGATACTACAACTTCTGATTTTGAGCCTTTAAGCAATGTTTTAGAAAGAGGATTTTTAGAAATAGAAAGGCTCTTTAAAAACAAAGGCGAAACAACAGGAGTACCTTCAGGATTTAGAGAATTAGATGCTAAAACTTCAGGATTTCAAAGATCTGATATGGTTCTTATAGCTGCAAGACCATCTATGGGTAAAACTACTTTTGCATTAAATATAGCAGAATATGCAGCTCTTAGAGCAGGCCAAAGTGTAGCAATGTTTTCCCTGGAAATGTCAAAAGAACAACTTTCTTATAAATTACTTTGTTCTCAAGCTAACGTAGATATGTTAAAGCTTAGAACTGGTGATTTAGATGATAAGGACTGGGAAAATATAGCTAGAGCTTCAGGACCTTTAGCATCTGCTAAAATATTTATAGATGACACTCCAGGTATAACTGTAATGGAAATGCGTTCTAAATGTAGAAGACTTAAGATTGAACATGGAATAGACATGATTATTGTGGATTATCTTCAACTTATGTCTGGTGGAAGAAATTCTGAAAGCAGACAGCAAGAGGTATCAGAAATATCAAGATCTATAAAAGCATTAGCTAAAGAAATGAATTGTCCTATTATTGCCTTATCTCAGCTTTCACGTGCACCAGAAGCAAGATCTGATCATAGACCTATGCTATCAGATTTAAGAGAATCAGGATCTATAGAACAAGATGCAGATATAGTTATGTTTTTATATAGAGATGAGTATTATGATAAAGAAACAGAAGATAAGAATATAGGAGAATGTATTATAGCAAAGCAAAGAAATGGTCCAACAGGAACAGTAAAACTTGCATGGCTTGGACAATACAGTAGATTTGGTAATCTAGATGTAGTTCATCAAGAATAAAAATTTTATTTTTTAAAATAGCAGTGGTAGTTATTAAAGCTACTGCTGTTTTTTTATTGTTTTATTTAGAAAATATAAAAATATTTTTTAAAAGAAAAAACTTTTTTAATTTTATTTACGTATATATACATGTAATTAAAAAGAAATATAAGTAAATATAGTTATGAAATTTGAAAGAGTGGATCAGTATAGTTACATATTAAAGGATAAAATATTTGTTAACTAATTATTTTATAAAAATCAATAATAAAGTTACAGATGGGGGAATATATTTGAAAAATTTTATTTCAATAAAAAATGTTAGTAAAACTTATGATAAAAAAAGAGTGTTAAAAAATATTAACTTAGAAATAGAAAATGGAATGTTTGGTCTTTTAGGACATAACGGCGCTGGAAAGAGTACACTTATGAAAATTATTACTACTTTAATTTTACCGGATAAAGGGTCCAAAATAGAAATTTGTGGACAAGATATTAAAGAAAATAAAATGAATATAAGAGAGATAATTGGGTTTTTACCTCAGGAATTTAATATATATCCTCAAATGACAGCTTATGAATTTTTAGATTATATAGCATTATTAAATAATATTAATGATAAAAGTGATAGAGATAAACTTATTTGTAGTACTCTTTCTAAAGTAAATCTTTTAGATCATAAAAGTGGTAAAGTTGGACAATTTTCCGGTGGAATGAAAAGAAGATTAGGTATAGCACAAGCAATAATTAAAAATCCTCGAATTTTAGTTGTTGATGAACCAACAGCAGGGTTAGATCCAGAGGAAAGAATTAAATTTAGAACTATGTTGGTAGAATTGAGTGAAGATAGAATTGTTATTTTATCTACTCATATTGTAGAAGATATATCTGCTTCTTGTGAAAAATTAGGGTTAATGTTTTCTGGAGAATTAAAATTTGTAGGAACTCCTGATGAATTTATAAAAAATACAGAAGGTTATATATGGGAAAAGACTATTTCTAACAATAAAGAATTAATAGATTTAAAGAATAAATATTCTATAATTTCAATAAGAAGAACATGTGGTACTAGTATTGTTAGATTTTTAGCTAAATCTCAAGATGTAAGGGATGGTTCTAATATAAAATCAGTTTATCCTAATTTAGAAGATGCCTATTTGCATTTTATGCAGAGCATGAAATAAGGCAGTAATTTTAAGCTTAAAAAGGAGAAATTTTTATGAAATCTTTTGTTGTATTAAGAAAAGAAATGAAAAGGTTAAATAGAAGTGTTGTTTCTTTATTAGGAATAATATTAGTTTCTATAGTACCTATGATTTTAGATTACTTTACATTAATAGATAACCTAAAAAATAGTAGATTTGCTGCTATGAGATATTCAGATGAATCATTTTTAATAGGAATGTATTTAATTCCATTATTAGTTTTTATTATATATTATTATGATAGGAAAAGTGATATGCTAAGCATTATATATACTAATCCTATTTCTCCATTTCAGTATAGCTTTGGGAAGTTTTTAACAGCAGTTTGTGTTTACTTACAATATATTTTATTAGGAAGTATTATAACTATTATTTTTCCTATATTTTATGGAAAAAGTATTTATTCCATATATACTTTTATTATTACGTTTTTGTTATTTTCTTTTCCTTTAATTATTTTTTTCATTGCTTTAAGTAATTTGATAAATATTATTCTTAGACAGTCAATAGTTTCTGTTATTTTACCTTTACTTGTATTTTTTATGTTAGATAAAATACCAATTTTTTCAGGATTTACTCGTGTAAGATATTCTCAATTATTCATTAATAGAAACTATATTGATCCAAAAGTAATATTAGTTGGTGCAGCATATATAGCAGTAGCAATAATATGCATTGTTATTAGCACAATTATTTATTGCCGTCAAAATAATAATTAAAAGGAGGATAAAGGTGAATAGTTTATTAAAAATTAAATATTCTATAAAAACTAAAAATAAATTTTTAATTGTTTCTATAGGATTATATTATATTACATGTATATTTTTAATTCTCTTTGCAGATTTGTGGGAGTTTGTAAAGCTTACAGCAGTTCTTATACCAATTGTACTATGTACTAACGTGTTATCAGAAGAATATGACAATAAAAGAGAAGGAATGATAATTCCAAATGGAACTCCTTTATATAAAATTGTTTTTTCTAGATATTTTATTTACTTTTTTCTAAGTAAGTTAATGATAGCATCATTATTTTTTATTGGGTGGTTTACTAAATATTATACAGGCATGTTTGTAAAAGACTTTATAATAGTTTTTTTCTATTCTTTATTTTTAACTCTTTTAGGATTACTTGTAAGCAATATTACAAAAGATACTATTAAAGGATATTCTATATCCATAGGATATTTTATTTTTCAACTTGTAGTAGGGAATTTTATATTTGGAAAGTATTGTCCACTAATAGCATCTTCATTTAATTTATCCCTTAAAGAGCATATTATTAAGAGTAATTTATATTTTATGATAGGAATATCTATAATATTGTTTTTTATAAATTTATTATATATATGTAGTGAGAAAAAAATAAAGAAAATTGTATTTAAAATATTAGCTTTAAGTTTATCTATATTTATTATTGTAATTTTTGAAAATAAATATAGTAGTTACAATAGATCAGTTTCTGTAAGTAAAGTTTTAACTAAAAATCAAAAGCCAGTTTACATTATAGATGAAACTGATAAGAATTTACTTTTATATTGTAAAAATAAAAATATAAATTTTATAAAAGAGAATAAACTTAATTTAGAAAAATATAAAGATAAAAATATTGTAGTTATTTCAAAATATAATTCTGATTTAGCAAATAATATTAAAGATGCATTAAAACTTAATATTAATTTAGATAAAAGAGATTTAATGATAGATAAAAACGGAATATATAATGCTAATTCTTATAGAATTTTACTTCAAAATCCATTAAATAAAGAAAATAAAATTTTATTTATTCAAAGAAGAGTATTTAATGATAAAGATTTAGATAGGCTTTTAAATGAAAAACAAGGAGGATTTATAGCAGTAAAAGATGGTTTAGTGTTAGCTAATGCTGTATATGATACAGAAAATATCAATACTACTAACTTTTTTGAAAAGATTAATATAGTAGATAATAATGGTTGGTTTATAAAAAAGAATACTAAAACTCAGTTATTATATAGAAGTCTTGAAACAAGAGACGTAAATTATTTATTTTCAAGCTGGAATAATATAAAAAACATAATTGATAAAAACTTTAAAAATACTAATTCTAATAAACAGTTTCAAGTATATTTTAGAGAAAATGTTACCGATTTAAAAAAGAATTTTATTCCTTTAAAAATAGAAATGTTATTAGATTTAGAGAAAGAAAGAGATTATAAAGTTAATGAGTGCTTCTATAAAGGATATTTAGAAGAGAAAGGTTTTAAATTTATATCTGATGAAAGGTTAAAGGAAGGATGGATAGATTTTATTAATGAAACTATTATATATCCACAATTAACTAATGATAGTAAGTTTGGAGATCATTATATCCAAACTATAAAAGATAAAACAAAAAAAGGGGAAGTTTATACTAAAGAAAACAATCAGTATTTTGCTGGCAAAATACTTTCTTCAATAAAAGATAAAAATAAAAGATTAGATTTTATTAGCGAAATAATGAACCGTAAGTGTGAGACTAAAAATAGTGATATAGAAAAAATATATAGTAAATATGTTGATAAAGAAATAGCAAAAAATAATATGAAATATTTTAAATAAAAAATATTTAATTTAAAATATATAATTATTTAAAGTTTTTTTATAAATAAACAAAACATAGTTTATAAAATATCGTAGTTTTCTAATATGGATTCTTACGATGTTTTTTGTTTTTTAAGTAAATAAATTTTGGAATTTTATAAATGAAATATTTTAACAAAATCTTAATAATTTGTAATAAAACTTTAGCAGTTGTTAGAGTAATTTTGTAATGTTTTTTTATTACAATAATAAATGTAATGAGTAGCTATCTCAATTATTATTAAGAAAGAAGGTTTTTACTTTTGTAAAAAATATATATAATGAGTGAAGACAGGGAGGAATATATATGGACAAAAGTATTATTTTGGTTGTTGATGATGATAAAGATATAAGAGATATGATTAATATATATTTAGTTAATCAAAACATGAAAGTGTATACAGCATCAAATGGAGTGGAAGCTTTAAAAATATTAGAAAATAATAAAATTGATTTAATTATATTAGATATTATGATGCCCAAAATGGATGGAATAAAAGCATGTATGAAAATAAGAGAAAATCTTAACGTTCCTATAATAATTTTATCTGCTAAAATTGATGAAGCTGATAAAATATTAGGACTTACTATTGGGGCTGATGATTATGTTGGGAAACCTTTTAGTCCATTAGAACTTTTAGCTAGAATAAAATCTCAACTTAGAAGATATAAAGAGTTAAATAATAATTTTGGTAAGGTTTATGAAAAGGAAACAATACAAATTGATGAACTTTCTATAAATGTATCTAACCATCAAATATTTTTAAAAGACAAGGAAATTAAAGTAACACCTTATGAATTTAAAATATTAGTACTGCTTGCTAAAAATAGAGGAAAGGTTTTTAGCATAGCTTCAATTTATGAAAATGTATGGGAAAAAGAGTATATAAGTTTAGATAGAACTGTTACCGTTCATATAAGAAGAATAAGAAAGAAAATAGGAAAAGAAAATAATTATATAAAAACTGTATGGGGAGTTGGGTATAAAATTGAAGATTAAATTGGGACTTAAATTTAAAATGATAACTATGTTTTTAGTATGTATATATATATCAATGGTTTTATCTGGTATTATAATGAGATCATTTGTGAAAGGTAATGTTGATTATACATCTAGAATTAGTAATGTAAATATTAAATTTATAAAAGAATTAAAAAAAGTATCAAATAAAAGTAATGAAATAAATAAAGTTATAGAAAAGTATGAAAAAAAATATAAAGAGAATAATCTTAAAATATATATAATAAATAACAAAGAAAAGATTTTGTATAAAGGATCAACTAGTAATGAAAAATCTATAGATTTAGAACCGTTAATAGATAAACAAATTACATTACAAGATGAAATAAGATATGATGGAAATGGAAAGGGAGTTTATTACTCAAGAATTTCAGCAGTAAAAGTTAATAATGAAGTTGTTAATGTATTGGTGAAAGGAAATATAAACCCAATTAAAGTCGATCACTTTATTGATAGACATTCAGGGGATATAGGAAGTTTACTTATGATTATAATTTTTATTATTATAATTAGTATTTTTATTAGACCAAAATTAAAATATATAAAAGAAATTTGTCATGGTTTAAATGAGGTAGCTAAAGGAAATTTAAAATATAGAATAAGAGAAAAGGGAAAAGATGAACTTCAATTAATAGCTTTTAATATTAATAATATGTCAGAAGAATTAGAAAGAAAAATAAAAAATGAAAGAAAAATAGAAAAATCTAAACAAGATTTAATAACTAATGTAGCCCATGATTTAAGAACACCACTTACTAATATTATAGGTTATGTAGAAATTATAAAAGAAAGAGGCTACAAAAACAAAAATGAATTATTAAAATATATAGGTATAATTTCAAACAAATCAGAGTCATTGAGAAAATTAACAAATGATTTATTTATATATACAAAGCTATCTTCAGGAAGTATAACTTTAAACATTACTAGATTTAGTATAAATGAATTAATAGAGCAAGTTATAGATGAATATATAGATTTATTTGAAAACAATAATCTTAAACTAAAAGAGGACTTAATTGATGAAAATATTATAATTAATGGAGATGCAGATAAGATTGCTAGGCTTTTTAACAATCTTTTTACCAATGCCATAAAATATAGTATTAAACCTTCTGATGTGAATTTAAAACTTATAAAGGAAGGAGAAAAAGTTATTATATCTATAAGTAACAAATGTAATAGTCTTGAAGGGGAAGATATAAACAATTTGTTTGAAAGATTTTATATAGCAGATAAATCACGTTCAAAGGATAAAAATAGTTCTGGATTAGGGTTAGCAATTAGTAAAACAATAGCAGAACTTCATAAGGGGAAGCTAAGTGCAGATTATAAAAATGGAGTTATAACTTTTGTTTTAGAAATGAAGATTTAATAGATTTTAACAAGTTATATATTACTTAAATTAAATATTATATAATAATAACGATATTAAAGAGTAAATAGATAGATTTGTTTTTATACAAATCTATCTATTTACTCTTTAATTAATTTATATCTATTTTTCTTCCATCAGATTTTTGAGCTTTAGGAAGAGTTAAGTTTAATACACCATTATCAAATTTAGCCTCTATATTTTCTTCATTAATATTATCTACATAAAAGCTTCTTTTAAATTCACCATAACTTCTTTCACGTCTTACATAATTATCTTTTGTATCATCTACAGAATTTTCACGTTTAGCACAAATAGTTAAATAGTTATTGTTATACTCTACAGTGATATCTTCTTTTTTTATTCCAGGTAAATCAGCTTCAATCATATAAGATGAATCTGTTTCTTTAAGATCTACTTTGAATCCATTACCAAATCCTTTTACATTCATTGGCGAAAAAAAGCTATCTGAAAAGAATTCATCAAACAAATTATCGAAAACATCACCTCTTTTTAACATTTCATTATTTTTTCTAAAAGGAACCATATTAAACATAGTAAAAAACCTCCTCTATTTAATAAAATATATTTAATGATGTTTAATGTTTATCATTTACTGTACTTACATAATAAAACTAAAGTCAAAGAAAGTCAAAGTCTAAAATAAGAAACTATAAATTAAAATAGTTAGAAATCATTAGAATAATAGAGATAATTTAATATAATAAATAAAAATAATGATTTAAAGGAAAATTTCAAAAAGATATGATTAAAATATTATAGTTATATTTTAAAAAAATTGAATATATTGAAATTTATAACATATTATATTAAAATTATATTATATACAGTATGCTTTCGTAGCACAGGGGTAGTGCAATTGATTCGTAATCAATAGGTCGCAGGTTCAAATCCTGTCGGAAGCTCCAAAGAATATATAAAATTTAGATTAATTTCAAGATTTTTTCAAATGAATAAATTAATTCATGGTAATTAAAAATAATTATCAATTATTAAATGAATTAAGAGGGATTTATAAAGTGAATATTGAAATAATAAAGTTGTATACTAATGATTAGAGAGGAGATTAATATGAATTATAGAGAGATATATAAAGAATGGTTAAATAATGAATATATTGATGAAGATACAAAAAAAGAGTTAGAGAGTATAAAAAATAATGAAAGTGAAATAGAAGATAGATTTTATAAAGAATTAGAATTTGGTACTGCAGGCCTTAGAGGTAAAATTGGTGCGGGAACAAATAGAATGAATATATACAACATATCTAAAGTTACTCAAGGACTAGCAAATTATATAACAAAAAAAGGTGAAGATTATGTAAAAAGAGGTGTTGCTATAGCCTTTGATTGCAGACATTTTTCAAAAGAATTTGCAAAAGCTGCAGCATTAGTTCTTGCAGCTAATGGTATAAAAACATATTTATTTGAGGATTTAAGACCAACTCCAGAGCTTTCTTTTACAGTTAGAAGATTAAATACAGCAGCTGGTATAGTAGTAACTGCTAGCCATAATCCAAGAGAATATAACGGATATAAAGTATATTCTGAAGATGGAGCTCAAATATTAACACATGTAGCTGCAGGTATAACAGAAGAAATATCTAAAGTATATGATTTAAGTAAAGTTAAAAAGATAGAAGAAGAAAAAGCTTTAGATTTAGGACTTTTAAAAATATTAGGTAAAGATATAGACGATGAGTATATAGGTAAAGTTAAAGGTCTTTCTTTAAGAGAAGATATAGATAAAGATATACAAATTGTATATACTCCTTTAAATGGTACAGGAAGTGTTCCTGTACAAAGAGTTTTAAAAGAAAGAGGATTTAAAAATATAACTGTAGTTCCAGAACAAAAAGATCCAGATCCAGATTTTACTACAGTTGGATATCCAAATCCAGAAGATACAAGAGCTTTTAAATATTCAGAAGAACTAGGAAAAAAAGTTGGAGCAGAGCTTTTAATTGCAACAGATCCAGATTGTGATAGATTGGCTATAGAAGTTAGAAATAAAGATGGAGAATATGTTCCTTTCAATGGTAATCAAACAGGAGTTATACTTATAAATTATATTATAGAAGGAATGAAAGAAAAAGGAATACTACCTAAAAACCCAGCTATAGTTAAATCAATAGTAACAGGAGATTTAGGTAAGGCTATAGCTAAAGATTATGGAGTAGAAACGTTTGAAGCTCTTACAGGATTTAAAAATATATGTGGACTTATTCCTGAATTAATAAGACAAGATAAACAATTTATATTTGGATATGAAGAAAGTATAGGATATGTAACAGGAACTTTTGTTAGAGATAAAGATGGTGTAAGTTCTGCTATGCTTTTATGCGAAGCGGCAGCTTATTATAAATCAATAGGAAAAACTTTATTAGATGTTTTAAATGAAGTTTATGAAAAGTATGGTTATTACAGAGAAAAACAAATATCATTAGTATTAGAAGGTATAGAAGGCAAAAAAAGAATTGAGAGAATGATGAGTTTTTATAGAAATAATTTCCCTCAAGAAATTAATGCTGTAAAACTAGAAAGATATATAGATTATGATAGAAGAATAGAATATAAAGTAGAAAGTGGCCATAAGATGCCTTGTAGAATACCAAAATCTAATGTTTTAAGATTCTTTTTAGAAGATGAAAGTTGGTATGCAGTTAGACCTTCAGGTACAGAGCCAAAAATTAAAATATATATATATACTAAAGGAAAAACTGCTAAAGAAGCAGAAGAAAAGATTTCTACTATGGAAAGCTTGATATTAGAAAAACTTAATTCAGTAAAATAATAGTAGAGTTTTATGAATTTAAATAATATGTACCAATATTAATTTATAGTTATTATAATATTTGATATAAATTTATTAAATAAAAGTAATACTATAATTAATATTGGTATTTTTTATAGAGGGTGATTTAAGTGAAAGGTATAGTAGATAGAATTGAGGGAAATATAGTTGTTTTAGAATTAGAAAATAAAACCATGTTAAATATTAATATACGTAAATTTCCTAAAGAATTAAAAGAAGGTGATTATGTTTATAAAGATAAAATTAGTGGGAAAATGAAAATAGATAAAGAAATGACTAAAAAAATTTCTGAAGAAATAAAAAAATTAACAAAAGATATATGGGATGATTAAAAAAATATGTCAAAATAAAAAAAATTAATTTTAGTAATAATGAAATTATTAATTCATATACTATATAGTTATGATTTTTTTCTTTTTAAACTTTAAATATTAGAACAAATTTTAATTTTCAATGAAAAATACAAACATTATAATCGTATATTGATTTAATGTTCGTAGTATGATATCCTGTTTTTAGGAGGTAATTAACTATGATTAATTATGATGTTGTTATAATTGGTGCAGGAGCAAGTGGAATATTTGCTGCTTATGAAATGACTAAAATGAATTCAACTATGAAAGTTTTAATAATAGAAAAAGGAAATAGCTTAGAAAAAAGAAAATGTCCTATAGATGGTAAAAAGATAAAAAACTGTATACATTGTAAAGTATGTAACATAATGAATGGATATGGTGGAGCAGGAAGCTTATCTGATGGTAAATATAACATAACTAATAATTTTGGCGGAGAATTATATAAATATGTTGGAAAAGAAGAAGCTTTAGATTTAATGAATTATGTAGATGAAATTTTATGTGAAATGGGCGGAAAAGACGCTAAATTATATTCTACAGCTAACTCAGATTTAAAAAGAAAAGCCCTTCAACATGATCTACATCTTTTAGACGCTAAAGTTAGGCATTTAGGAACTGATAGAAATCTTCACATATTAGGGAATATATATGATTATTTAAAAGATAAAATTGATATGAAGTTTAATTGTGAAGTAAAGGATATAGAAAAAGAAAATGATATTTTTAGTATAAGTACAGAAAAAGGAGATTTTAAAACTAAAAACTTAGTTTTAGCAACTGGTAGATCAGGATCTAAATGGATTTCTAGTGTATGTAGTAAGTTAGGTATAAAAACAGAAAGTAATAGAGTAGATATTGGTGTTAGAGTGGAACTTCCAGGATCTGTTTTTTCTCATATAACAGACGATGTTTATGAGAGTAAAATAGTATATAGAACTAAGAAATATGGAGATTTAGTAAGAACTTTTTGCATGAATCCTTATGGAGAAGTTGTAGCAGAAAATACTAACGGTATTGTAACTGTAAATGGACATAGTTATTCTAATCCAGAGCTTCATACAAAAAATACTAATTTTGCATTATTGGTATCAAATAGATTTACAGAACCTTTTAAAAATAGCAATGAGTATGGAGAATCTATAGCTAGATTAAGTAACATGCTAGGAGGAGGAGTTCTTGTACAAAGATTTGGTGATTTAGTAAAGGGAAGAAGAACTAATGATCATAGAATGTCAAAGAGTTTTACAAATCCAACATTAAAAGCTACTCCAGGAGATTTAAGTTTGGTAATTCCTAAAAGACAATTAGATGGAATTATAGAAATGATTTATGCATTAGATAAAATAGCTCCAGGAACAGCTAATGAAGATACTTTACTATACGGCGTAGAAGTTAAATTTTATAATTCTAAAGTAGAAGTAGATTCTAATTTAGAAACAAAACTTAAAGGATTATATGTTTTAGGTGATGGTTCAGGGGTAACCCATTCTTTATCACAAGCTTCTGCTAGTGGTGTATTTATAGGAAGAGCTTTAGCAAAAAAATTCTAGAAATATAAACATAATTGCAGTGCAAGTGCACTGCAATATTTTATTTAAAATGACTACGAACAATCATAAGTTTTGAAATTTTAGCATTCGTTTTTTAGTTGATATTTTATTTTTTATTTGCTAATATAATAGATGTGATTTGAAAAGCAAATTATTTACATAAGTAAGTTAACAAATTTATATATATATGAATTAATAAAAAATACATGATTTTCTTAAATGAAAGTGAGGAAAAGTATATGTCAGCGTATATTGTTTTAGGTGCTCAATGGGGCGATGAAGGAAAAGGAAAAATGACAGATTATCTAGCAGAAGATGCAGATGTTGTAGTAAGATTTCAAGGTGGAAATAATGCAGGTCATACAGTAGTTGTTGGAGAAAAAGAATACAAATTACATTTAATACCATCAGGAATACTTTATAATAATAAATTAAATGTTATAGGAAACGGAGTAGTTTTAGATCCAAAAGCTCTATTTGAAGAAATAGAATACTTAGAAGGACTAGGAGTAAGTATAACACCAGACAACTTAGTAATTAGTGATAGATGCCATATAATAATGCCATATCATAGAGTTTTAGATGGAATAAAAGAAAAAGTTAGAGGTAAAAAAGATATTGGAACTACTGGAAAAGGAATAGGTCCTTGTTATACAGATAAAATGGAAAGAAGCGGAATAAGAGCTTGTAACTTAATAAATAAAGAAGTTTTTAAAGAAAACTTAAAAGAAGCTTTAGAAGTTAAAAATCCAATAATAACAAAAGTTTTTGGTGGAGAAGCTTTAGATTTCGATAAAGTTTATGAAGAATATTGTGGTTATGCAGAAAGAATGAAACCATTTGTAAAAGATATATCTGTTATAGTAAACAAGAAAATAAAAGAAGGTAAAGAAGTATTATTTGAAGGAGCACAGGGAACACTACTTGATATAGATTATGGAACTTATCCATATGTAACATCTTCAAACACTATAGCAGGAGGAGTTTGCACAGGAGCAGGTGTAGGTCCTACAGCTATAACAAATGGAGTAGGTATAGCTAAAGCTTATACAACAAGAGTAGGAAAAGGTCCATTCCCAACAGAATTATTTGATGATATGGGAGATTGGATAAGAGAAAAAGGACATGAATTTGGAGTTACTACAGGTAGAGCAAGAAGATGTGGATGGCTTGATTTATGTATCTTAAAAACTTCTTCTAGAATATCAGGACTTACTAGTTTTGCAGTAACAAAAATAGATACTTTAGCAGGACTTGATAAGATAAAAATATGTGTAGGATATAAATTAAAAGGTGAAGTAATAGATTATGTACCAGCTAGTCTTGAAGATTTAGGTGAATGTGAACCTATATTTGAAGAATTTGATGGTTGGGACGAAAGCATTGCTGATGCTAGATCTTATGAAGAATTACCTGAAAATGCTAAAAAATACTTAAAGAAAATTGAAGAATTTACTGAAACAAAAGTATCAATAGCATCTGTAGGACCAAAAAGAAATCAAACTATAAAAATATCTGATATATAAAAAGTTATCCATTTAAAATAAGATAGACTGTTTTATAAAAAATACCTATAGTATCTTCAAATATAAGTAAGTTATTGTTATAATAATAATAATTAAATTAAAAAGAAGAGAGGTATACGTTATGAAAATAACTAAAGATATGACAATAGGCCAAATCGTAAGAGAACATGAAGGAGCTGCTGAAACACTTATGACTTTCGGCATGGGTTGTGTAGGATGCCCATCAGCTCAAGCAGAAACTTTAGAAGAAGCAGCTATGGTTCATGGAATGAACATAGATGATTTATTAGAAGCTTTAAATAAATAAAATAAAACCTCATGTGGAAACACATGAGGTTTTATTTTGTAAATATTTAGATAACATAGTATTATATTATTAAAAATATAAACAATATTTGGTATTATATATTTAAGTATATTATGAAAAAATTGTCAGAATGGAGATGAAACATAATGGAAGGTGTAATAACTAGTGAAAATTTTTATGTGGATTATCATGAAATTGACTATAAAAAAAGAGCATCAATAGCTACTATAATGAATTATTTTGAAGATATTTCTATATATCAATCAGAAAAATTAGGGGTTGGACTTAAGTATCTTAAAGATAATAACTTAGCTTGGGTGTTATATAAATGGAATATAAAAATAAATAAGTACCCTAAATTTGGACAAGACCTAGAAGTTAGAACTATACCTTTAGCATCAAGAAAGTTTTATGCATATAGAAGATTTGAGATAATAGATAAAGAAAAAAATGTTATAGTTACTGCTAATACTATATGGTTTTTATTAGATAGAGAAAAGAGAAAACCTATAAGAATATCAGATGATATGAAATCAGCTTATGGTCTTACTGATGTAAAAGAAGAACCTTTTAAATTGCCTAAAATAAGGGTTCCTAAAGAATATGATTATAAGAAAACTTTTAATATAAGATATAGTGATATAGATACAAATTTACATGTGAATAATGTAAAATATGTATCTTGGTTTATTGAAACTATACCTTTAGATATAGTATTAAACTATGATTTAGATAGATTAAGTATAACTTATGAAAAAGAATTAAAATATGGAAAGCATGTAGATATATATACTTCTATAAAAGATAAGGATGATAAAAGTATATTATTTACCCATAGTATAGAAAATCATGAAGGAAAAAGAGTTACTGCTGGTGAAACTCATTGGGTAAAAAAATAGATACATAAATTGAATAAAAGCTAACTATAAAATTAAATTTTAGTTAGCTCTTATTATATTAATTTATTTATCTTTTGAAGCATTAATTCCAGCAACATAACCTGAAGCCCAGGCCCATTGTAAGTTATATCCACCGCAATCTCCAAATACATCTAATATTTCTCCGCAAAGATATAAATTTTTATTTTTTTTAGATTCTAAAGTTTTTGAAGAAACTTCTTTTGTATTTATTCCTCCAGAAGTTACTTGAGAATTCCCAAAAGAGTTAGTTCCTATAACTTTAAATTTCCAATCCTTTAAATGGGACAAAATACTTTGTTTTTCATGCCAATCTAAATCATAACAAGGCTTATGAATATCAACTATACCACTATTTTTTAATAGTATAGGGATGATTTTTTTATTTATTATTCCTATAAAGGAATAATATACACTTCTATATGAAAATGTACCCCAATGATTTTCTAAAAATTCTTCTATTTCATCTTTAGACAAAGTAGGCATCATATCTACATGTATAAAGCATTCTTTTTGAGCTAAAGCAGCATCAGATGCTATACTACTTAATTGGAGTATTGGAGGACCGGATATTCCGTAGTTTGTAAAAAGTATTTCCCCAAACTCTTTTCTAATAAGTTTTTCATTTACATGAATTTCTATGTTGCCATCAAATTTTACGCCGGATAAAGCTTTAAGGCTTTTAAAATCTAATTTAAGCTGCACTAAGGCTGGCTTAGGTTTTATTATAGAATGGTTTAAAGATTTAGCTAAAGTGAAACCAGAGCCATCAGAGCCAGTTTTAGGGGAAGACATACCGCCACAGGCTATTATTAACTTTTTACATTCAAAAACATCTGTAGAAGTTTGAATTCTATATCCCTTTTTAGTTTTTTTAATATTTTTTACTTTATTATTTAAGTATAAAGGTAAGTCTCGCTCTTCTATAGCTATTCTTAATATATCAAGAACAGAAGAAGCTTGAAGAGACATAGGATACATCTTACCAGATTCTAATTCAACTAAAGGAAGACCAAGAAAATTAAAAAAGTTTTCAGTATCTTTTACAGTAAAAGAATTTAGAATATTATTAAAAAAATCCTTATTACTGCTGTGATATTTAGATGGAGATGTAAATTTATTAGTTATATTACAGCGGCCATTTCCAGTTGCTAATATTTTTTTACCTATTCTATCTGTACCTTCTATAATAGCTATATCTTTTCCCATATCTTTAGCTGTTATAGAAGCCATTATACCAGAAGCTCCACCGCCTATAGTTATAATTTCATGATACACTTTTAAATCTCTCCTTATTTTATGTAAAATTTAGTTTATTTTTAATAATTATAATTTACCAAATTTATATTCCTTATGAAAATAATAATTATGCTTATAATAAATATTATAATAGAAAAAAAGTATAAAAGGAGAGTTTTTTTTATGGAAGCAAATGAATTTTTAAATTATAAAAATTGGATAGTAGCAGGAAGTGTGTTAAATGAAACAAAATATGCATATAAAATATTGAATGCTTTAAAAGCTAAGGGGTATAATGTAATTGGAGTAAAACCTAAAAGTGAAGATCATAAAGTTTATAATAGTGTAAAAGATGTTCCACATAAAATAGATGTATTAGATTTATGTATAAATCCTGTTTTAGGGATATATGTAGTAAAAGAAGCAGTAGATTTAGGTATAGATAAAATACTTATACAACCAGGAGCAGAAAGTGATGAAATAATTAACTACTGTAAAGAAAAAAATATTTCTGCAATAAAAGGATGTGCTTTAGTAGAGCTTTCAAAATAAAATTAAGGGGGATTATTTATGTTTAAGATATATGCGGTATCAGATTCTATAGGAGAGACAGCAGAACAAGTAGCAAATGCCACAGCAATTCAATTTGATAATTATATTAAAGTCCAAAGAGTACCCTATATAAAGACTTTTGAAGATGTAAACAACTTTGTAAATAAAATAGATAATCCAAAAGAAGTTATGATAATATCTACCATAGTATTGGTAGATATAAGAGAATTTCTAGTACAAACATGTGTTGAAAAAGGTATTCATATATCAAATGTGTTAGGTCCTTGTATAAGTTTAGTTTCAAGATTATCAAATCAGGTTCCTGAATACAAACCAGGTGCAATTTGGAATATGGATAAAAAATATTATAAAAAAATAGAAGCAATGGAGTTTGCTATAAGATATGATGATAGTAAAGACCATTCAGGAATAAAGCATGCAGATGTAGTGCTATTAGGTCTATCTAGGACATCAAAGACTCCACTTAGTATGTATCTTGCCAATAAAGGTATAAAGGTTTTAAATGTACCTCTAATGCCAGAAATACCTGTTCCAGAAGAATTATTTGAAATGGACAGAAAAAGAATTATAGGACTTACTATAGATCCTGTAAGACTTATGGAAATAAGAGAAAACAGATTAGGAAACATAAAATTTTTAAAAGAGATACAATATGCTAATGCAGAAAGAATACTTAATGAATTAGAATATGCAGATAAGATAATGAGAAGACTAAAGTGTAAAGTGATAGATGTAACTAAAAGAGCTATAGAAGATACTGCTTTAATTATAATGGAGAATCTAAAAGACTTAGTTTAGTATATAAATTATAATTAAATTAGTACTTTATAGAGAAAAATAACAAAATATAAAAAAACTTTGAAAAAACTGTTGACACTTATAGAAATTTAATGTATTATATTTTATGTCGGGTCGGCAAGGCCCGAAGAAATGACTAAGGCCCCTTGGTCAAGCGGTTAAGACACCACCCTTTCACGGTGGTAACATGGGTTCGATTCCCGTAGGGGTCACCATTTTATGGGCGCATAGCTCAGCTGGGAGAGCATCTGCCTTACAAGCAGGGGGTCACAGGTTCGAGCCCTGTTGTGCCCACCATAAAATGGCCCAGTGGCTCAGTTTGGTTAGAGTGCCGGCCTGTCACGCCGGAGGTCGAGGGTTCGATCCCCTTCTGGGTCGCCATTTTAAGCTGGCATGGCTCAATTGGCAGAGCAGCTGACTTGTAATCAGCAGGTTGTAGGTTCAAGTCCTATTGCCAGCTCCATTATTTAAAATAAAATTTAATAAGGCCCCTTGGTCAAGCGGTTAAGACACCACCCTTTCACGGTGGTAACATGGGTTCGATTCCCGTAGGGGTCACCAAGGTTTTATGGGCGCATAGCTCAGCTGGGAGAGCATCTGCCTTACAAGCAGGGGGTCACAGGTTCGAGCCCTGTTGTGCCCACCATAAAACTGGCTCAGTAGCTCAGCTTGGTTAGAGTGCCGGCCTGTCACGCCGGAGGTCGAGGGTTCGATCCCCTTCTGAGTCGCCATTTTATTTTAAAAAAACTTAATAAGGCCCCTTGGTCAAGCGGTTAAGACACCACCCTTTCACGGTGGTAACATGGGTTCGATTCCCGTAGGGGTCACCAAATATTTTATTTGCAGTTACTTAGTAGTTGCAAATAAAATTTTTATGTAGACATAAATTAGGTTCAAGGACTATATGCTTTCAATAATATTAATAGTGATTGTATCTAGTCTTTATATATTATTATATTATACATATATAAAATAAGGTAGTTAGATAAGTTATCTAACTACCTTATTTTATTTTGTATAATTATAAAGTTTTTAATAAATTTCATTAACTTAATTTATTTTATATTATTTTGAATTCTTATATCATCACAATAAAATTTACAAAGAGTAAAACTACCAAATAATCTAGATGAAATTCTTTCAGAATAACTTTTAAGTATTTGTTCTATGCTGTAATTAGTAGAAATAATCATTTTTTTATTTAATAATAGTTTTTTATTTAGAAAGTTAAATAATTCTGTTTTAGAAAATTCATTTATTTGTTCTGTTCCTAAATCATCTATAATAAGAAGATCACAGGTAATAAGAGTTTCTTCTAACTGTTTATTATTATTAAATCTAACATCTCTAAGATTTTTAATAAGTTCATCAGATGTTCTGTAAACTACAAAAATACCTTTATCTAAAAGTTCTTTAGCTATACAGTGAGATAAAAAAGTTTTTCCAGTACCAGAATTACCTATAAAAAGAAGATTTTCATTAGATTTATTGAAATTTTCTACATAAGACCAGGCTTTAGATGCTATGTTTTCCATATTTTTTCTAGGACTATCTCTATGATAATCTACTTTTTGATTGCTAAAATATGAGAAATTAAAGTTATCAAAGTTATTAGTTTTAAGAGCAAATTTTAAATCTGAATTATTATAGTATAAGTCTATAAGTTTTCTCTTATAACAAGAACATTTTTTATTTCCTATAAATCCAGTATCTTTACATTTAGTGCATCTGTAATGAAGTTCTAAGCAGTCCATGCTGTAACCCCTACTTACTAATAGTTCAGACTTTTTTATTCTTAAATCTGTTATTTGCTTTTTTATAGATTTTAAGTATTCATCTAAATTATCATGATTCTTAATTATACCTAGGGACATTTCAACACTTAACTTAGCTATTTTTCTTTCTATATCAAAAACTTGTGGTAGTTTAATTTTTAGCTCTTTTCTTCGTTTTTTTAAGGATTTTTGTTCTTCGTCTCTTATTTTTTCGTATTGTTTAAGAATTTGAGATTGATATCCTTTAATCATTATTTATCCCATCCTAACAATTTCTTTTCTAATTCTTTAAAATCGTAATCTCTTTGATCAAAATTATTAAAATTATCAACTTTAGCTTGTTTATTATAATAATTTTTATTTTTAGAATAAGATTTTTTCTTATCTTTTACAGCTATTTTTTCTAAAGAGTTTAATCCATTTTTATACCAATTAGTTAAAATACCGTCTATGTATCTAAAATCACATTTGCTAATTCTTTGAAAACATATATCACAGCCTTTAAATATAACATTTAAAGGTAATTTATATACATTAATCCACTTAGTCAACATTTCTTCTTGGGGTTTCATAACTTCTCCATCTTTTATACCTAGATAGTTAAGTATTTTTTTGATTTTCACCCATTTGTCTTCGTGTCTTTTTATATAACTTTGGGCTGCATCGATAGTTTTTATTTCTTCATCAAACCATGATATAGCTATTTTCTCTATATATCTCCAGTCAGTTTTATTTTTAGATGCACAATATTGTATTAATAAAAGTATAAGTTCTGGTTGAAATTTATATTCCTTTATCCATTCAATATACATAGTCATTTCTTTTGAAGATAATGGCCTACTTAAAAGTTTTTCTATGTCTTGAAGCATGTCTTTTATGGAAGTATTATTTAACTCATCAAGAAGGTTTATTTTATCTGACTCGTGAGTTGGAGAATTTTCAAGATTTAAAAATTCTACACTAAAATTACCCATAGTATCGATGTTATGTATTTTTATAACTCCTTCATCATCCCAATAGTTCCAAGCATTCATAACATCTGTTTCTAGAAGATGAAGTGTACTTGCAAGAATTTCTGAAGTTACACCTATTTCTCCAGAGGTACAATATTTTAGCCCTAGAAGATACACTTTAACGAATTCTCCTCGGGCTTTGGGCATAAATTTATCTATAAAAATATTGCTTACTGGAGTGTATTTGAAATTATTATTTTTAAATACAAAAGTACTCAAGGCTTTACACCTACCTTTGATTATTATATGCATTACTATATTATAACAAAGTATTTTATTTACTACAATAAACTAATATTATACATTTTTTCTAATATAGTAATAAATTTAGATTTTTTGGGAAAGTTAATTTAATGTATGCTATCTAAATAATATTTTAATTTGAAGGGATGATATAAAAGTGAATCGGAGAAAAAGTAGCATAAAATTAATTATTTTAACATTAGTAGCATTTACATTTATAGTTACATCTATTAAATACTTTAACACTAAACCTAATGCTTATGAAGTATGTTTAAATGGAAAAAAAGTAGCTTATGTTAAAAATAAGGAGGATTTTAATAACATAAACAAACAAATTAAATCTAGTATAGAAAAAAGATTTAATGTAAAATTGAAAAATAATATTAATTTTAATGATATAAAAGCATCTAAAGATATATATACAAGCAAAAAAATTATTAAAGATTCTATAGTTAATAATAATAATATAAAAGTCAAAGGAATAGAATTAAAAATAAAAAATGAAAAAGTAGGTACTTTAGCAAACGAAAAAGAAGTTTTAGCTTTAAAAAATAAACTAAAAAATAATAAAAATTTAGCTGAAATAGAAAAAAAGTTAGATTCAAAAGAAGTATCAACTTATATTAAAAATGTAGATGGAATGAAAGAAGTATTTAATAATATAGAAAAATCTAAAACTACTAAAACGATAGTAAAAGAAAAAAGATTATCAAGAGGAGGATTTACTACTAAATTTTTAAGACCTTCTGTTGGAGTTATAAGTTCAGGTTTTGGTAGAAGATGGGGAAGAATGCATAACGGCATAGATATTGCATCCCCTAAAGGAACACCTATCTATGCTGCAGAAAATGGAAAAGTAATATATTCTGCTTGGGAAAAAGGTTATGGAAAAGTGATAAAGATACAACATAAAAATAGTGTAGAAACTATATATGGACACTGTAGTAAATTAATAAAAACTAAAGGACAGAATGTTAAGCGTGGAGAGAAAATAGCAGAAATAGGTAGCACCGGTAGAAGTACTGGCCCTCACGTTCATTTTGAAGTAAGAAAAAATAATAAGCCAGTAAATCCACTTATATATTTAAAGTAATTTAAATAAATGTTAATTAAATATTAAAACAATAAGGTTAAAAGTACATGGTGTTTGTTTGACAATCATGTACTTTTATTATATACTTTGGCTATCAAAATATTTGATTATCAAATAATAAGGAGAATTGATTATGGGATTAAATCCTTTAAAAATAGGAGATGTTACTGCGAAAGTTCCTATAATCCAAGGTGGTATGGGAATTGGAGTCTCAGGATATAAGTTAGCATCAGCAGTAGCAAAAGAAGGTGCTGTAGGTATAATTTCAGCTGCACAGATAGGATACAGAGAAGATGATTTTAAAACTAATCCTAAAGAAGCTAATATAAGAGCTTTAAAAAGCGAAATAAGAAAAGCAAAAAAAGATAGTCCCAAAGGAATAATTGGAATAAACATAATGGTAGCTATGAACAACTATGAAGAATTAGTTAAAGCAGCTTTAGAAGAAAACATAGATATTATAATTTCAGGAGCAGGACTTCCTATGAAATTACCTAAAATGATAAAAGGACATAATGTTAAAATAGCTCCAATAGTTTCATCTAGAAAAGCAGCTTTAATAATTTTAAAACATTGGAAGAAAAGATATGATAGACTTCCAGATTTTATAGTAGTTGAAGGACCTAAAGCTGGAGGACATCTAGGATTTAAAATGGATGAGGTTGCTACTCATTCTTTAGAATATATTGTTAAAGATGTATTAGAAGAAATAAAAAATTATGATAAAGAAATACCTGTTATAGCAGCAGGTGGAATATATACATCTGATGATATTAAAAAATTTATAAATATAGGAGCTTCAGGAGTTCAAATGGCTACGAGGTTTATAGCTACAAAAGAGTGTGATGCAGATATAAACTTTAAGAAAGCTTTTTTAAATTCAAAAGAAGAAGATATAATTTTAGTGAAAAGTCCTGTAGGATTGCCAGGAAGAGCTATAAAAAATAACTTTATAGAGACTATTCAAAAGAATAAAGTCACTCCTAAAATTTGTTACAATTGTTTGAGAAAATGTGATCCTAAGACAACCCCTTATTGTATTTCAGATGCTTTAATAGAAGCTGTAAAAGGAAATATAGATAAAGGACTTATATTTACAGGATCAAATGGTTATAAAATAGATAAGATAGTTACTGTAAAAGAACTTATAAAAGAATTAACTATATAAAACTATATAAAGTGGTGATTAAAGTGAGCAAATCCATATATATTTTAAATGAATTATTAGTAGTTACTTTTAATGATATTTTAACTATAGAACAACAAGCACTACAGCAAGGTATATTTAAGGATTTATCAGTTACTGAAATACATACAATAGAAGCTATAGGTATGTATACACCTAGAACTATGACTGAAGTATCAATGGATTTAGACATAACAATAGGAACCCTTAGTACTGCAATAAATCATTTAGTTAGAAAAGGATATGTAGAGAGACAAAAATGTTTAGAAGATAGACGTATTGTTCAAGTTAAATTAACTAAAAAAGGTAAACTTGCTTATAGAGTTCATGAAAAATTTCATTCTGATATGGTAAAAGCTACTATAGAAGGACTTACAGAAGAGGAAACAAAAGTCCTTATAAGGTCTTTGGATAAGTTAAATTCATTTTTTAAACAGAAATATCATTTAAAAAATGTAATGAAAAAGGAGAAAGATAATGATTAATATTAAAGTTACAGGTACAGGTAGTTACTTACCTAAAAATGTAATTACAAATGATGATTTATCTAAAGTAGTGGATACAAATGATGAATGGATAAAAACTAGAACTGGTATAAAAGAAAGAAGAATATCTCAAGGTGAAGATACTATAACTATGGCAACTAATGCAGCTAAAGAAGCTTTAAAAGATTCAAATTTAGATTCTAAAGATATAGATTTGATTATTGTAGCTACTTTAACTCCAGATAACTTTATGCCTTCAACAGCTTGTAGTGTTCAAAACAATATAGGGGCTTTAAATGCTATGTGTTTTGATATATCAGCAGCTTGTTCAGGATTTATTTATGGTTTAGAAGTTGCAAGTTCACTTTTAAAATCTAGTAATAGAAAAAGGGCACTAGTTATAGGTGCAGAAACTTTATCTAAGATTTTAAATTGGGAAGACAGAGGAACTTGTGTTTTATTTGGAGATGGAGCAGGAGCTTGTGTAATAGAAAAAGGTGATAAAGGTATAGAAGCTTTTCATACCCATTCTATTGGAGAAAAAGGTGATAACTTAACCTGTGGAGCCTATGATGTTCAAAATCCATATGTAAGTATAAAAAATGAAGTTAATGAAAAATATATAAAAATGAATGGAAGAGAAATATTTAAATTTGCAGTAAAATCTATATCTGATACAGTAGGTGAACTTATAAAGAAAACTTCTTGGGAGTTAGATGATGTAAAATATATAGTTCCCCATCAAGCTAATGTTAGAGTTATAGATTATACAGCTAAAAAATTAAATATTGATAATGATAAATTCTATACTAATTTAGATAAGTATGGTAATACTTCAGCAGCTAGTATAGCAATAGCTTTAGATGAAATGAACAAGAAGAAATTATTAAATAAAGGTGACAAGATAATTTTAGTTGGATTTGGAGGAGGCCTAACATATGGCGGGGCTGCTCTTTGTTGGAATGTTTAATATAAAATTAATATAAAAAATTACTTTAGGAGGAATATAACATGGTATTTGAAAAAATAAAAAATATTATAGTAGATCAATTAGGATTAGAAGAGGACGAAGTAAAGTTAGAAACATCTTTTGAAGATTTAGGAGTAGATTCTTTAGATTTATTCCAAATAATAATAGAAATAGAAGAAGAATTTGATATACAAGTAGAAGAAGCTGAAAAAATAACAACAGTAGCTGAAGCTGTAGAATACGTAAAAAGTAAAATAGCTTAATTAAAAAAAGAAAAGGGCCATCTAAAGCTAGATGAGCCCTAAACTTAAATTATAGAATGAATCAATTATAGCACGAATAAAGTAGTCATTAATATTTTTTATTATTCAAGGAGGAATAACAATGAGTAAGTCCATGTTTTGCGATATGGTTGATATAAAATATCCTATAATTCAAGGGGGAATGGCTTGGATTGCCGATAGTTCCCTAGCAGCAGCAGTATCTAATGCCGGTGGAATTGGTATAATAACAGGAAATGCACCAGTTGAATGGGTTAGAGAAGAAATAAGAAAAACAAAAAAAATGACAGATAAGCCTTTTGGCGTTAATATAATGCTTTTAAGTGATATGGCAGAAGAAATTGCTCAAATGGTATGCGACGAAGGAGTTAAAGTTGTTACTACTGGAGCAGGAAATCCAGGTAAGTACATAAAAAAATGGAAAGAGCATGGAATAGTAGTAATACCAGTAGTTCCTTCAGTAGCCCTTGCTAAAAGAATGGAAAGAGCAGGAGTAGATGCTGTTATAGCTGAAGGTTGTGAATCTGGAGGCCATGTTGGTGAACTTACTACAATGACTTTAATACCTCAAGTAGTAGATGCTATAAATATTCCAGTTATAGCTGCTGGAGGAATTGGTGACGGAAGAGGAATTGCAGCAGCATTTATGTTAGGAGCAGACGGAGTACAGCTTGGAACTAGATTTTTAGTTTCTGATGAATGTACTGTACATGATAGATATAAAGAAAAAGTTTTAAAGGCAAAAGATATAGACACACAAGTTACAGGTAGAGCAACAGGTCATCCTGTACGTGTTTTAAGAAATAAATTAGTTAGAAAATTTCAGCTTTTAGAAAAAGAAGGAGCAGCTCCAGAAGAATTTGAAAAACTAGGAAGAGGTGCTTTAAGCAAAGCTGCAAAAGATGGAGATATAGAAAATGGTTCTGTTATGGCTGGACAAATTGCAGGTCTTGTTAGCAAAAAGCAAAGCTGCTCAGAAATAATAGAAGAAATATTTGATGAAGCAAATTCACTTATGAATAATAAATAATTTAATGGAGGATATACATGGGAAAAATTGCTTTTGTTTTTTCAGGGCAGGGAGCTCAATATGAAGGTATGGGTAAAGAACTTAATACTATACCAGAATGTAGAGAAGTTTTTAAAGCAGCAGATAAAGCTTTAGGATTTTCTTTATCTCATATGTGTTTTGAAGGAAGTAAAGATGAATTAAATAAAACTGAAAACACTCAGCCAGCTGTTTTAACAGTAAGTATTGCTGCGATGAAAGCTTTAGAATCTTATGGTGTTAATCCAGATATTACTGCAGGATTAAGTCTTGGAGAGTATTCAGCTTTAGTGTGTAGTAAAGTTATTGATTTTAAAGAAGCAGTTTCACTTGTTAGAAAAAGAGGGACTTATATGGAAGAAGCTGTACCACAAGGTGAAGGTACAATGGCTGCAATAATAGGTCTTAAAAAAGATAAGATTAAAGAAGTTATTGAAGGTGCAAAACCTTTTGGTAAAGTAGAAGTTTCAAACATAAACTGTCCTGGACAAATAGTAATTGGCGGAGAAGTTAAGGCAGTAGAAAAAGCATGTGAAATTGCTAAAGAAAAAAGAGCTTTAAAATGTGTAATGCTAAAAGTTAGTGGACCTTTTCATACATCAATGCTTAAAAAAGCAGCAGATAAATTATATGATAACTTAAAAAATATAGAGATGAACAATATAGAAATACCTGTGGTAACTAATGTTACAGGAAATTTTATAGAAGATAAAGATAAAATAAAAGATACATTAAAAAAACAGGTTATGACTACTGTGTTATGGGAAGACTGTGTAAATACAATGCTAAATGACGGTGTTGATGTATTTATAGAATTAGGACCTTCAAAAGTACTTAGTTCATTTATAAAAAAAGTAAATAGAAAAGTTAAAATATTAAACGTTGAAGATCTAAAATCTTTAGATAAGACAGTAAATGAGTTGAAAAACTTAGGTTATATAAAATAATTTAGATAGGAGAGTTTTATATAGTTATGAAATGTTTAAAAGATAAAGTTGCTGTAGTTACAGGAGCAAGTAGAGGAATAGGAAAAGCTATAGCTATAGAATTAGCATCTATGGGAGCGGATTTAGTATTAAATTATAGAAGTAGCGTAGAATCAATAAAAGATGTAGCAAAAGAAATAGAAGATTTAGGATCAAAAGTTCATGTAGTTAGAGCTGATGTAAGTTTATTTGAAGATTCCGAAAAGATTATGAAAGAGGCTTTAGATAAGTTTGGAAAGATAGATATATTAGTAAATAATGCAGGAATAACTAAAGATGCTTTAATGCTTAGAATGAAAGAAGAAGATTTTGATAAAGTAATAAGCGTTAATTTAAAAGGTGTTTATAATTGCTTAAAACATATAACTCCTATTATGCTTAAACAAAGATCAGGAAAAATAATAAATATATCTTCAGTTGTAGGTATTTCAGGAAATGCTGGTCAATGTAATTATTCTGCAGCAAAAGCTGGAGTTATTGGAATGACAAAATCTTTAGCAAAAGAATTAGGTAGCAGAGGAATAACAGTTAACGCTGTAGCTCCAGGATATATAAAAACAGATATGACAGAGGTACTATCAGATAAAGTTAAGAAAAATATAGAAGGCATGATACCTTTAAAAAGAATAGGAAATCCTGAAGATATAGCTAATGTAGTAGGATTTTTATCAACAGAAAAATCTTCATATGTAACTGGTCAAGTTATTAGTGTAGACGGCGGAATGGCAATGTAGAAAAGGTGGTGTAATAGATGGAAAATAGAGTAGTAATTACAGGAATGGGAGCAGTAACTCCTATAGGAAATACTGCAAATGATTTTTGGGAAAATATAAAAGAAGAAAAAGTAGGTATAAATAATATAAAAGCATTTGATACAGAGGATTTTAAAGTTAAATTAGCAGCAGAAGTAAAAGATTTTAATCCAGAAGATTATATGGAAAGAAAGCAAGCTAGAAGAATGGATAGATTTTGTCAGTTTGCTATAGCTGCTTCAAAACAAGCTGTAGAAGATAGTAAATTAGATTTAGAGGTTATTGATAAAGACAGATTTGGAGTTATAGTAGGATCTGGAATAGGTGGAATAGGAACTATAGAAAAAGAAGAACAAAAACTTCAAAAGAGAGGACCTAATAGAGTTAATCCACTTTTTATTCCTATTATTATAAGTAATATGGCAGCAGGAAATATAGCTATAGAATTTGGAGCTAGAGCTGTATGTACAACAATAGTTACAGCTTGTGCAACTGGTACAAATTGTTTAGGAGAAGCTTTTAGAAACATAAAAAATGGATATGCAGATATAATGATAGCTGGAGGAACAGAAGCATCTATAACTCCTCTTTCAGTAGCAGGTTTTACATCTCTTACAGCATTATCTAAAAGCACTGATCCAAATAGAGCCTCTATTCCTTTTGATAAAGAAAGAAATGGATTTGTTATGGGAGAAGGTTCTGGAATTTTAATATTAGAATCTTTAGAACATGCTAAAAAAAGAGGGGCTAAGATATATGCAGAGGTTGTAGGTTATGGAGCTACTTGTGATGCCTATCATATGACTTCACCATCACCTGAAGGAGACGGTGCAGCAAAAGCTATGGACTTAGCAATAAAAGAAGCTGGAATTAAAAAAGAAGAAGTATCTTATATAAATGCTCATGGAACAAGTACTCCATATAATGATAAATTTGAAACTATAGCTATTAAAAAAGTGTTTAAAGAATATGCAGATAAAATCCCTGTAAGTTCTACAAAATCAATGACAGGTCATTTACTTGGAGCTGCAGGAGCTATAGAAGGAATAGTTTGTGCTAAAGCCTTAGAAGAAGGTTTTGTTCCAGCAACAGTAGGATATAAAGAAAAAGATGAAGAATGTGATTTAGATTATGTTACTTGTGGAGGAAGAAAAGAGAGTATTAACTATGCTATGTCTAATTCATTAGGCTTCGGCGGACATAACGCAGTAGTATTATTGAAAAGGTGGAGTGAGTAATATGGAGTTTAAAGCAATTGAAGGCATAATAAATGCAATGAGTAAATCAAATCTATCCTCTTTAGATATAGAAGCTGAAGGAATATCTATAAAAATGAAAAAAGAAAATAATGTTGTTTATAAAGAAGTTAAAAATTTAGAAGGAAATTCTATTGAAAACAACAATATATCTGAAATAAATAAAGTGGCATATAAAAAAGATAAAGAAGTTGATGAAAATCTTACATCTGTTAAGTCACCTATAGTTGGAACTTTTTATGAATCACCAGGAGCTGGAAAAGATCCTTATGTAAAAGTAGGAGATAAAGTAAAAAAAGGCGATGTACTTTGTATAGTAGAAGCTATGAAAGTTATGAATGAAATAGAAGCAGAAACAGATGGAGAAATAGCAGAAATATCAGTAAAAAATGAAGATATGGTAGAGTACGGACAAGAATTATTTAAAATAAGGTAAATATAAATTTCTGTTTTATAAAAAAGGAGAATTTTTATGGAAAATAAGATACTTGATATAAATGATATACAAAAGATAATACCTCATAGATATCCATTTCTATTAGTTGATAAAATAACTCATCTTGAAGAAGGTAAGAAAGCTATAGGCTATAAAAATGTAACTATGAATGAATACTTTTTCCAAGGTCATTTTCCACAAGAACCGGTTATGCCAGGAGTTTTAATAATTGAAGCTTTAGCTCAAGTAGGAGCAGTTTCTATACTTAGTAAGGATGATTTTAAAGGTAAGATTGCTTATTTTGGTGGAATAAATAAAGCTAAATTTAGAAAAAAAGTTGTACCTGGTGATGTATTAAAATTAGAAGTTGAACTTGTGAAAATAAAAGGACCTGCAGGAATAGGAAAAGCTGTAGCTACAGTTGATGGAAAAGTAGCAGCTCAAGCAGAATTACTATTTATGATAGGATAAGGCAGTTTTAATTAAATAATTAGTTTAAGTTATTCTTTTTATTTATTTTAATATGCCTAAAATATTTAAAGAATGGGGAAGATGCAGGTGTTTACAAAAATACTAATAGCCAATAGAGGAGAAATTGCAGTTAGAATAATAAGAGCATGTAGAGAAATGGGAATAGAAACAGTAGCTGTTTATTCAGAAGCTGATAAAGATGCACTGCATGTTCAAATGGCAGATGAAGCTGTATGTATAGGGGGAAAATCTCCTAAAGATAGTTATCTTAATATGTACAATATAATAAGTGCTACAGTTTTAACGGGAGCACAAGCTATACATCCTGGATTTGGCTTTTTATCAGAAAACAGTAAGTTTGCTAACATGTGCAAAGAATGCAATATAGTCTTTATAGGTCCAGATGGAAGTATAATAGATAAAATGGGAAATAAATCTAATGCTAGACAAATCATGACAGATGCAGAAGTTCCTGTTATACCAGGTTCAGCTGGAGTTGTAGAAGATGAAGAAAAAGCATTAGAATTAGGAGAAAAAATGGGTTACCCTGTAATGGTAAAAGCTTCTGCCGGTGGTGGTGGTAGAGGAATTAGAATAGTTAATTCTAAAGATGAAATGAAATCAGCTTTTAATATGGCTAAAGCTGAAGCAGAAACTGCCTTTGGAGATGGCAGTATGTATGTGGAAAAATTTATAAAGAAGCCAAGACATATAGAATTTCAAATACTTGGAGATAACTATGGAAATATAGTTCATCTAGGGGAAAGAGATTGTTCTCTTCAAAGAAGAAACCAAAAGGTTTTAGAAGAATCACCATCTCCTAAAATGAATGAAAAACTTAGAGAAAAAATGGGTGAAGCTGCAATAAAAGCAGCAAAAGCAGTAGGATATAAAAATGCAGGAACTATTGAGTTTTTGTTAGATTCTGATAATAAATTTTATTTTATGGAAATGAACACAAGAATACAAGTAGAACACCCAATAACAGAAATGGTAACAGGAATAGATTTAATTAAATATCAAATTAAAATTGCCTATGGTGAAAAACTAGACCTTAAACAAGAAGATATAAATCTTAAAGGTCATGCTATAGAATGCAGAATAAATGCAGAAGATGTTAAAAATGGTTTTAGACCTTGTCCTGGAACAATAAATGATTTATATGTACCAGGAGGATTAGGGGTTAGATTAGATAGTTCTGTATATACAGGTTATGCTATACCACCATATTATGATTCTATGATAGGAAAGCTTATATGTTATGGTAATGACAGAAAAGAAGCTATTCAAATTATGAAAAGAGCATTAGGAGAATTTATAATAGAAGGCCTACCTACAAATATAGATTTTCAATTTGAGCTATTAAATGATGCTAATTTTGCATCAGGAAATTATGATACAAAATATATTGAAAAATTACTAACTGACAACAAGTAAAGTCAGGAGGGAGTATATGTTGAAGGGATTATTTAAAAAAACTAAGTATATAACAGTTAACCCTGATAGTTTAAATAATCATAAATTAGATAAGAAACCAGTTATTCCAGATGGAATGTGGGTTAAGTGTCCTAAATGTGGAAAAATAGTTTATAAAGATGATATGGATAAGAATTATAAGATATGTAATTTTTGTAATCATCACTTTAGACTTACATTTAAAGAAAGAATAAAGTATTTAGCGGATAAAGATTCATTTATTGAATGGGATAAAGATATTAAAACTATAAACCCATTAGAATTTCCAGGATATTATGAAAAAATTACTAATATAAAAACTAAAAAACAAATGAATGAAGCAGTTATTACAGGAAAATGTAGTATAGCAGGAGAAGAGTGCGTAATATGTGTAATGGATAGTTCTTTCATGATGGGAAGTATGGGTTCTGTAGTAGGAGAAAAAGTAACTAGAGCTATAGAAAATGCTATAAAATTAAGATTACCAGTAGTTATATTTACAGTATCTGGAGGAGCCAGAATGCAAGAAGGAATGTATTCTTTAATGCAGATGGCTAAAGTTAGTGCAGCCTTAGGAAGACTTGATAAAGAAGGGTTATTATATATATGCGTATTAACAGATCCAACTACTGGAGGAGTTACTGCAAGTTTTGCAATGCTTGGAGATATAATACTTGCAGAACCTAAAGCTTTAATAGGATTTGCTGGTAAAAGGGTTATTGAGCAGACTATAAACCAAAAATTGCCAGAAGATTTTCAAACATCAGAATTTTTATTAGAGCATGGATTTATAGATAAAATTGTTCCGAGATATGACCTTAGAAAAGTACTATCAAAACTTATTTATATGCATAAAGTTTAGAAAATAAATTAAGTAATATTAAAAGTACTTGATTTAGATTGGAGATATGCTATGAATGATTCAAACAATAAAGGTAATTTCATGAAAAATATAAAAGGGTTTAAAAGTAAATCAGCCTGGGAAAAGGTTAGCCTTGCAAGATTAAAAGAAAGACCTACTGCTTTAGAATATATAGATTTAATATTTGACAACTTCATTGAATTACATGGAGATAGGAATTATGGAGATGATTCTTCTATAGTATGTGGGTTAGCAATGCTAAATGACAAACCGGTAACTATAGTAGCTGAGCAAAAAGGTAGAAATACTAAAGAAAATATAAAAAGAAATTTTGGAATGCCAAAACCAGAAGGATATAGAAAAGCTCTTAGAATAATGAAGCAGGCAGAAAAATTTAAAAGACCAATAATATGCTTTATAGATACTCCAGGAGCTTTCTGTGGAATAGATGCAGAAGAAAGAGGACAAGGAGAAGCAATTGCAAGAAATCTTCTAGAGATGTCTAGACTTAAAACTACTACTATAAGTGTAGTTATAGGTGAAGGGGGAAGTGGAGGTGCATTAGCTTTATCTGTTACAGATAAAATATATATGCTTGAAAACTCTATATATTCAATACTTTCTCCAGAAGGCTTTGCAAGTATACTATGGAAAGATGCTAGTAAAGCAAAAGAAGCTTCAGAAGTTATGAAGCTTACAGCAGAAGATTTAAAAGAATTTAATATAATAGATAAAGTTATAAAAGAACCTACAGGTGGAGCACATAAAAATATAGAATTAATGTCAAAAACTATGAAAGATATATTTATAAGCGAGCTACAAGAACTAAAAAAATATGATATGGGAGTACTTCTAGAAAAGAGATATGAAAAATTTAGAGGTATAGGAGAATTTTTGGAGTAAATAAATTTACTCCTATTTTTATTTTATAATTTCATTGAATTTTCAGTATATTGATGATAAAATCAAAAAACATATTATTTTTTAGAAAGAGGAGAGAGATTTAATGATAGAGGCACTATTTACATATGATTATGGAAAAGACAAAATGAAAAGTATAGAAAAGCTTGGATATAATGTTACTATAGTTGATGAGAAAAACATGAAATATACTGAAAATATGAAAGATACAGAAATATTAGTATGTTATGACCCCTTTAAAACTTTAGACATCGCTCCTATGGAAAAATTAAAGTGGATACAACTATCTAGCATAGGAATAGATCAATTGCCTTTAAATGAGGTTAGAAAGAGTAATATCAAAATTACTAATAATAAAGGTGGATATTCTATACCAATAGGTGAGTGGATAGTTCTTAAAGCATTAGAACTTTTAAAAAATTCTAAGTCTTTATATGAAAAACAAAATAATAAGAAATGGAAAATGGATACTAGTATATTAGAGTTATATGATAAAACTATAGGATTTATGGGAACTGGAAGTATAGCTAAAGAAGCTGCTAAAAGACTTAAAAGTTTTGGAGTTAATATATTAGGATCTAATACCAATGGAAGAGAAGTAGAATATTTTGATAGATGTTATTCTAAAGATAATATAAAAGAAATGCTATCTTTAAGTGATATAGTTGTTGTAACTATACCTTATACTAAAGATAACTATCATTTTATAAATAAAAATATATTTGATTCAATGAAAGAGGGTTGCTTTTTTATAAATATAGCAAGAGGTAATATAGTAGATGAAAAAGAACTTATTAATAATTTAAAAGCCGGTAAAATAAAAGCTGCTGCTTTAGATGTTTTTGAAGAAGAACCATTAAAAGAAGATAATAAACTATGGGATTTAGATAATGTTATAATAACTCCTCATAATTCTTGGATATCAGAAAAAAGAAATGATAGAAGATTTCAATGTATATACAATAATATGAAAAACTATGTAGAAGAAAAAGAATTAATAAACGTTGTAGATATTAATAAAGGATATTAAATAATAAATACCTATAAATAAAAAAACTAAAAGCTATTAATGTTTTAAATACTAAATATTAATAGCTTTGTTTTTAGTTAGGAAATTATAAATTTTTTAATAAATTTATTAGGTTAAAAAGTAAATAGATTCAATAAATAGTTTTTATAATTATATATGACTTTATATTTTAATGTATTAATTATTGGAGAAGTTTATTTATATCTATAACTCCTAATCCTTGAATCCATTTGGACATTTCTAGAAAATCACAAGAAACTTTCATAAGAGAAAGTGTATCTTCATAGGTTAAATCAATATTATTTTCAAATAGTAATGCGCATAGTCCACTTATATAGGCTGCAGAACAAGATGTACCAGAGTACACCGTATAAGGTTCTTCTAAAGATCTAGGATATATTTTTCTTCCTGCTCTTTCTGATATATAGTTCTTATTTGTGTTTAATGAATATAAATTGCAAGCTGCAGCACATAAATTAGGTTTGTCTAATTTTGAAAATGGACCTGAAGATGAAAGAGGGTATGGTTTTTCTTTAATACCAGTTGTATCTATTCCACCTACAGTTATACAATCTTTTAAAATAGCGATACCTGATATAGAGCTCTCTTTGTTACCGTTATGACCAGAAGGAACTACTACTATTATATTATTTTTTCTTGCCATAGAAAAAAGATTTGAGAATAATTTAAGTATGTTATAATCATTTGAAGTAATTTCAAAAGGTAGACAAATAACTTTTATATTAAATTCATCTTTATTATTTATTAAATTTTCTATTGCAAATAATATATCAGATACATAACCTTTTCCTGCAGAATTAAAAGCTTTAATCATGCATATATGAGAGTCTGGGGCAACACCTTTACAGGTACCTTTAGATAAAGTTCCGTTACCACCTATCATTCCAGATATAAAAGTACCATGTCCGTTATCATCATATGGATATTTGTAATCATTTATTAAATCTAAAAAGTATTTTATTCTTTTTCTAGGACTTAATAAATCAGCATGAGGATATACTCCGCTATCTACTAGTCCTATCCCAATATTTTTACCTGTTAATCTATATTTTTCTGAAAGTACTACTTTGTTAGAAGGTAATACGCTATTTCCACATAGGTTTGCATAAATATCTGATGTTATATAAGAAACTTGAGGAAGTTCTGCTAACCTATTTATAGCTCTACTATTAACATAAGCACAAACACAATTACATGTAGAAATAGAGTGTATTATTTCTCCTTTATATATTTTGATTTTTTTCTCTACATCTTTTTGAAGAGACTTATAAATAACTAAAACCCTATAGTTTCTATAAAAATTATTTTTTATAGATATCTTTAAATTATTGTCTAATTTATTTTTTAAGGGAAACATAAAACACTCCTTAATATTATTTTCATTATATATTATAATGCTAAAATTTATTAAGTGTTCCTTTATGTAATTATTATATTAATTATGTATATTGAAATATTCTAAACAAAAATCAAAAAATGCTTTAGCAGTAGGAGTTAATGTTCTTCTTGAGCATAATGATAAATAAAGATTTCTTTGTAAATTTAAATCCGTTATGTTAGATTTTTTTATATGATTTGAACCTAAGTATTCATCACAAACCTTTTCAGAAACTATGGATATACCTACATTAGATTTCACAAACTGAAATATTGTATCTAAGTTATTTACTTCGCAACAGACATTAAGGGATGTTGGATCAATTCCTTGTTTTTTTAGACTGGTTTCAAAAGTCTTTCTAGTTGCAGAAGTTTTTTTTCTAAGAATAAATTTATGTTTAGACAGTTCTGAACTTGTAATTTCACTAGGCAAATTTAAGCTTGGGTTTGATATAAGTACTAAGTTATCTTCTATAAGTTTATAATTTTTTATTTTATCTAAATTAATTAATCTACCTATTATTCCTATTTCACAATTAAAATTTAAAAGATTATCTACTACTTCACCAGAACTTTGTTCTAGTATGTTAAATGATACATCAGGATATTTTTTTTCAAATTCTTTTATTAATTTTGGAACAATTGTATTACAAGGAGTACTACTTGCAGTTAAAGTTAGTTTACCAGATATAGTATTATTAAAATTAGAAAGACAGCAAACTGCGTTATCTCTAGCGTTTAAAATATCTAAAGCGTATTTTAAAAAGGAACTTCCTGCGGGTGTTAATAATACTTCCTTTGATGTTCTATCAAACAGTTGAATGGAAAGTTCTTTTTCTAAGCTGGATATATGAGAACTTATAGCTGGTTGTGATAAAAATACAGAATTAGCAGCTTTAGAAAAACTCTTGTATTTAGCAACACTTATAAAAGCCTCTATTTGTTTAAAATCCATTTAGTTACCTCCTAAATTGCTATAATATGTTTATAAATATATTATAGCAATTTATAAATTTAAAGTAAAAGCAATAATCATTATCTTATCTTAAATATAATTATTCCTACAATCATGATTATAATGCCAGCTATTTTCGTAAAACCGAATTTTATAGGTTCACAGTTAAAAAGTCCTAAACAATCAACTAAGCCAGCAGAAGAAAGTTGTGATATTAGTATTATTCCAATAGCGCAGGTAGCGCCTAAAGATTTAATTCCTCTCATAACTGTGTATATAATTATAGCTCCTAAAACTCCACCTAATAAATACATTTTGTTAGCAGATTTAATATTTTTTATATTACCAGAGCCTATAGTGAAAACTGCTATTAAAGTTAATATAAAGCCTATGCCTTGAACCAAGCAATTTGTTTCCCAAAGGCCTATTTTATCACTTAATCTTGTATTAAAAACTCCCTGTAGGGTCATAGAAATTCCTGCAATTATAGAGTAAATTATTCCTAACATAAATAAAAAAACCTCCTTGTATAGCTATTTTAACCAACAAGATATTTTATTATTAATAAAAAAATAGGTTATAAGTATTAAACTTATAACCTATTTTTGTTAATAGCCTTCGTCTTGTCTTCTATGATTTATAGAATTCTTTTTAAAGTAAGCATCTTCAATATTTGATTTTGTAAACCCAAGTTCTACACCTAAGCTTAAAAAGTCTTCAAATAAAGTTATGTAATTATCCCTTGAAGAACAAATCATAAAGTCATTTATGTCTATATATAAACTTAGGAATTGTTCTGTAATGTTGTAGTCAGGGTTTTTAGGATTAATAGTTAAATCTTTAAAATTTTGTTCTAATCCTAAGGTTAAAATAAAATGAAGACAATCCACGTATTCTTCTAAAATTCTAGATTTATTAGAAGGAGGCTTAGTGCTCCAATATTTAAAGCATCTAGTTTCATTTGCTAATTCTCCAAGCTCTACTTGAAGAGCAAGGATCTTTTCAC
The DNA here is from genome assembly GCF_039521385.1 of Clostridium oceanicum. Classification (NCBI taxonomy): domain Bacteria; kingdom Bacillati; phylum Bacillota; class Clostridia; order Eubacteriales; family Clostridiaceae; genus Clostridium; species Clostridium oceanicum. Next base: position 70,663 of record NZ_BAAACG010000016.1, on the reverse strand, counting down.
TCAATAGAGATTTACCATTTAAGCAGTGCTTTTTTAATATATGGTCGTCTAATTTTTTTTGTAATTCAAATAAATTGGTTAGATTCATATATATTAGGCCGCCTTTCGCTAGGTTTTTAACTAATATTATTGCAACTAAGATCAAAAAATATATAATACCATATATATATATTCTATCTAAAACTAATGGATTTTAAAAGAATTTGCAATCGGTTACATAATTTTTTTTGATTAAAATACTAAATATTTTTAATTTTTTAATATAATTAAAGCATATTGTAAATATAAACCATGCAATATTATATTAATTTGTATAAAAATATCTTATGCACAATAGTTTAAATTATTAATATATTTAATAATTCAACAAAATAATTAAGAGAAATGATAATATGAAAATGTAAAATATAAAATATGGTGGAGGTTTTTATGATAATAGATACTCACATACATGAAAGTAAATATTCTTTAGATAGTGAAATATCTTTAAAAGATATAGTATATAGAGCTAAAAAAATTGGATTAGATGGTGTGTGTATTACTGATCATGAAAGTAATGAAATATTTGATGAAGCACATGAGTTTGCTAAAAAAGAAAATTTTTTAATACTAGTTGGAGCAGAGATACTTACATATGAAGGGGATATATTAGTATTTGGTGTAAGAGATATTCCTAAAGAAAAAATTCACGCAAAAGAATTACTTAAAATTGTTAATGAAAAAAATGGAGTAGCTATAAGTGCTCACCCTTATAGAAATAACAATAGGGGTATGGGAGATTATATAAGTACTGCCTTTGATTTTGGACTTTCAGCAGTTGAAGCTTTTAATGGTAGTACAGAGTTTTCACAGAATTTAAGAGCATATTCTTTAGCTAGTAGATTAAAGCTTCCATCAATAGGTTCTAGTGATGCACATGTTATAGAAAATGTAGGTAAATATGCTACAGTTTTTCCAGATGGTATAAGAGATGAAAAAGATTTAATAGATGCTATAAAAAAGGATAAAGTATATCCTGCTATATATGATAATGGAGGATATATTCACTATAGTAAAAGTTATGATATGTTAATTAGAAAATGTATTGTATAGATATAATAAAGTAGAGCATAAAAATGCTCTACTTATTTTATATATTTAAAAATATTTTTCTAAATCTTCAAAAGCACCTCTCCAAGATTTATTTTCTATAGATTTTTTTAACTTTTTATCATATGTTATTAATTTATTAAAATGATTTTCTATATTTTCACCTAATTTTTTTTCAAATTCAGGTAAATCTTCATCTAGAGGAACATCTATATTTTCTATCCTAGGAAGAGGTACATAATTTATTATTCCACTATTATTTATAGTTTTTCCCATCCATTCTTTTAAACCAGGAAGATCTGATGAGACTATTTTAATACCGCAAGCCATTGCTTCTATTAAAACTAGAGGCATTCCTTCATAAAAGGAAGGTAAAACTAGTATATTTGATTTTCTAAATAAATTTCCTAGATCACTTTGAGGTATTGGTCCTAAAATATGTATTTTAAATTTAGATTTTTTGCATAAATTTAGTATGTAATCAAGTTCTTCTCCAGTACCAGATCCAGCTAAGAAAAGTTCAAAATTTTTATTTTTTTCCTTTAACAAATTTAATGAATTTATTAAAGAAGGTACTCCTTTAGAGAAACTAAGTTTACCGGCATAGACTATTTTAGTTAAATCATTAAGATTTTTATTTTTTTCATAATTATTGTAAAAAACATCAGAGTTATAACCGCTACCACCAAGTACAATTTTATTTTTATCTATACCATAGTACTTTATTATTTCATTTTTTTCATTAGAATGGGAGGCAATTATAAGATCTAGGTTTCTACAGTTATATTTTATATAATTTATAGTTTCTTTAAATATATTTTTAGATTTTTTACTTAAAGATTTCATTTGTCTTAAGTCTGTTCCATGACAAAAGCCTATTACAGGAATATTATTTAATACTAAATCTTTAGTAAGAGCTGTTAATAACCATAAATGATGACATATTATTATATCCGGTTTAAATTCTTCTATAGATTTTTTTAAAGCTTTAGAAAAGCCTTCTTTCCATTTAGATAGTTTTTCTTTAGATAAATCCCTATATTTTGTACTATTATAAGGCATCACATCACTCATGCCAATAACAGGGAAGGGCATATTTTCAGTTTCAAATATTACCGGATAAAAATCTACTTTATTTACTGAATCAAAAGATACTTTAGTATCATATTTTGATATACCTGCAATTACTGCTTGTTTATAATCTTTTTTATCAGCTTCTTTAACTAAAGATTGTAGATAAATCCCACTTCCTGTACTATTAGGTTTTTGTGCTATAATGTTTAGTATTTTTTTCATTTTTATCCCCCGTAAATTTTATTTAACCATATATTTTTTTATATATTGATATTATAATTTATAAATAGATAAATCAAAAGAGACTATTTTAAATTTTAAATAGTCTCTTTTAAAATATTATTTTGTTTCAGGAACTACTGGAGTAGTTTTTTTCCTTTTTTTATTTGGGTCTTTGTTATTTTCATTAGGAGAAGGTCTTTTCATACCTTTTTTAGCCATATGAATCCTCCTTTATAAAACTAATATATTTAATTATTTATGTTTCTAGTAATAGTATTTGTTTTATTAAATTTTTTACTCAGAATAAATAATACTAATATGTTAGAAAATATACCTATATATATAGAACAGACGCTATCTAATCCTAATAATATCCAAAGCATACTACATAAAGGACCTATTATTATTGAATATAGTCCAGCTTTACAATTAACATAGTTTTTCATAAATAAAGCAGCTATTACTGGAATAAATATTGGAGTAGCTCTAAATATCATAGATAAAAATCCCCAATCTAAGATCATAGATTCTGTATTATTTATTACTAAAAATAAAGTTAATATACCAACTATAATTATTGTTATCCTTAAAAATAAAATTTCTTTTTTATCATCTAGTTTTTCTTTTAAAAACTTAGGTATTATATCTTTTACAAACATAGTTGATATTCCAAGAGCAAGACCTGCACCAGTAGCTATAGAAGATATTAATACAGTAGCTATAGATACTCCTCCAAGCATTGGGTTTAAATAGTTTATAAGAAATAATGGAAAGGCTTCTTTAGGAGATATTGAAGGAAAATGTACCCTCATATACATACCTATAAAAGTACAAACTAATCCTACAGGAAATACTAAAAAAGCTACTATAAAAGAACTATATTTAGATATTTTAGAATTTTTACCAGACATTATAGCTTGAAAATATGTTTGAGTAGAAAGTATTCCTACTATAGTAGAAAAACAGCAAGCTAGATCTTGAAATACACCATCACTAAATAAATTAAACCAAGGATTTTTAGGAAAAAAGGTTGCTATTTCTTTTGGAGCATTAAGTTTAAATATAAGTATTAATCCGCATATAATACTGGTACCATAAAGAAGAACTGTTTTCATAGCTCCTACTAAGGTACTACCCCAAAATCCTCCAAATACTATATAAAAAACTAATAGCAGTACCACTATAAAAGAAGTGATTTTAGAATCTACTCCAAATATAGCAGTAAATAAAGCTGTACAGGCTAATACCTGACCAGTTATGTGTATAAACATACCTAAAGATAAAAGCACACTAGAGGCAGTTCTTGATTTTTCACCATAGGTATTTCCTATAACTTGAGGTAAGGTACTAAAATTTTTTTTATCTACTTGTTTTGAATAAATAAGACCTAAAAGTACACTTGAAATAGATACGCCTAGTATAAACCAAATTGCGGAAATACCATGTTTATAAGCCATTTGAGAAGTGCCTACTGTAGAAGCTCCACCTATGATAACTCCCATTAGCATACTTGTTACGCCAATAAGACCTAGTTTATTATTGGCATTAATAAAGTCTTTAGAATTATTTATTTTTAATTTACCAATATATCCTAAAATAGCTGTTAATATTAAAGTAAAAATTATACTAGCTATGAGCAAAATGTCCATCTCCTTAATAAATAGTTAATCTATTATTATGATAGTACATTTTTACAATATATGAACAAGGTGTATTTTTCAAAAATCTTCTATAAATAAAAAGAGTGTAGAAATTCCAAGGAATTTAACATTACACTCTTTATTACTTTAAATTTGTAATTAAAGGATTTTTATTTAAATATTTCAATGCTTCTGTCTAATATACCTGTTAAATATGCAATTAGCATTCCGTAGTTTGTAATGGAAACATTATTTTCTTTACATAAATTTATTTTTGTTTTCATAGCTTTTTTGTTTACCATACAAGCGCCACAATGAATAACCAAATCATAGTTTTTAATATTTTCTGTAAAATCTTCACCCATTTTAAAATCAAAATTAAGATTTTTACCTACATGTTTATTTAACATTCTAGGAATTTTTATTCGTCCAATGTCTTCATGAGAATGATTATGGGTGCAACTTTCACTTATAAGTATTTTAGAATTTTCATCTAATTTATCAACTTTTTTTATGCCATCTAAAAATGTTTCAAAGTCTCCTTTATATCTAGAAAATAATATAGAAAAACTAGTTAGTTTTATATTATTTGGAACTATTTCATTAACCTTTTTAAAGGCTTGAGAATCAGTTACTACTAAATCTACATCCTTTATATCTTCTAGGGAAGATTTAAGTTCTGTATCGCGAGTAACATAACTTTTTATTCCGTGGTCTAAAAGGTCACGTATTAATTGTACTTGTGGAAGTATTATTCTTCCCTTTGGAGCTTCTGAATCTATAGGTACTACTAATATAACTTTACTATTATAAGGTAGTAAATCTCCAATAATAGTATCTGATACTTCACTTTTACTAAGTTTTTCTATTAAAATATCTTTAAGATTTAATATAGTTTCAGGTCTTTTACATGAAACTAATATGGCATCTTTAATAGTTTCTTTGGAAGTTTTAATTAAATCTTCATTAGCAGTATCTATTTTATTTATTACTGTTATATAAGGTATATTATATTGTTTAAATTTAAGAATAGTGTTTTCATAAGATTTTTTATCTATATCATTTATGTCCATAACATATATTGCAAAATCAGTTTTAAATAAAGTTTTAAGGGTTCTTTCAATTCTTAGTTTACCTAAAGATGTATCATCTTCAAGGCCTGCAGTATCTGTAAATAAAACAGGACCAAAAGGAATAAGTTCCATAGCTTTTAAAACAGGGTCTGTAGTAGTTCCTTTAATAGGAGAAACTAGAGAAATATTTTGACCTATTATAGAGTTTATTAAAGATGATTTACCAGAATTAGTTTTACCAAAGATGGTTATATGAGTTCTATTTGAATTTGGTGTGTTATTCATAATACCTCCTAAAAGAATAAATCTCTTTTTCCATTTTTAATTTTTTCTATGTTTTCTAAAACTTTATTTTTTATATCTTCTCTTTGGATTTTTTCAATTTCTTTATTTATTAATTCTTCTCCTAAAGTTTTTAATTCTTCATCCCCATAGTCCATTATATATTCAATTAATGTCATTATGGCGTTAGGTTGACAGACATGTTGAATTTCACCGGATTTTGCTAAGCTCATAAATCTATCACCAGTACGTCCTTTTCTATAGCAAGCAGTGCAGTAACTAGGTATATAGCCATCTTTTACTAAGTCTTTTAATATTTCTAAGGGGCTTCTATGGTCTTCTATATCAAATTGATTAATATTTCTACCTTCTTCATGTTCTTTGTATCCACCAACTCCAGTACAAGATCCAGCACTAATTTGAGATACTCCATAGTGTATAACTTCTTCTCTAAATTTAGCGCTTTCTCTAGTTGATAAGATTATTCCAGTGAAGGGTACTGCTAATCTAATTATAGCCACTATTTTCTTAAAAGTTTCATCATCTACTATATGAGGGAACATATTAAGATCCATGCCTTCAGCTTTCTTTAATCTAGGAACAGATATGGTATGGAAACCTACGCCAAAGTTTTCTTCTAGATGTTCATTATGAAGCATTAAAGAAAGTACTTCAAACTTGTAGTCAGAAAGGCCAAATAAAACACCGCCGCCTACATCATCTATTTTAGCTTCCATAGCTCTATCAAAAGCTGTTAAGTGATATTCATAATCTCCTTTTAAACATTTTGGATGCATTTTTTCATAGGTAGGTTTATGATAAGTTTCTTGGAAAAGAATATAAGTTCCTATATTAGCTTTTTTAAGTTTTTTATAGTTTTCAGTAGTAGTAGCAGCAATATTTACATTAATTCTTCTTATATTTCCATTTTCATTTTGGGTTTTATATATAGTATCTATTGAATCTAATATATAATTTATATCACAGTTTACAGGATCTTCACCAGCTTCTAAAGCTAATCTTTTATGACCCATTTTTTCTAAAATTTTTACTTCATTTTTTATTTCTTCTTGAGTTAATTTTTTTCTTTTAAATTCATTACATTTTTTATATCCACAGTAAAGGCAGCTATTAACACAATAGTTACTAACATATAGAGGAGCAAAAAGTACTATTCTATTTCCATAAATAGATTTTTTTAATTCTTCAGCTATTTTAAAAATCTTTTTTATTTGATCTTTATCTTCTGTTTGAAGAAGGGCAGCTATATCCTTATGAGATAGTCCTTTCTTTTTACTAGCCTTTTCTAAAATAGAGTCTATTTTATTTTTAGTAACATTTTTTGTTTCTTGAAGTAAATTTTCTATATATTCATGATTTATAAATGTGTTTTTCATATTATTTTCTCCTCCAGTTTATATTGTCTCCTCTTGATAAATCAAGAGAAAAACCAGCATTATTTATTCTATTTTCTATGCATTTTCTACATTCTGCAGCTTCGTCCCCTGTACATATTTTCCCATCGTAAAGAAGATATTTATTTCTAACACTTGTAGGGGATAAGTTAGGCATAACTACATTTGCTCCAGCTTTTAACCCTTGTTCTCTTCCAAGGGGACTTATGGTACCTAAAGCAGTTGTAGCAGGAAGAAGTACTGTAGGTAAAAGAAGTCTTATAATAGAGAGTAAAGTTGTTGTTTTTTCTAAAGTACCTGATTTTTCATTTTTAAATATAGTATCTTTATGAGGAATAAAAGGACCAATCCCTATCATATGTGGATTTAGATTTTTTAGAAATATAAGATCTTTTACATAATCTTCATTAGTTTGATTTGGAAGTCCTATCATAAATCCAGCTCCTACTTGGTATCCTATATTTTTAAGGCTTTTAAGGCAATTAACTCTATTTTCAAAACTCATATTAGGATGAAGAAAATCATAAAGTTTTTTAGATGCAGTTTCATGTCTTAAAAGGTATCTATCTGCTCCAGCATTATAGTATTTTTTATAAGATTCATAGCTTTTCTCACCAATAGATAAAGTTATTGCGCAATCAGGAAATTTAGATTTTATAGAACTTACTATATCTATTATTTTTTCATCAGTGTAAAAAGGATCTTCTCCACCTTGAAGCACAAAGGTTCTGTATCCTAATAAATATCCTTTAGAGCAACAGTTAATTATTTCTTCGCAACTTAAACGATATCTATCAGCATTTTTGTTATTAGATTGTATGCCGCAATAGGCACAGTTATTTTTGCAGTAGTTTGTAAATTCTATTAATCCTCTTAGGTATACCTTATCTTTATAATATTTAAGTCTAAGTTCATTGGCTTTTAAGGTTAAATATTTTTTAGATTCAGGACTAATATTATTTAAAAGATATAATAATTCTTTTTCATTTAAGAAATTGTTTTCATATAACTTATTTATAATATTTTTCATAATTAAATCTCTTTCTTTGATATTGATGTTTTAACTAACACATTATTTACATTTCCAAGCTTTCCTGTTAGACTGTTTATCTGGTCAAGAGTTCCTATAACTGTAATTGATACTACTGATATTTTTTCTTTTTCAAAAGGTATTCCCATTCTTCCGCGAACTATGCCTTTAAAATTAGAAACTATTTCATTAAATTCTTTTTGACAATTTTCAGGATCGTCTAGTATTGCGCTTATTACTGCAATTTTTTTCATAGTATCACTCCTTAAGATTATTCAAAACAAAAAATAAAACTTTCCTATAAGGAAAGTTTTTTATTCTAGTTAAATTAGTTATAGATATAAGCTAAATATGCTTTTATAACTAATATTTTAATATATGTTAGTATAACTTTCCTTTCAAATTAGATTGTATCTTTTCTGTTAGGAATAATATTATTTTATAAACAAACTAAAAGAGAATATTTCTCTTTTAGTTTGAATTATTAGTTTGAACATATTTTACTTTATATATATAAGTTTTGTCAATGGAAAAAATTTATATAAAGTAGCTAATTATAAGATTATTATATTACTTAAGCCATTATGTATACATATGTCTTTAAGGTTTTCCATATAGTCATTAGAAGGACTTAAAGATTTAATTTTATTTTCACGAACGCCCATAGGCCTATATTTTATAAGTTTATATCTTATATTAGAATCTAAAGATGCAATAAGTTTACTTATTTCATCTACATTTTTATCATTATCTAAAAGATCTGGAACTATTACTGTTCTAACTTCATAAAGTTTATTTATACTGGCTAAATATCTAGCATTTTTAAGAACTATAGAGTTATCCATGCCTGTAAGCATTTTATGTTCATCTTTATCAAAAGATTTAATATCAAGCATTGCATAATCCATTAAATCAGTAAGTTCTTTATTTTTACTAAAGTCAGTGGATCCATTTGTATCTACATATATAGATAAATTTAATTTTTTTACTTTTTCAAATAAATCTACTAAAAAGTTCTTTTGAAGGGTGCATTCACCACCAGATACAGTTATACCAGATATAAATGGTTTATATTTTAATATTTCTTTTAGTATTTCACCAACACTCATATATTTAGTTCTAGGTCCGCAATTATTTTTACAATTTTTAAGGCATAATCCACAATCCATACATTTTTCTTCATGCCATTTAACATGATCTCCTAAAAATTCAACAGCATCATAAGGACATACAAAAGCACAAGTACCACATTTTTTGCAAAGATTTATAGTTTCAGGGTTGTGACAATAAAGACAATCAAAATTACATCCTTGAAAGAAAATAGAAGTCCTGTTTCCAGGACCATCTACTGAACTAAAAGGAATTATTTTTCTTATTAATCCTTTAAGCATTATCTCTTACCTTTCTTTCAAGAACTCTAGAATTTTTAACAGATCCAAGTCCTAATGCAACTGTATCTTGAAGTACTTGATTTCCTTTATCTAATTTTTTGATATCAGATAACTTTACTAAATAACCAGTTATTCTAATTACGTCACTATCTGAAGAGTATAAAGAAAAATATCTCATGCCTTCACTAAAAGCACCCTCTATTATGTCAAGAATAGCTTTAGGATTTTTCTTTGCTGTAACTTCAAAGGGGAATATATCGCCTATACCTGAAGGAAAGTATTTATGGAATTTTGCGCTTTGAATTAAATGTGTTGGTAAATCTGGTTCTTCTCCTATAGGAATTCTACATCCAGGACTTATTCCTTTATCAGATTCTATTCCTACCTGTGCATGTAATAGAAAATGTCCATCTGTTATAGAACAATTAGAGTTAAAGCCTTTATTAACTATATCATACATTTTTTCTATTATTTGAAGACCTAGTTTATTAGCTTTTTCACTATGTCCAAATCTATCTTTTAAATCTTTAGCATTTAAAAGGTTATTTACGCATTCTGCTAATCCAAACATACCAAACATAGCGGTAAATTTATCTTTTTTAATTAAACCTTCCTTAGCTAAAAAGTTAGATTCAAAAAAGCCGCTTTCTTCTACAATAAATTTTATTCTTTCATCTATATATTTACTCATTTTATCCATAGCAAAGGGAAGAATTTCATTTATAAAGTGATCTACACCAGTAGCTTTTTTAGATAAATCTGCAAGATTAAGTCTTACTAAAGTATAACTACCACCACCTATATATAGTCCGTTATAGCAGCTAACTATAGCATATTTACCTTTAGTAAATTCTTTAGAAAATATTTTGTCATTTGCAAAGCTTGGTTTAGCAGTAACTAAAGCAGTTTTAATGCAATCTACAGCAAAATCTTTTAGAGTATCTTCTCCATATTTTAAAGATATATTAGGTGTAGCAGTTTCAAGTTCTCTTTGAACTTTTAATATAATTCTACCAGCCTTAGTATCTTTAGGACCTAAATTAGCATGGCAAAAGGAGTCTGTAATAGTTCTATCTATATGAGTTAAAAAAAGTTTTATAGCTTTATAGCTTTCTTTTTCATCTTCTATAAATGGATCTAATAAAGTATCTATATTTCCTATATAAACAGGCATAGATGTAATAGAAGGTACATGCTTATATAATATTAATAGGTTATTTACAGCTTCCCATATATCTTTAGCAGGGGATAGTCCTAAAAATTCACTTCCTTGATTTATGAATTTTTCATAATCAGGAACTATATATCTAGGTCTATAGGGAGCATTTCCTTCATTTAAATCACATATTATTCCTTCTTTTCGAAGGGTTTCTGTTTCTGAATCTATATTTAAAACATTTAATGAAGCTTCAGCTTCACGAGCTAAAGATAAAACTTTTTGTTCATAAGTTAATGTTTTATCTTTTATTATTTTTAATGTATTATTCAACTTACTCAGCTCCTATTATAAATTTTAATATGACAACTTAATTTTATATTTAATAGTTAAATTATGCAAATGTTTTCTTTTAACATAATATCCACATATAAGTATAAAAAAATATATATAAAAAATATAACTTATGCTATTAAAGTAGGGTAATAGCGTAAGTTATATTTATAAGAATATACTTGTTAGTTTTATAAAATTTTAAAGTGAATTTTCAAGTTTGCTATTAATAAGAATTATATTATTTTTCTTCATTAGGTAAATTCCTATAGTAAAAGTCATAAATTCAGAAAAGGGTACGGTACCCCATATTCCACTTGTGCCTATAATCATAGGAAGTATATTTATACCTAAAATTATAAATACTATTCCTCTGCTTCCTGCTATTATAATAGATTCTTTAGCATCTCCTATTGCTGTAAAATATCCTGACATAATTATATTAAATCCACACAATAAAAAGGCAAATGCATAAATTTTTGATCCATTTGTTGCTAGGTTTAAAACTTGACTATTTCCACTAGCGAATAAGGATATTAATTGTTTTCCAAATATAAATAGAATCAAAAATAATAGTATTCCTATAATTAAATTTAACTTTAATGCTAAGTTTAATGTGTTATTTAATCTATCATGTTTTTTATCTCCATAGTTATAGCTAACTATAGGGGTTATTCCATCGGATATACCAAACATTATAAGAGTTCCAAATTGACCTATATAGTTTATTGTTGTAAAGGCTGCAACACCAGCTTCACCAGCTATTTTCATAAAGGCCATATTAAACATATATGCAGTTATAGCTGTTGCAATTGAATTAACTCCTTCGGATGAACCGTTATATATTACAGGTATTATAATTGATTTATCAAATTTACCACTAAATATATTAACTACATTTTTTTTGTTTAACATAGGGAATATTACTATTAAAAATGCCGATGTAAAGGCTATTCCTGTAGCAAATGCTGCTCCCATTATACCAAGATTTAATTGTTTTATAAGTATATAGTCTAAATTTATATTAACAATTACACTTAAAATAGTTGCTTTTAAATATAATTCTGGTTTGCCTAGTACTCTATTAATAAATCCAAATAAAAACATCAAAGACATTAAAGGAGCAAAAATAGATATAGTTTTTATATAGGTGGATACACCTTCTAGTAATACATTATTAGCACCTAATAATAATGCAATTTCTTTATTAAATAATCTTCCAAGAAATAATACTACTAAAGATATAGCCGCAATAAAAATAAATGTTGTTTTAAATGCATTTTGAGCTTCTTCTTTTTTATTCTCTCCTAGACTTCTTCCTATATAACTTAGAGAACCTACACTTGTTATCATACTAAAACCTACTATAATCTGCATGAATGGCTGTACTATATTTACACTGGCTAGTGCATTTTGTCCAACAAAATTCCCTAAAAATATTCCATCTATTATAGTTTGAGCACCAGCTATTACCATAGAAATTACTGCTGGAATCAAAAATTTGATAAACAATTTAGATATTTTTTCTGTTCCTAGTATATTTTCATTCATTTAATTACCTCCAAAAGAATATAACAAAACACAGAGTATAAATACTAACTATGTTTTTCTAACGGAGTATATTATAAGCCTTTGTGTTACACAAAGGTCAACATTTTTTTATTGGTATTTGTATTTCAAATAATTCTTCTTCACTTTGGTCTGTAACACTAACATCTATTTGAATAATTTGAATAATATCACCACATACTCTATAATTCTTTTTTTCAATATATTCAATTATTTTCTTTAAATTAAAATCTATATTCCAAACATTTCCTTTGTAATACATACATGCGTAAGTACCTTTAGGGATTTTTTTTATATAAATTTCATTAATATTTTCCTTATCTTTAATAAAAATAAACATAACAATTGATTTTGTATGCTTATTAAATTTTATGTTCTCTTGTTTTCTAATTGTTCCGTATCGGTTACTTCCAACTATAGGAGCTATTTCTTTTAATGAATTTTCTAACTGGAGACATTCATAGCTTAGTTCTATTTCATTATTTAGTGATTTATCAAAAGTAATTATTTTTCTTTCTTTAATTTCTTTTATAACTATATCTTCTAAATTTGAAATCTTAGAAATATTTTCTAAGTGATTAATTTTTTCTGTAATATTTTTATCTAATTGTTGTAATTCCTTAATTTTATTTTTAAGTTCCTCATGTTTATATTTTAGTATATCAACGGATTGTTTTAAATTTCTATCATTAAAATATTTTTTAATTTCATCAATACTCATACCTAATTGACGAAGTTCTTTAATAGTTCCTAATTCCTCATACTGTAAAATAGAATAATATCTATATCCTGTTTTAGGATCTACTTTAATAGGTTTAAGTAAATTTATTCTATCGTAATATCTTAATGTTTCCGTAGTAATATTTCTTAATTTTGCAAATTCACCAATTGATAGTTTTTCTTTCACTTTTCCTCCTCATTTTATATCTTATTATTTTAGTAGATTATATAAAAAGTTTTATTTATTATGATGTACATTTTTTTAATATTTAAATAGAGATTTCAATAATGAAACAGTTTTTATATTAACTTTACATAACTATTATATAAGACTGAGGGTAAATGTGTCCTAGGGAAATGATTATTTTTAGAAAAGGATAATTATAAGTAAGATAAAAACTTACTTATGATATGGTTCACCATTTATTATTCTAAAGCACCTATATATTTGTTCAAGAAGCATAACTCTAAATAATTGATGAGGAAATGTTAATTTAGAAAAAGAAAGCTTATAGTTTGATCTAGATAATACGGAATTATTCAATCCTAAAGAACCACCTATAACAAATACAATATTACTATTTCCAGATATAGCACAGTTTTCTATAACTTTAGAAAATTCTTCAGAAGTTATAGACTTTCCCTTTAAATCTAAAGCTATTACAAATTGGTTATCTTTTATATGTTTTAATATTAGGTTCCCTTCTTTTTCTTTTATAATTAATTCATCTTTAAGAGAACTTTTATCAGGAGTTTTTTCGTCAGGTAATTGTATTATGTTAAGTTTGCAGTATTTACTAAGACGTTTTGAATACTCATCAATAGCTAATTTTAAATATTTTTCTTTTATTTTTCCAACAGCAATAACTGTTATGTTCATAAGTATCCTCCGAGTAAGTTAACTTAAAACTAATAGCCATCCACTAAAGTGCAGGGCTATTAGTTTTATATATTTTTATTTTATGCGTTTTTTCCGCAACACTTTTTGTATTTTTTTCCGCTTCCACAAGGACAAGGATCATTTCTTCCTACTACATCCTTTTTAATTACAGTTTTAGTTGATACCCAGCTATCATGAATTTCTTTTCTTTTTTCATTTGAAAGTATAGCATTCCATTGTGGTAATTTGTAAAGATAATCTGCTTTAGCATCTAACATATTGTAATACAATTTTTCAAAGTTTAAAGTTATATCTACATTTGAATTTTCTTCTATTTTTTCTACATCTAAAGATTCAGTTAAGCTTTCATTTATTCCATCTAAAAATCCTAAATAAAATAATATAGGAGTATCATTTTCATCAGCCAAATCTTTTAAAGTACCAGTTATATGACTTGTACGATCAGATAATATTTTAGTGTAGATATCTTTTTCTATTCTTCCGTATTCTTTCCAAAAGGCAGCTTCTCCTTTAGTTTTAACATAATCTACAACCATATTTGTCCACTGTTCATATAAACTCATAATTTCAAATCTCCTTTATATAATATATATTAAGTTTACTCCGCAGAGTTTTCATTTTTTTTAAGTATATATATAGCATTTTCATTACAATAACTACATTTTTCTATAGATACTTTATCCATACAAGGGAAAGTTTCTGTAGAATTAATAAAGTCATCAAAGGCTATATCAACATGTTTTTCACAACAATATTTACATTCCTTCTTTTGGTGTGTCACTTTTCAAATCATCTCTTTCTATAGGCTTAGATAAATCAAAGTTTTTAGTTAGGTTGTTTATATTTTTATTTTCTATAAGTAGTTTAACCTTTTTTATAGAAGGTAATTGAGTTAAAGACCAAACTATACACTTTAAATAAGCTTTTTCATTATTGTAAGACATAGGTGCATGATAAGCTTCTTTACTTAGGTTTACGTAAGCTACAGAATCTTTAATTGAAAAGCTTAAAAGTCTTGTTTCTTTAGGGAATATAGGCTTTAGACTTCCTTTTACAGCAGGTCCTTTAATTAATTCTTGTATTATAAGTTCTCCTATAATCTCTTCTTTTTTTAAAAGACGTTCTTCTTTAGCGATATCAGAATCACTTTCAGAGTCATTATCAGCAAAATATATTTTTAAATCTATATTATTGTCTTTTTCATTTGGAAACTTTATTTGCTTAATTTTATTCTTGTTACTTATACTTACTTCGTCTTTTTTCTCACAGGCTACAAAAGAGAATGATAGAACAAATAAAAAACAAAATATTAATATTTTTCTATACTTTTTCAAAATTTATCACCTTACCCTAAAATTTTATATAACTACTAGGCATATCACGTTTTGCTACAGATACAGATAAATCTTTACCAAGTTTTATACCTGCATCTTCTAAAATATTTGTTACAGTTTTATAAGCTAAATCAGGAAAGTTATTAGTTTTACTAAGATGGCCTAAAATTATATTTTTATATTTTTCATTTGTGATATTTATTATAGCTTTTCCACAGTCATCATTTGATAAATGGCCCTCATTACTTAAAATTCTTCTTTTTAAATTATAAGGATAGGGACCTACTTTAAGCATTTCTGTATCATGATTGCTTTCTAAAACAATTACATCACAATCTTTTAATATTTCTTCTATATCTTTAGAAAAATAGCCTAAATCTGTAGCAATACTTACTTTTTTATTTCCACAGGATACTTTATATCCAGTTGGACAAGAAGCATCATGAGGTATAGGAAAAGTTAGTACTTCTAAATCATTATTTATACAAAAACTAGAAGAATCAACCATTTTTATATTGTGTTCTTTGATTTTACCAATATTTTTTTCCATAGCCATCCAAGTTTTGGTGTTTGCATAAATAGGTATATTGTATTTTCTAGATAATACGCCTACACCTTTAACGTGATCTATGTGTTCATGAGTGACAAATATAGCATCTATAGAAGAAGCAACTTCTTCTATAGATGTTAACGCTTTTTCTATACTTTTACCAGACAATCCAGCATCTACTAAAATTTTTGTTTTACCAGAGGATATGAACATAGAATTACCACTACTACCACTATAGAGAGAACAAAATATCATAACTTAATTATTTTTCTTCTCTAGATATTTCTGCACCTAGAGATTTAAATTTTTCTTCAATATTTGGGTATCCTCTGTCTATGTGTTCTACCCCTAAAATTCTAGTTTCACCAGTAGCTATTAAGCCTGCAATAACCATAGCAGCACCAGCTCTTAAATCTGTAGCTTTTACTACAGCACCAGTAAGGGCATCAACGCCATCTAGTATAGCAGTTCTTCCCTCAACTTTTATATTAGCACCCATTTTTTTCAGTTCATCTACATGTTTAAATCTGCTTTCCCATATGTTTTCATTTATTATACTTCTTCCGCTAGCTACAGTTAAAAGAGAGCTCATAGGTTGTTGTACATCAGTTGGGAATCCAGGGTAAGGTTGTGTTTTTAAAGTTATACCTTTGAATTCTTTATTTGATTTAACAGTAACTGAATCTCCGTCTTCAGTTACATTTATACCCATTTCAATTAATTTAGCAGAAATTGATTCTAAATGTTTAGGGATTACGTTATTTATAGTAACTTCGCCACCGCAAGCTGCAGTAGCAATCATATATGTACCTGCTTCTATTTGATCTGGAATTACACTATAGTTACATCCTTTTAATTCTTTAACTCCAGTTATTCTAATTATATCTGTTCCAGCACCTTTTATATTAGCGCCCATGCTGTTTAAGAAGTTTGCAACATCAACTATATGAGGTTCTTTTGCAACATTTTCAAGAATAGTATTGCCTTCAGCTAAAGTTGCAGCAAGCATTACATTTATAGTAGCACCTACACTTACAACATCAAAGAATATATTAGTTCCAATTAATCTATCTGCTTCTACAGTAACAGCACCGTGTTCTATAGTAACATGAGCTCCTAAGGCTTCAAATCCTTTTATATGTTGATCTATAGGTCTTACTCCTATAGGACATCCTCCAGGAAGTTCCACTCTAGCTTTTTTAAATCTTCCAAGTAGAGCACCTATTAAATAGTAAGAAGCTCTCATCTTTCTAACATCTTCAGTATTAGCATTTATACTAGATATATTAGTGCTATCTACTATTAATGAATTTTCATTTCTTTCTAATTTACAACCAATGCCTTCAAGTATTCTTTCAAGACAATGTATATCTTCTATATTAGGTATATTATCTATTGTGCAATGGTTTTTACTAGCAAGTATAGCCGCTGGTAATATAGCCACTGCAGCATTTTTAGCACCACTTATTTCTACTTTCCCAAAGAGGGGGTTTCCACCTTTAATCTTTAATATACTCATCCCCGAATCCATCCTCACTTTTACGATTATTTTATATATTTAAACTTACAAGTTAATTTCAAAACTTACATAACAAAATATATTATATCATAACTATAAAATATTTTAACATTAAATTTTAAAATGTTAATATGTAATTAATAAATTTTTACTGAAAAAATTGTTAGTTTTTTCTAATAACTTCAGACATGTGTATAATATGTAAAAAGTTAGTTTATCATATATAAAAGAGAAGCTGTTAAAGAAGATATATTATATATTTAAATAATAAATATTAAGACAAAATATTACTAACAATTTTTATTAGAATTCTAAAAGTTTTATTATTGTGATATAATACTTACAAAAGCGTTTATGGGGGATTAATAGAATTATGAAATACTATTTAGTAGCCTTACTTAATAAAGACGATTATATTAGAATAGAAAAAATTCAAAGATCTATATCTAGAAAATATAAAATATATAAAAGATTACCCATGCTTCACATAACTCTTGAGGTTTTAGAAGATCCAGATATGGATAAACTAGAGAAAGTTATAAAGAAGATATTAAGTCCATATAAAAAATTTAAAGTAGAAATAAATGGAGCTATATGTTTTGAGCCACCATATAAATCTGTAAATTTAAATGTAACTAATCAAGGGTATATAAAAAGGATAATTAGAAATATTAATGATACTCTTAAATTGCATGGCTTTAGAGTAAGACATAATATAGACAAATGGGATTTACATATGTCACTTGCTAATACTAATTATGCTACAAGAAATTGGAGCAATAAAGAATATGTAACAGCCTGTAGCAATTTAAAAAAAGATAGAGTATATGATATGGTTAAAATAGATAAGATAGAACTTTGGAAGCCTATAAATAACAAAAGAGAAATGGTAGTTAAAAGTTTTCCATTAAGAGAGTATTAAAATATATAAATAGTAAAAACCAGTGTTAAATTAACACTGGTTTTTTATTTTATTATATATGAAGATTTATTTTTTAAAATTAAAACAGCAATAATATATAGTTTTTATATTATTATATATCTAATAGATTCTTTTTGTAATCAGAATATAAGTTTCTAAGTTTACTCATTTTATCTTCTAACTCTATTTGTAAGTTTGAGATAAGAGAGTAATCACTATTAGATTTAGCTTGTTTTATTCTTGTGAATAAAGATTTTTTACTGTAAGTATCTTTCATTATATATTGACGTAGTTCATTAATTCTATGCCAAGTAGAAATATCAACATCTAAAGCTTTATCATCTTGATGTAATTTTGAGAAGCTTCTTATTTCTTCCATGTAATTAGGAATTATTCTATTAGTTATTTCTACTAACCATCTTTCAATTACAGCCAATTTATAACTATTTAATATTTCAGGTGTAAATACGTTACCTTCTTTTAATATGTCTAATTTGTTACTATGTTTTTCAAAAGCGTCAATGTTTTCATATACTGTAGCAGGAGCTTTAGCAAATATTCTTTCTCTTTCCTCTTCAGTATAATCTTCAAATACATCTTCTTCACTTCTATAAGCTCTTCCTTCTTCTAAGTAAGCACATTTTTCTTCAGGAGATTTTGAAAGTTCTTTTAAAAGTAAATCTTCATCTTTATTATTTTCTAATGCATAAGTTATACCATCAAGCATTGACATGTAAAGTGACGCTATAGTTAAATATGTATTACTTCTAGGGTTTGGAGATCTAAGTTCGAATCTAGTAGCTAAAGGACTTTCTAAATCACGAATAACTCCTAAAAGAACGGTTCTGTTTCTAGATGGCATTTCAACAGAGTGACCTATTGAAGTAACGGTACAAATAGGAGCTTCAAAACCAGGTTTTAATCTCTTTAAGGAATCATTAGTAGATGATACAAATGGATTTATTATTTCGTAATTTTTAAGTATACCCATTATAGACGCATATCCAAATCTACCTAAGAAATGATCACGGCCTGCAGAGAATAAGTTTATAACTTTACCATTTTTAAGTTTTAATGCTATTCCTATGTGTGTATGTTCACCACTTCCAGCTACACCATCTACAGGTTTTGCAAGGAATGTTACTTCAAGTTTATTTTTTCTAAATACTTCTTTTATTATGCTTTTTACTAATAGTTCATTATCAGCAGCTTGCATAGCAGTTGAGTATTTCCAATCTACTTCAAGTTGTTCCATTATATGAGTAAATCCGCCAGAGTTACTTAGCTTAGCTTTAACCCCTCCAACTTCTTTATGTCCCATTTCAGGTTCTAAACCATGAGATTCCATTATTGATAAAGCTTGTTCTAAAGCTGTTCTTACATTACCTTTAGTTCTATTCCAATATTGTTCATGTAAAACTTGAGATGTTGACAATTCTTCTACTTCAGCTACATCATTTGGTGTTTTAACCCAAAATTCTAGTTCAGTGGCACAAGTTGCCATAACGCTGTCTATATCATCTGGTTTAATATTGAATTTTGATAAAGATTCAGGATGTTTTTTAACAAGGGTTAAAAGCTGAGATTTGAAGTAATCGATTGATTGCTTTAGAACGTGACGAGAGTCTACTGGTCTGTCTTCATGATAAAGGAAACAAGGAATTCTTAGTGTTCCTATAGGTTTGTTAGTTTTAGAGTCGATATTTTCGTTATTGTAGTCTACAAACCAATTGACGTTCATATCTACAATCATATCAACTTTAGCATTGTTTAAAGTTGCGATTCCAGGCAAAACAACAGAAGATCCGTCTGTTTGGACACAACCGTTAATGAATTTATCCATATCTTCTAAGAAAAGATTGATAGGGATTTTTTCATCAGTATCATTTCCAGATAAATCTATACATACTAAAGATACAAATTTTATTTCTGGATGCTCAGATAAAAGTTTAGCCATTTTATCTTTTGAATGAAGTTCTTTTGGAATAAAGTAAATTAAATCTTCCAATATTGCTACCTCCTAAAATATAATTGACAAAAATATTTATAAAATTTAATATATCCTATATGTTATAATTAATATGTTTATATGTCAATAACTAATAATGACTTTATTTGAATAATATATTTTGTTTATAATTATAATATAAAATACGAAAAATAATAAAATATTTATCTTGTACGAGGTGATAAACTTGGATTTGAAATATAAACCAATAGGCTTTTTTGACTCTGGAGTTGGAGGTATTAGTGTATTAAAAGAAAGTGTAAAATTGTTACCTAAAGAAAACTTTTTATACTATGGAGATTCAAAAAATGCTCCTTATGGAATAAAGACGGTAGACGAAGTTAAATCTTTAACATTTAAAGCAGTGGATTTTTTAATTGAAAAAGGAGTTAAAGCTATAGTTATAGCTTGTAATACTGCAACTAGTGCTTCTATAGAGGATTTAAGAGATACCTATGATATTCCTATTATAGGAATAGAACCGGCAGTTAAACCTGCAGTAGAGCTTAATAAAAAAGGGAAAATATTAATAATGGCAACGCCTATGACTCTTGCAGAGAAAAAGTTTAAAAATTTAAGTCATATTTATAAACAAACAGCTAATATAGAGCCAATACCTTGTCCTAAGTTAGTAGAGTATATAGAAAAAGGAATAGTTGAAGGAGAGGATATTGAAAAATATCTATTAAATAAAGTAGAAAAGTATACAAAATATCCTATTGCTAGTATAGTTTTAGGTTGTACTCATTTTCCTTTTATAAAGAAAACATTATCTAAAATAGTTGGAGAAAAAGTAGAAATTATAGATGGTGGTCTTGGAACAGGAAAAGAATTAAAAAGAAAATTATTAGAAAACAATTCTTTATCAGATAAAAAGGACCATGGAAAAGTAACTATATATAATTCTTCTTTAGAGGATGATATAGTTAATTTATCTTATAATTTATTAAATTCAAAGTAAGTAAATAAAAGTTATTTATGAAGGTATTTTGCTATGATATAATTTACATAAATATAATAGTATAAACTATTAGTTGAAAGGGGTAATTAAAAATGAATCCAATAGTTACTATAAAAATGGAAAACAATAAAATAATAAAAGCAGAACTTTATCCAGATAAAGCTCCAAATACGGTAAACAACTTTATAGATTTAATAAATAGAGAATTTTATGATGGATTAATATTTCATAGAGTTATTCCAGGATTTATGATACAAGGTGGATGTCCTGAAAAAACAGGTATGGGAGGTCCCGGTTATTCTATAAAAGGAGAGTTTTCATCTAACGGATTTGATAATGATTTAAGACATACTGAAGGTGTACTATCTATGGCAAGAACTATGGCACCGGATTCAGCTGGAAGCCAATTTTTTATAATGGTTAATGATGCACCTCATTTAGATGGACAATATGCAGCCTTTGGAAAGGTAATAGAAGGAATGGATGTTGCAAAAGAAATAGTAAGAGCTTCTAGAGATGCTATGGATAGACCTATGGAAGATGAAATTATGGAAAGTGTTACTGTAGATACTAAAGGAAAAGAATATCCAGAACCTAATAAAATCAACCTTTAGAAGAAGGTGGTATTATAACTCTTTATAATAAGAAATCTATTCTAATTTATGGATTTGATAAAGAAGAAATAGATATGATAAAAAATATATGTTTTTTAAATGGTAGTTGTAATTTAAAGGTTATAGATGAAACCATGGGAAATATAAAGATTAAAGATATAATATCAGGTATAGATTTCTATATTTGTGATTGTTACGTATTAGATGAAAGAATAATATTATTTAATAATCTTTCTGACAAAGAGCTAGATACTTTAACTAAAGATTTAAAAAATATTTTAAAGAGAAATACCATATTTCATATTATAGATAGTAAATCTATAAACTTAGAATTTAAATATTTAGTAAGTAAGCTCATAGAAAAAAGAGACTTCAATGAAAACAAAAGGTACAGAAAGAGGTATAGAAATGAGTAGGGTAAGTGAAAAAATAAAACAAGTTAGAACTAAAAAGGGTTTTACAAAAAAGAAATTAGGTAAAAAACTTGGAGTATCAGAAAGTTTTATAACTGAAATAGAAGCAGGTAGAAAGATAATAAATGAAAAGTTAATGACTAGAATATCTAAAGTATTAGGTGAAGATATAAATGATATAACTATGTCTTTTGAACAAGAATCCTTTAAAAAAGAAAAAGTAGAGACAAAACAATTCCCTAAAAAAGAAAAAGTTAATGAGGTATGGAGCGATGCTCTAAATTCTGTTATAAGAGATGTACCTTTATATGGATATAGTTTAAATAAGGTTTTAGGAAAAAAACAATTACCGGTTATAGGTAAAAAGATAGAAGGGTATTCTGCTAGTAAAGTATTTTTTCTTAAAATAGAAGATAATGAAATGATGGGATTTAGAATTTGTAAAGATGATATAGCATTTAGTTACTTAACTCATGAAATAGATAGTAATTCTATATTTTTAATAGAATTAAATGGAGAAAGAGTTATAAGACAAATAAAAAGATTAGACAGTAGTAAAATACTTCTTATAAGTAATAAAGATACGGTAAGAACTAAAACTGCTAATGTAAAAGAAATAAAAGTTTTAGCTAAACTTTTAAAAGTTGAATTTTCTTTATAATACATAAAAAGGGTACGGTAAATTTTTACGTACTCTTTTTTGTATAAAAACTACATATCTTATATGCCTCTTAAATCAAAATCCGGTATAAATTTTTCTGAGGAAGATTCTGAATCCTGAATAAAGGCATTTTTAATTCCTAATTCTCTACAATAATTTATAAAAGACTTATAATGCTTTGGATTTAAAGTTTTATTGATTTCAGGATACTTATTAGTTAATGAATCTATAGGAGTGTATTGATTCATTATACTTAAGTATACATTATCTTTAAATTTAGAATAAATATAATCTACTATTTTTTTTGAATCAAATAATAATCCTGGAAGCATTAAATGCCTTATAATAACACCTTTTTTTATTAATCCGCTTGAATCAAAGGAAGGAGCACCTACTTGCATATACATTTTTTCTATAGAAGATGAAGCATATTTAAAATAATTTTTACAATTAGAGTATTTTATAGCATATTTATCATTAAAGTATTTAAAATCCGGTAGGTAAACATCTATATAACCTTTTAAAGATTCAATTGTAGATTCTTTTTCATATCCATTTGAATTATACAAAATAGGAATAGAAAGACCATTTTTTTTTGCTAAATCTAAAGCTTTTATAATTTGAAAAGCGTAGTGAGTAGGAGTTACTAAATTTATATTATGAGCTCCCCTATCTTGAAGATTTAAAAATATAGAACTTAATTTTTCTATAGATATTTCTTTTCCAAAGCCACCATGACTTATTTTATGGTTTTGGCAAAATACACATTTAAGATTACAGTTTGAGAAAAAAACAGTTCCAGATCCTTTAGTTCCAGATATACAAGGTTCTTCCCAAAAATGAAGACTAGCTCTTGCGATTTTAACTTTATCTGTAGCATTACAAAAGCCTAAAGAAGAGCTAGTTCTATCTACATTACAATTTCTTGGACATAAAGTACATTTTTTTAATCTATCCATAATAACACCTCAAAACATTTAACTATGTTATAAATTATATAATGAGGATATTAGGTTTACAAATTTTATTTATCTTTTATATAAAAAACTATACATTGAATCATAAATATAAAGCTTATTACTGCAAAACTAGGATATAAAACACTTATTAGTTTAACAAATCCTAATTGAGATATAGGTATTGCAATTAACATTATAATAAATACTGATTTTTTATAAGATATACCTAAAGATTGTTCCATTGTTTTTCCTACGCTATATATATCAGATACTTCTGTTGAAAACATTTCTAACCAAATTATACATAACAGCATTATTTGTATTACTCTTCCAAATCTATTTGCTATAAATAAAAGTGGAATTTCAAATTTAAATATATTAGGTACATTCAGAAGTAGTAATAGATTTATTATAAAAGATAAAATAGTTAAACCTAAAGAACCTATTACTAATCCAGACTTCAAGGATTTTTTATCACCAATTTCTGTACTTAAAGGTACAAGAACACCACTACAACATAGTAAATTGAAGCCACCATATATTAAAGTAGATACTAACCAATGATTTTTATAATTAGGAATATCTTTTATATAAGACAAACTAACATCTTTTGATAAGGCCATGTAGAGTATAAATATTGTTATTATTACAATCATAAGAGAAGGAACAATAAAGGAATTTATAGTTATAAGACCCTTTGTATTTCTAAATAGTACAAATAAAGAAAAAATCACCATAAGTATAGTTCCTATCCATCTTGATATTCCAAAATATTGATTTAAAAGAGCGCCACTTCCAGCAAGGATTATTGCAGATCCACTTATCAAAAATAATCCTGTAAGCAAATCTATGGTTTTTCCTAAAAATCCTGGACTTACTAAAGAAATTAAACTGTTATAAGAATTTAGTTTATGTTTTATGCTTATATCTATTATTATTGAACCCATAAAAATATATATAAAAAAGCATATTGATAAACCTATAAAGCTTTTATATCCGTATGTAGTAAAAAATTGAGTCATTTCTTGACCAGATGCAAGTCCGGCACCAACTATAGTTCCTATAAAGACTGCACTTATCTGAAAAATTAAGGTTAATTTCCTTTTAAACATAAATCCTCCTTGAATCTAATTAATAAAATCTCTCTATATAAATATATAAATAAAAATAAAAATAATGATTTTTAATTAAATTTTATTTTTAGGAAAAAATAAAACTAAGAATTTATTTTTTAGATAGGAGTGAAAATATTAATGCTGAGATTTCATAATAAAAAAGGATTATTCATATATATTTTAATTTTTATGATGATATTTTCCTATGGATGTAAACCTAAAACAAAGGATAGTAAAGAAGGAAGAGAATTTGATGTAAAGATAGCTAATAATGTTGTAGATAGTTATATGAGATATCTTATGAATAATGATATGAATAGTGCAAAAAAATTATATTCTAAAAAACTCACAAATAGTAAAGCAGAAAAAAGAAATTCAGATTTAAAAACTAAAGGATACCTTATAAGTGAAATAAATGAAATAGGAGAAAGTGGAATTTTCAAAAGTAAAGTTGTCAGTATAAATGAAAAGATTCCTTATACTTGTGTAGAAGAATTTAAAATTAAAGTTGTAAAAGAAGGTAATGATTATAAAATAGAAGAAATTAATACCAGTAATGAAAAAGAAGCTTTTATAGAAAAAAATCAAATTAGATATAGAAACAAGAATAATATAAAAACAGAACTTTTAATAGATGGATCAGGTATACCAGATTATACTTATGCTAAAGATGATAAATCTAGACTTGAAAAAATACCTGTTCCTAAAAGTAATATAGGTGCTATAACTTTAGCTTATAGTGAAAATTTTATAGCCATTTCTACTTATGATAAAAATTCTTATATAGGACTTGTTACTATAGATGAATCTAAAGCAGTTCAAGGAGGCAGCGGAAGCGGAGATGGTGAATCTGGAGGATCTGGTGGTGGAGGAGATTCTCAAGGTGGAAGTATAACAAATGTAAAGGAACCTCCTATTGGAAAAGAAATTTCAGATTTAGATTTATTAAAGAATAGTAAAATAGATTATATGGTATTTTCTCCAGATGAAAAATTTGTAGCAGTTCAATATGAAACAAGTGCTAAAAGCAAAAATTTAAGAGTTTATAAAACAGATAGTGGAGATATGATAGATTCTAAATTTGAAGATAAATATCCACTGGATAAAGTTAATGTAATCTTTTCTTCTTTTAATATGGAGGAGATAAATTTTGATGTAATAGCAAAAGATAAAAACAACAAAGAAGTTTCTAAAGTTACAGGAAAATGGCAATTAAATTTAAAAGATTTTAAATTTAAAAAAATATAGCTTATAGAAATAAACAATGTCTATAGATTCGACATTGTTTATTTTTATTGTTAAAATTAAAATAGGTGATGAAAATGGAATTAAAATGGAATGAAAAAAGATACCATAGTTTAAACTATTTTTTAAGAAATAAATTTGGATCTAAAGTTTTTAAAGTATCTTTAGATGGAGGGTTTTCTTGTCCTAATAGAGATGGAACTATAAGTAAAGGTGGATGTATATATTGTAGTGAAAGAGGATCAGGAGATTTTGCAGGAAACAGAGATTTTTCAATACATAATCAATTTCAAGATATACTTAAAATGATGAATAAAAAGTGGAAATCAAATAAGTATATAGCTTATTTTCAACCTTATACAAATACATATGCTCCTGTAGAAATCTTAAGAAAAAAATATGAAGAAGCTATAAATGAAGAAGGAGTAGTAGCCCTTGCTATAGCTACAAGACCAGACTGTTTAGGTGAAGATGTTTTAGATTTGTTAGAAGAGATTAATAAAAAAGTATATGTATGGATTGAACTAGGACTTCAAACTTCAAATGAAAAGACAGCAAAGACTATAAACAGAGGATATAAAATAGATGTTTTTGAGAAAGCTGTAAAAAACCTTAGAGAGAGAAATATAGATGTAGTGGTTCATACTATATTTGGACTTCCAGGTGAAACTAAAGAAGATATGATAAACACAGTAAAATATTTATCAACTAAAGATATTCAAGGGGTTAAATTTCATCTCCTACATTTAATGAAAAATACTCCTCTAGTTAAATTGTATGAAAAAGGAGAACTTAAGTTTTTAACTTTAGAAGAATATATAGATGTAATATGTGAATCTATAAGTATTTTACCTCCAAGTGTTGTTGTTCATAGACTAACTGGTGATTCTCCTAGAAGTTTACTTATAGGTCCTATGTGGAGTTTGAAAAAATGGGAGATACTAAATTCTATTGATAAAAAATTAAAAGATGAAAACTTATATCAAGGAATAAGTTATAAGAGAGTATAGTTTAAGAGGGGATTTTATGAATATAGATTTAATTATTTCTGCTGATTATGTAGATGATAGTAAAGTTAAAGATAAAACTGCAGTAGTTATAGATATGTTAAGAGCAACATCGGTTATTACTACAGCTATAAATAATGGCTGCTCTAAAGTTATACCAGTTGTTACTGTAGAAGAAGCTTTAAAGATTTCAAATAATAAAAGATGTGATTTTATATTAGGAGGAGAAAGAAATGCTTTAAAAATAGAAGGATTTGATTGTTCTAATTCTCCCCTTGAATATAAAAAAGAAAATGTTTATGGTAAAAATATAATTTTAACTACAACTAATGGAACTAAAGCAATAAATAAAAGTGTTAAGGCTAAAAATATATTGATATCAGCTTTATTAAATGCTAAAAGTGTTTCAGATAGGGTTATTGATTTAGGTAATGATTTAGTTATAGTAAATGCAGGAACCTATGGAGAATTTTCTATAGATGATTTTATATGTAGCGGATATTTAATAGATTGTATTATAAAGAAAGAAAAAGATGTTAAATTATCAGATATAGCAAAAACTTGCCATTATATATATTTAAACAATAAGGATATAATAGGGTTTATAAAAAATGCAGATCATTACAAGAGAATAAAAAAACTAAATTTAGAAAAAGATTTAGACTATTGTTGTAGAAAAGATATTATAGATGTTGTTCCAGAGTATATTAATGGACAAATAAAAGACTATAGATTATTTAAAGGGAATGAAAATGAAAAGATAGTATAGATAAAAGCACAAAAGTTTCAAATTAAACTTTTGTGCCTTTATTTTAATTTGTAGGTATGTTTAAAAAATCTTTTTTTACCCAACCTTTTGTATTAATCATACCTTTTGAAAATATAGAAATTTCAAACCATAATGTATTTGAAACTTCTGCTATAGAGTATATATTAACTAGTTCATTTGGTTTTATGTTGTATATTACAGTAGAATTATCTGTTGGTGAAAGAAAAAGATCACAATCTTTTTTAGTAGTTGCTTTTTCATAATCTGAAGGAATAAATTTAACTTTTATATTTTTATTTATATGATTTGTATTTTGTATTGAATTTTTTAGTTTAATATTTTGTTTTTTTAGTAACATAATTTGTTTTTGTTGATCATAGTATTTATCATTGAAAGTATAATATAAATAAAAACATACAATAACTATTACTAGAAACAAGAATATAAACATATAAAACCTCCTGTATAATCTTACAATACAGTATAGTATATTCAAAAATTATAATTTATTTAAAAGAAAATATCATAAAATAAAAAATTAATTAAATGTTTATATTGCTAAATCTTCTAAATCATCATATTTATTTATATAGTAATCTGATTTAGCTTTTATATTTTTTGTATAATCCTTAGAGTAGTAATCATATACACCAACTACTTTCATACCAGCAGATTTAGCACCTTCTATTGCAGGTAATATATCTTCAAATACTATACATTCCTTAGGAGAAGTATTTAGTTTATCTGATGCTAATAAATAAATATCTGGAAAATTTTTTCCTCTTTTTACTTCAGATATAGTAGTTATACTATCAAATAAATCATATATACCGTTATTTTTTAAAACAATTTCAACTAAACTAAGAGTATTACTAGTTGCTAATCCTATTTTTATATTTTTACTTTTTAATAAATTTAAAAAAGTTTCAACACCATTTTTTAATTTTATATTATTGCAATATTCAGAGTATGCCATATCATTCCATTCTTTCATTATTGATTCAGGAGATTCTTTTAGATTGAATGTATTTTTAAAATAATTAGCACATTCTTCAAAAGTTAAATGTTCAATTTCTTTTTTTAGATTATTAGGTACTGCTTTATTTCTTTTTTTTAGAAAATCAATATCTATTTTACACCATACTCCCATTGAATCAATTAAAGTTCCGTCTAAATCGAATATAGCTGCTTTTATATTTTTCATAAGTAATCACCTCATTTAAATTATAACAGGTGATACTAGAAATTTTAATAAGTATTTTATAGTAAATATATTTTAAAACTTTCGTTCAAATATTTTTATTTTTTCCGGGTTTTTAAAATCTTCTACTGAGTTTATTCCTATTTTTTTTAAAATGGTATTCATACAAGAACTATCTACAGATACTTTTACAGAAGATTTATCAGCAAATTCATTTACTTTATCTTTTCCTTTTTCTTTAGAGATTAAAGCTTTAGGCCCACCGACGCATCCACCAATGCATCCCATACCTTCTATAAAGTTTGCATCTAGTTCTTTATTTTGAGCTTTTTCAAGAATCTTTTTACATTCTATTACACCATTTGCTTGAACTGCTTTTAACATGATTGATTTTTCAGGGAAAAGTCTATCAACTACATCTTTAACAGCTTCTGATACACCGCCAGTTCTTGCATAAATTCTTCCCCCTCTAGAAGAATAATCAGAAGATTGATCTTCCTTAAGATTTTCTAAATCTAAATTTAAAGATTCAAAAATACTTTTAAGTTCTGAGAATGTAAGAACAAAGTCAATATCTCCAACTAAATCTTCTTGTTTAGCTTCAGCTTTTTTAGCTATACAAGGGCCTACAAAAACTATTTTACAATCTGGATTTAATTTTTTCAAAACTCTTCCAGAAGCTACCATAGGAGAAATAGATGGTGATACATTTTTTACTAAATCATTGTATACTCTTTTTAACATTCCAACCCACATAGGACAGCAACAAGAAGTTATCATTAAATCTTTTTCATTTTTTACTAGGTGGTCAAATTCTACAGCTTCTTTCAATGTAAGCATATCAGCAAAAAATGCTACTTCTATCATATCTGTAAATCCTAGTTTTTTAAAAGCTGTTCTAAGTTTATCCATAGTGACATTGTCACCGAATTGACCAGAAATGGCAGGAGCTACTGTAGCTATTACTGGAGCATCTCCTTTTAGTAATTTTGCAAGGGGAATAAATTCTACTTTATCTAAAATACTTCCATTAGGGCAGGCTTCTACACAAAAACCACAATCAGTACATCTATCTTTGTCTATGTATGTAGAATTAGTATCTTTGTTTATAAAGATAGCATCAAAAGGACATGAGTTTTGACAAAATGTTTTACCATTAATTTTTTCACAATCCATAGAACAATCTTTGATTTTGTTTACTACTTTATGTAAAGGGTTATAGTTTTTTATTGCTTTTTTTAAATCTTCTATAAAATTTGTAGTGTTAGGATCTACTTCTACTCCACATAAAGATGAAATAATACTACAAAGATCTCTTTCATCAGAATCATGTTTTGATAATAAATTTTCTAAATCTTTTTCTAATGTATTATTGAAATAAGACTTTACTATATTTTGAAACAATTCATTATGTTCTTTTTTCACAATATCACTCCTTAATATATTAATTATTTTTACCAGTTAGTAACTTATTATTAGTAAACTTTAACTATTTATATGAAAATTTATCTAATTAAGTAAAATAATAAAAATAAAATTAAATAATAAAAGAGTATATTACTTTAAAATTTTTTGTTTTTAATAATTTATTTTAAATAAAAAAAAGAGTTACTAAAAGTAACTCTTTGTGGTCGGGGTGACAGGGCTTGAACCTGCGACCTCATGGTCCCAAACCACGCGCGCTCCCATCTGCGCCACACCCCGAAAACATTACCATTATATAATAATAGCTTTAAAAAGTCAATAATATATAATAGTAATGTTTAAATTTAGTTAGTTTTTTTATCACCAACACCTCTTGTTGGAACTGTAGATATAAGAAATCCTACTAAAATAGAAACTAAAGCTGGTGCAACTATGTTAAGGTATATTACAAATCTAGTTTTATATAATATTAATGCTGTAAGTACGGTTATTCCAGCAGTAATTACAAAAACATATATTATAAAAAGAGAAAAGGAACTAAAAAGTTTTTCATATATCTTATTACGAGTAGGACCGCTTATTATTTTTCTAAACAATAAATAAGATACACTTATAAGTATTAAATTTACTATTGCCGAAATTAAAAAATTTTTCATAAAAAAACACCTCCAATAGGTTATACATATAGTATTACCAATTAGAAGTGTTTTTAAGTATATTTTATTTAAGAATTAAGATACATTTCTCCAATTTTAAATACATCTCCGGCACCAACAGTTAAGATTAAATCACCTTTTGATGCATTTTTCTTTAAATAATTAACTATATCTTCAAAGTTATGAAAATTGGTGCATTTTATACCTTTTTCTCTTAATGAATCTCCAAGCATATCAGAACTTATTTCTCCAGTGTCTTTTTCTCTTGCGGCATAAATATCTGCAAGAATAAGTTCGTCTGTGTTATTAAAGCATTCTGTGAATTCATCAAATAATTTTATAGTTCTTGAATAAGTATGAGGTTGAAATACACAGAATATTTTATTGTGAGGATAGTTTCTTGTTGCATTTAAAGTTGCTTCAATTTCTGTAGGATGGTGAGCATAATCATCTATTACAGTAATATCATCTTTTTTTCCCTTTAACTCAAATCTTCTATGGGTTCCATAAAAACTTTCTAAACCTTTGGCTATAGAATTTTTTTCTAAGCTTAAAGTTAAAGATATACATATACTAGCTAATGAATTTAATATATTATGTTTTCCTGGTACATTTAAATTTATTGAAAAAAGTTTTTCATCATTTTTATATACATCGTAACTTCCGCAAGCTTTTTCATCAAATTTTATATTACGTGCTTGAATAGTACCAGAATTTATACCATAAGTAACTACATTACAAGAAGCAGATTTTATAATATCTTTTATATTTTTATCTTCATCATAAGCTATAAGATATCCATCTTTAGGTATTAGCTTTATAAATTTAGAAAAAGCATTTTTTATATCTTCAATATCTTTATAATAATCTAAATGATCTTTATCTATATTAAGTATAACTCCTATATAAGGATGAAATTTAAGAAAAGAAGATTTATATTCGCAGGCTTCAGTTATAAAATAATCACTTTTACCTACTCTTACATTACCATTTATAATATCTAGGTTTCCTCCTACTAAAATTGTAGGGTCTGTATTACAATTTAAAGTTATATGAGAAACCATAGAAGTAGTAGTAGTTTTGCCATGAGTACCAGAAATAGCTATATTGTATTTGTGTCCTTTCATTAATTGTCCTAAAAATTCAGCTCTATCCATAGTTTTAATATTTTTATCTTTAGCTTCAACTAATTCAGGATTATCTTTAGATATTGCAGCAGTGTATACTATTATATCTGCATTTTTTACATTTTCTTTATTATGACCTATATATATTTTAGCTCCGTTTTTAGATAATTTTTCAGTATTTGGCGATTCGTTCATATCAGAACCGGATACTTTAAAGTTATGATATAGAAGTATTTCTGCAAGTCCACTCATACTTACTCCACCGATACCTATAAAATGTATATTTTTATTCTTATCTTTTATCAAATCAAATGACATTTAGTTCACTCCCTAATAAATACTCTTATTATGTAATTATATACAAAAACATAACAAAAAAACATATTAATATATTGATATTATAAAATTTATTAAATATGTATTGATATTGTTACTTATTTATCTTAAAATAGGAATAATAAAACAAATATATTAAAAATAATTCGTAATTTGAAATAGATAGGTGATATGATGGAAAAATTTACAAGAAATCAAAGAATATCCATAATAACCAAAGTTCTTATGGAAAACCCTAATAAGATAGTCAATTTGAATACATTTACTCAGATGTTTAATGCTGCAAAATCTACAGTAAGTGAAGATTTATTTATAATAAAGGATATATTAACTAAATTATCTTTAGGTAGAGTAGATACAATATCAGGTGCTGCAGGAGGAGTTAAGTACGTAAGTGGGATATCAAAAGAGGAAAGTAAGAAATTTGCTGAGAATTTATGTATAAACTTAAAAAATAAGGATAGAATAATACCAGGAAATTTTTTATATGTAACAGATATAATGTGTAACCCGCAAATAGTACAGAAAGCTGCTAATATATTATTTTCATTTTTTTCAGAAAAGCATATAGATCATGTAATAACTATGGAAACAAAGGGTATACCATTAGCTTATGAAGTAGCAAAATTGTTAGGAGTCGAATTAGTTATAGTTCGTAGAAACAATAAGCTTACAGAAGGATCTACTTTAAGTATAAATTATGTTTCTGGATCAAGTGGAAGAGTTCAAAATATGTATGTATCTAAAAACTCTATAAAACCAAAAAGTAAATGTATATTTATTGATGATTTTATGAAAGCTGGAGGTACAGCTTTAGGTATAACTAATTTACTTAAAGAATTTGAAAGTGAACTCTTAGGTATAGGAGTATTAATAGATAACACTGACATCCAAGAAAAGCTTGTAGACGATTATTTTTCAATAGTAGATTTCAAAGGTTTTGATGATAATAACGAAATATTAGTAGAGCCTTCTTCATTATTTGAAATTTAGATAAAATAATTTTCAAAAGATTTTAATATTTTATAAAAATTAAAAAAATAAAGGAGGAAAAATATAAAACATAGAGAATATGTTATTGTATATACATAAAAGTATATACACAAGCATCTTTGGAGGTGGAAATTTATGCAAATTACAGATGTACGAGTTAGAAAAATAGCGACAGAAGGAAAAATGAAGGCTATAGTTTCAGTAACCTTTGATAATGAATTCGTAGTTCATGATATAAAGGTTATAGAAGGTCAAAACGGTCTTTTCATAGCTATGCCTAGCAGGAAAACACCAGATGGGGAATTCAAAGATATAGCACATCCTATTAATACAGAGACTAGAGAAAAAATCCAAAACGCTATATTAGAGCAGTATGAAAAAGTTAAAAACGAAGACTCATCTGCAAATAAGAACGAAGAATAATCAGGAAGTATATAAAATAAAAGGGAAAGGAGAATTTATTCTCCTTTCCCTTTTTGTGAATATATATGTTGTTTATATGTTCAATAGGTTGAAATTAATTTTTATATAAAATATAATATTATAGGAAGTTTTTTAAAATGAAATACTCAAATGTTATAAAAAATGATAAAGAGGTGCTATAATGTATAATTGTGCTATAATATTAGCAGCAGGTCAAGGAACAAGAATGAAATCTTCTTTACCTAAAGTTTTACATAAAGTTTGTGGTAAAGAAATGGTTAATCATGTTATTGATACTATTAGAAAGTCAGAAATAGAAGACATCAACTTAGTTGTAGGTAATGCAGCAGAAAAAGTAAAAGAAGCTACTAAAGAAAAGAATGTTAGTTATTCAGTTCAAGAAAAACAACTAGGAACAGGTCATGCAGTTATTAGTGCTATAGATTTTCTAAAAGGTAAAAAAGGAACAGTTGCTATATTTACAGGAGATTCACCTTTAATAACAGATGATACAGTAAAAGATTTATTTGAATTTCATAAAAAGGAAAAATGCTTTGCTACAGTAATTACTTCTATTGTAGATAATCCAACAGGATATGGTAGAGTTATAAGAGAAAACTCCAAAGATGTAAAAAAAATAGTAGAACATAAAGATTGTAATGAAGAAGAACTAAAAGTAAACGAAGTTAATAGTGCTATGTATTGTTTTGACATAGAAGCTTTAATTGAGAGCTTAAGTAAAATTACTAATGATAACGCTCAAGGAGAATACTATTTAACTGATGTTATAGAAATAATGAAAAATTCAGGAAAAAAAGTAGGAGCTATTGCTATACCTTTTGAAGAAATAATGGGAGTTAATTCAAGAATACAGTTATCTCAAGCAGAAAATATTATGAAAAAAAGAATAAATGAACTACATATGGCTAATGGAGTTACAATAATAGATCCAAATAACACTTATATAGATGTAGATGTTAAAATTGGTAATGATACTATTATATATCCAGGAAACGTTATAAAAGGTAATACTCTTATAGAAAGTGATTGTATTTTATATTCTAATTCTCGTATTTTAGATAGTACAATAGGACAAGGAGTTACAGTTGAAAACTCTGTTATATTAGAAAGCACAGTAGGAGATAAAACTACAGTAGGACCTTTTGCATATATAAGACCAGAATCTTCTATAGGTAAGTCAGTAAGAGTAGGAGATTTTGTAGAAATTAAAAAATCAAGTATAGATGATGGAACAAAAATATCTCATTTAACTTATATAGGAGATGCAGAAGTAGGAAGTGGATGTAACTTCGGTTGCGGAACTGTAGTAGTTAATTATGATGGAGAAAATAAATATAAAACTATAATAGGAAATAATTCTTTCATAGGTTGTAACACAAATTTAGTTTCACCTGTTAAAGTTAATGACAACACATATATAGCAGCAGGATCTACAATTACAAATGAAGTTCCAAAAGGAGCTTTAGCTGTTGCAAGGGCAAGACAGATAAACAAAGAAGGCTGGGTAGAAAAAAAAGGATTATATAAGAAATAAATTTTAAGGAGGATTTATATAATGTTAAGCCAGGGTAAAAATATTAAAATTTTTACAGGTAATTCACATCCAAAATTAGCTAAAGAAATAGCTGATGCACTAAAAGTTCAAGTTGGGGATTCTCAAGTATCAACATTTAGTGATGGAGAAATATCTGTAAATATCAACCAAACAGTAAGAGGAACTGACTTATTTATAGTTCAATCAACAAATGCTCCAGTTAATGATAATTTAATGGAATTATTAATAATGATTGATGCATTTAAAAGAGCTTCAGCAGGAAGAATCACAGCAGTTATGCCTTATTATGGATATGCTAGACAAGACAGAAAAGCAAAGGCAAGAGATCCAATAACAGCAAAATTAGTAGCAGATCTTTTAACAGCTGCAGGAGCTGACAGAGTATTAACAATGGATTTACATGCATCACAAATCCAAGGATACTTTGACATACCAGTAGATCATTTATTAGGAGCTCCAATCCTTGCAAAATACTTTGTTGAAAAAGGTTTTGACGAGAGAGAAGATATAGTTGTTGTTTCACCAGACCTTGGAAGTGTTACTAGAGCTAGAAAATTTGCAGATAAACTTCATGCACCAATAGCTATAATAGATAAAAGAAGACCTAAAGCTAATGTATCTGAAGTAATGAATATAATAGGAGATATAAAAGATAAAACTGTTATATTAGTAGATGATATGATAGATACAGCAGGAACTATAACTAATGGAGCTAATGCATTAGTTAAAATGGGAGCTAAAGAAGTATTTGCATGTTGTACTCATGCTGTTTTATCAGGTCCTGCAATAGAAAGAATAGATAAATCAGTTATAAAAGAATTAGTTATGTTAAATACAATAGATTTACCAGATGATAAAAATTTAGATAAATTTAAAGTGTTATCAGTAGCACCAGTATTTGCAGAAGCTATTAAAAGAATATATGAATATTCTTCAGTAAGTGAAATATTTGAAGATTAATAGGCAATAATATTATTACATAGTTAGTTTATACCTATAGATGTTAACATCTATAGGTATTTTATTTACATGTAGTGAATTATTTGTAAATTTTATAAAATTGATTATTTTTGCACAAAATAATATGGTAAATTAAATATGTAATTAGTAAATGATTTTAATATTTATTTGATATAGAAGGAGGTTCAAAAAATGGAAGGAAAAATAGGAAAAGTTCTTGTAGTAGATGATGATGAAAATATAGCAGAAGTCATAAAGATGTATTTGGAAAGTTCAGGGTATGATACTAAGGTGTGTCATGATGGTAAAGAGGCAGAAAAAGAGTTTTCAAAATATAAACCTGACTTAGTATTACTTGACATAATGCTTCCTCATATAGATGGGGTAGATGTTCTTAAATGGATAAGAAAAGATAGTATGATACCAATAATTATGTTAACTGCTAAGGGAGATACTTTTGACAAGGTTCTTGCTCTTGAATTAGGTGCAGATGATTATATTGTAAAGCCATTCGAACCTAAAGAATTATTAGCAAGAGTTAAAGCTGTACTTAGAAGATATAATGCAGATAGTGATAATAAAGAAGTTTTAAAATTTGATAGTTTAGTTGTAGATGTAAATTCTTATAGTGTTTTATATAAAGAACAAGAAATAAAAATGCCACCTAAAGAATTTGAACTTTTATATTATTTAGCTAGTAATAAAAATAGAGTATTTACTAGAGAACAATTATTATGTGAAGTATGGGGATATGATTATCCAGGAGATTCTAGAACTGTAGATGTTCACGTAAAAAGATTAAGAGAAAAATTAGAAGGTGGATCAAATTGGCAAATTCAAACTGTATGGGGAGTAGGATACAAATTTGAGGTGAAATAGATGAAAAAAAGTTTATTCACTAAATTAGTAGCTACTTTTACAGTTATAATATCTGTTAGTTTTATAATAATAGCAGCATTTTTATCTTATTGGTTTCAAGGATATTATTTTGATCAAAGAAAAAAACAGTTATCCTCAGAAGGACAATATATAGTAAGAGCAATGTCTGAATACTCTCAAGGAATTACATCAAAACAACAAGTTAAGCTAACTACACAGTATATTAGTAATTACTTATCTGCAAATATATGGATAACAGATAGCTATGGATATGTTGATACAGTGTCTAATCCTAAACATAAAAGTTTAGAAGGTATTCAAGTTTTAACAAAAGACCTAGAAAAATTGAGAAAAGGGGAATCTGTAGAAAATAGTGGAGAAAGCTATGATAAGAGGTGGTTTGATAGTCCTGTTCACACTTTTGAAATACCTATTTTTAAGGGCAATACCTTTGTAGGAGCAATAGTTATGCATACTCCAAGAAGTGAAATAACAGCTCCCCTTAAACGGGTATACAATATTATTTGGATATCAGCCATATTTGCAATAATAATTTCTTCTATTGTAATTTACTACTTTTCTGAAAGAATAATAATAAGGCCTTTGTCTAAAATAAATAATGTTGCAGACAAGATTTCTAAAGGAGAAGTAGATAAAAGAGTAGTTATGTATTCTAATGATGAAATAGGAGAGCTTGCTAATTCTTTTAATTCTATGGCAGATTCTATAGAGCAGGTGGAAACAAACAGAAGGCAATTTATTTCCAATGTATCCCATGAAATAAGGTCTCCTATAACTTCTATAAAAGGATTTATAGGCGGAATTTTAGACGGGATAATTCCTTTAGAAAAACAAAAGTACTACTTAAAAATAACCTATGAAGAAATTCAAAGACTTACAAGATTAGTTAATGATTTATTAGATTTATCATCTATGGAATCTGGAAATTTAGAGCTTAATATAGGAAAAGTAGATATTAATGAAATTATAAGGACTAGTATTATAAAATTTGAAACAAAAATAGACAAAAAAAGCTTAAGAGTAAATGTTAGCTTAGAAGAAGATAAGCTTTTTGTTATGGGAGATAAAGATAGACTTATACAAGTAGTTATAAACCTTATAGATAATGCCATAAAATACGCAAGCGATGGTGGAAGAGTTAATGTTACTACTAAAATTAGAGGAAACAAAGTTATAGTTTCTGTTTTTAATGATGGACCAATACTTTCAGACGAAGATAAAAAACACATATGGGATAGGTTCTATAAAGCAGATAAAGCAAGATCTTCTAAAGTTAGTACTGGATTAGGATTATCTATAGTTAGAAGCATATTAACTCAACATAAAGAAGATGTTTGGATTGATAATAAGTCTTTAGAGGGAGTAACTTTTAACTTTACTTTAACAAGAGTATAGTGTGACTACTTAAATAAGTGGAGGTGTCTTTAATGGACAAAGATAAATTAAATGATTTATTAGATGATGACTCAAAAAAAGATTGTCATGGTTCTATAAATTTTAAAAAAAGTAGAAAAAGAAGAATGATGAAAAATATAATAGCTGTAATAATTATAATAGCTGTATCAGCAACTGTAGGGGGAGTTACAGCAGCTTATATAGTAAAAAATAAATTAGCGGATAAGCCATATTCTACTACTAATAAATCTATATTTGAACAGAAGAAAGATGAAAAGACAGAAGGTACAGCAGAAAATAAAGCTGCTGACAATAATATAGTAAAAGTTGCTAAAAGTTTAGGACCGGCGGTAGTTGGTGTAAGTAATAAAGCCGAAGGATTTATGGGTATGCAAGATCAAGGACAGGGATCCGGTGTTATATTTCAGGCTGATGGATATATTGTAACTAATAATCACGTAATAGAAGGTGCTCAAAAAATAACAGTAAAACTTTCAAATGGTAAAATTTTAGAAGCAAAAGTTATTGGAAAAGATCCAAGATCAGATTTAGCTGTTATAAAGATAAATTCTAAAAATTTACCAGTAGCTAAATTTGGAGATTCTTCTAAAGTTAAAGTAGGAGAGACAGCTATAGCCATTGGTAATCCAATATCAGAAGAGTTTGCAGGAACTGTTACATCAGGAATAATAAGTGCAGTAAACAGAGAGATAAAATATCAAGGAGCTGTTTATAAAACACTACAAACAGATGCTGCTATAAATCCTGGTAATAGTGGAGGAGCATTAGCTAATGAAAAGGGAGAAGTTATAGGTATAAATAGTTTAAAAACAGGTGATTCAGAAGGTATAGGACTTGCAATATCTATAAATGAAGTTAAAAGTATTGTAGAACAATTAGTTAAAAATGGTAAGGTAGCTAGGCCTTATATAGGTGTAGGCGGTGTTACTGCTTATTCAAGAGATCTTGGAATTTCAGGAGTTTTAGTAAAAACTGTTGAAGCAGGAGCCAAATCTGCTGGAATAAAACCTAGAGATTTAATAGTAGAGCTAGACAAAAAGAAGGTAGAAGCCTTTGAAGATATATCAGGAATATTAGATAAACATAAAATAGGTGATTCTGTTGAATGTAAAGTTTTAAGGCAAGGGAAAGAAATGAAATTTACTATAAAACTTTCTGAACTTAAGTAAAATAAATAGCCAAAATAAAGAGACTATTAAATTAGTCTCTTTATTTTAATTATAGTATAATGTATGTTAGTGAGTCTAAGATATAATTAAGGAGTGTAATTATGTATTTAATAGTTGGATTAGGTAACATAGGAAGCAAATATGATAAAACTAGACATAATATAGGATTTGATACTATTGATGCTATTGCTGAAAAGTATAATATAAATGTAGATAGGGAAAAATTTAAAGGAGTATATGGACAGGGGGTTATAAATGGAGAAAAAATCTTATTGTTAAAACCTAGTACGTATATGAATCTAAGTGGAGAAAGCATAATAAAAGCAGCTAATTTTTATAAAATAGATAAAAAAAATATAATAGTAATATATGATGATATGAGCTTAGATATAGGTAAACTAAGAATAAGAGGAAAAGGAAGTTCTGGTGGACATAACGGAATTAAAAGTATAATACAAAATTTAGGTACAGATACTTTCCCTAGAGTTAAAGTAGGTATTGGAAATCCGAGCATTGATGTAGTTTCATATGTTTTAGGGAAATTTTCAAAAGAAGAAAGGAATACTATAGATAAAGTTTTACAAGTTGCAGGGGATGCTGCTATTAATATAGCAAAAGAAGGAATAGATAAAAGTATGAATAAGTTTAATAGTACAAAAATAGAAGATTAAATTGTAGGGTGGTAGTTAACATGAGATTGGAAGGCTTATTGGCACCTCTTAAATGTAGTGAAAAATTTAAGGGCATTGTAGATAAAATAGAGTCTAATAGATATCCTATAAATATATGTGGGGTGTCTGATTCTGGTAAAAGCTATCTTTTGGAAAATATCTTCAAAAGTACAGAGAAATCTGTAATGATATTAACTTATAGTGATGTAGAAGCAAAAAAACTATATGAAGACTTATCTTTGTATACTACAGAAGTATATTATCTTCCTGTTAAAGAAGTTGTTTTTTATAACATTTATGCTATATCAGGTGACTTAAGGTGGGAGAGATTAAAGGTAGTAAAAGAACTTATGACAAATAAGAAAAAAATAATAGTGGCTTCTATAGAGGCTATGGCATCTAATTATATACCAGTAGATTTATACAAAAAATATACCTTTAAACTAAAAACAGGGGATGTTATAAATCTACAGCAATTTGAAGAAGACTTAATAAAAAGTGGATATGTTAGAGTGGACATAGTTGAAAACAAAGGGGAGTTTTCAGTTAGAGGAGGAATAATAGATATATACCCTCCTATATATTCTGAACCTTATAGAATAGAGCTTTTTGGAGACGAGATAGATTCTATAAGAAATTTTAATATAGATTCTCAAAGAAGTGTTGATAAATCTAAATCTTTAGAAATATTTCCAGCTAAAGAAGTTATATTAGAAGAAGATAATATAACATTAGGTTATGAAGGAATAAAAAAAGATTTAGAAATAGTTAAAGAAGGTTTATCTCCCGAATATAAAATAAAGATAGAAAATACTACTAATAAAAATTTAGAATTTTTAAAAGAAAATTGGTCTTTTGAAACTATAGATAATTTTATACCATATTTTTATAAAAAAACAAATACTCTTTTAGATTATATAGATAATACTATTTTAATAATAGACGATATAAAAAAATGTAGAGGGAAACTAGAAAGTGTTTATTTTGAATTTAATGAAAACTATAAAAAGTTTTTAGAAAGAGGAGATATACTTCCTTCTCAGACAAATTTATTAATAGATGAAAATAGTGTAGTTTCTATGATTAAAGAAAAAGGAATTATAAATATAGATTCTATAAATAAAATTTATGAAGGGTTTAATCCAATTTATAATGAGGAATTTTCTCAAAAAACTTTACATGGATATGATCACAATATAAAGCTTTTAATAGAAGATATAAAGAAAAAGAAAGAAGAAAAATATAAGGTTCTTATATTATCTGGAAGTAGAAGTAGAGGGGAAAGACTTTCAAAAACTCTAAGGGATAATGAGATAGAAAGTAGCTATAAAGATACAGTAAACGATATTAAATATGGAGAAGTAGTTATTACATTTGGTAATCAAATTACTGGGTTTGAATATCCACAATTAAAACTTTATGTAATATCTGATAAAGAGATATTAGGTAATATTAAAAGGACCAAAAAAGTTAATAGACATAATAAAAAAGGAACAAGTAAAATAAAAAGTTTTACAGAACTTAAACCAGGAGATTATATAGTTCATGCAAATCACGGTATAGGTGTTTTTAAAGGGATAAAGCAGTTAGAGCTTCAAGGTCATAAAAAGGATTATTTAGAACTTAGTTATAGGTCTGACGATAAGTTATACGTTCCTGTTGAACAGCTTGATATAGTTCAAAAATATATAGGAAGTGAAGGAAAAAAACCTAGAGTTAACAAGCTAGGTAATTCAGAATGGACTAAAACTAAAAATAAAGTAAAGAAATCTATAGAAGAAATAGCAGAGGATTTAGTAAAACTTTATGCCATAAGATCTACACTTACTGGTCATAAATTTTCTGAAGATACTGTATGGCAAAATCAATTTGAAGAAGAGTTTCCATATCAAGAAACTCCAGATCAAATTTTAGCCATTGAGGATATAAAAAATGATATGGAATCTAATAAATCTATGGATAGATTACTTTGTGGAGATGTAGGCTATGGGAAAACAGAAGTAGCTGTTAGAGCTATTTTTAAAGCAGTAATGGATGGAAAACAAGTAGCATTTTTAGTTCCAACTACTATTTTAGCTCAACAGCATTATAAAAACTTTAAAAATAGATTCTCAGATTTTTCTGTAGAAGTAGATGTAATAAGTAGATTTAGAACACCAGCTCAGCAAAGAGCTACAATAAAAGCTGCTAAAGAAGGAAATATAGATGTTTTAATAGGAACT
This sequence comes from Clostridium oceanicum, assembly GCF_039521385.1. NCBI lineage: Bacteria > Bacillati > Bacillota > Clostridia > Eubacteriales > Clostridiaceae > Clostridium > Clostridium oceanicum. The sequence goes on along the minus strand of NZ_BAAACG010000016.1, from coordinate 27,616 downwards.
CACAGAATACTTCAAAAGGATATTAAATTCAAAGATTTAGGACTTTTAATTATAGATGAGGAGCAAAGATTTGGAGTATCTCATAAAGAAAAAATTAAAAACCTTAAGAAAAATGTAGATGTATTAACTTTAAGTGCAACTCCAATACCAAGAACTCTACATATGTCATTAGTAGGGGTTAGAGATATAAGTGTAATAGAAACTCCTCCAGAGGAAAGGTATCCTGTTCAAACTTATGTAGTAGAATATAATGATCAGCTTATAAGAGATGCTATATTAAGAGAAATGAATAGAGACGGTCAAGTTTATTTTGTATACAATAGGGTAGAAAAAATTCATGAAATGGCATCTTATGTGTCAAAACTTCTTCCTGAAGCAAAAGTTGCTGTAGCTCACGGACAAATGAAGGAGAAGGAATTAGAAAAAGTAATATTAGATTTTATGGAGAAAAAATATGATATATTAATTTCTACAACTATTATAGAAACAGGTATGGATATACAAAATGTAAATACTATGATTATATATGATGCAGATAAAATGGGACTTTCCCAACTTTATCAATTAAGAGGAAGAGTTGGAAGAACTAATAGAATGGCCTATTGTTATTTAACTTATAGAAAAGATAAAATCCTTACAGAAGTAGCAGAAAAAAGATTAAAAGCAATAAAAGATTTTACAGAATTAGGTTCTGGTTTTAAAATAGCCTTAAAGGATTTAGAAATAAGAGGAGCAGGCAATATGATGGGATCATCTCAGCATGGTCATATGGCTTCTATAGGATATGATCTTTATTGCAGAATGTTAGAAGATACAATAAAATTAGTAAAAGGTGATATTGATAGAGAACCTGTAGAAACAGCTGTAGAATTAAAAATAGATGCCTATATACCTAATGATTATATAAATAATGAAACACAGAAAATACAGGTATACAAAAAAATTGCAGCTATAGATTCAAAAGATGAAGTAATAGATATAGAAGATGAATTGAAAGATAGATTTTCATATATACCTAAATCCGTATATAATCTTATAAATGTAGCTTATATAAAATCTTTAGGTAAAAAACTTCAAATAAAAGAAATAAAAGAAAAGAAAAATGAAATAATATTTGAGTTTGACAGAAAAGAAAGTTTAGACCCTAAAATAATGAAAAAAATTATGGATAAATATTTTAAAAATATAGTATTTAAGTTGGAAGATAAACCTTCTATTGGATATAAAATAAATGATGCTAGAAAAGAAGAAATATTATCAATAATAAAGGAATTTTTACAATATACAATAAATGTTAACAACTTACAAATGTAATTTTGTAGTATAATTAAAATTATGTGATTAAATTATTGATATAAACATTTAGAAGTGGAGGAATAGGACGTGAATAACATAAAAAAGATAATTAGTGCATCGATGCTAATAATATTTGCATTAGCTTTTAGTGGGTGTAATATGATAGAAAAAACTCCAGAAGCTAAACAAAAAAGCGCTGTAGCTAAAGTAAATGGTGATAAAATAACTAGAAAAGAGTTAGATGAAAACCCACAAATAGCTAGCTTTTTCAAGCAAATGGAAGCTCAATATGGAAAAGATTTTGCAAAAAATGAACAAGGTAAAGAAGTAGTAAAAGAACAAAAGGGTAAAGCTTTAGATCAAATGATTATGGAACGTATACTTCTTCAAAAAGCTGAAGAATTGAAAGTAGCTCCAAAGGATGATGAATTAAATAAAAAAGTAGATGAAGAGTATAATAAATTAAAGAAAGAACAGTTTAAAGGCGATGACAAAAAATTAGAAGAAGCCTTTAAAGCTCAAGGGATTACAAAGGAATATTACAAAGAATTTACTAAAAAATCAATAATAGTACAAAAACTTGTAGATAAGATAACTAAAGATGTTAAAGTAACTGAAGCAGATATTAAAAAAGATTACGATGCTAATAAATCTGATTATACAGAAAAACCTAATACTATGGATATTTCACATATTTTAGTTAAAACAGAAGATGAAGCTAAAAAAGTTAAAGCTAGATTAGATAAAAAAGAAGATTTTGCTAAAGTAGCTAAAGAAGTATCTCAAGATCCTGGCTCTAAAGAAAAAGGTGGAAGTTTAGGAACTGTACAATATAATGATCAGCAGTTAGATCCAACATTTTTAAATGCAGCTAAAGCTTTAAAAGAAGGACAAATATCAGCACCTGTAAAAACACAATTTGGATATCATATAATAAAAGTAACAAAGAAAAAAGAATATCCTGTTAAAAAATATGAAAAAGTAAAAGAGGATATAAAGAAAAAATTAGAACAAAAGAAAAAAGAAGAAGTTTATACTAAAAAGTTAGATGAATGGAAAAAAGCTTCTACAATTAAAAAATATGATAAAAATTTAATGGATTAAATTTTATAAAAATTAAATAACATATTTATGAAATACTATCAAAGTAATGCTTTGATAGTATTTTTTGCTTTGCTTTAATTTACAAAATTAGAGCTATAATAGTAATTTTTTAATTTTAAATTACAATTATGCATAAAATTTCAAAAATAGAAAAATAATAATAATACATACAAAACATATTTAATATTAATTAGAGGAGGTAACAGTTGATGAAAGCAACAGGTATTGTTAGAAGAATAGACGATCTTGGAAGAGTTGTTATACCAAAAGAAATAAGAAGAACATTAAGGATAAGAGAGGGAGATCCATTAGAAATTTTTACAGATAGAGAAGGAGGCGTAATATTAAAGAAATATTCTCCTATAGGAGATTTAAGTGAATTTGCTAAAGGATATGGAGATTCATTATATCAAACTATTGGAAATATAATATTAATAACTGATAAAGATAGCGTAATTTCTGTAAGTGGAGTTTCTAAGAAAGAATATATGGATAAAAAGGTAAGTAGCGAATTAGAAAAGATTATAGAAGAAAGAAAACCAGTAGCTTTAGAAAAAAATAAAGTTATTCCAGTATTTGAAGATGAAGAAATGGAAGGGAAATATTCTACGGAAGTTGTATCACCTATAATAGCAGAAGGAGATACTATAGGATCTGTTATTATACTTTCAAAAGAAGAAGGTAAAAACTTTGATGATTTAGAAATCAAATTAGCTCAAACAGCATCTTTATTCTTAGGAAAGCAAATGGAGGAATAACATAAAATATAATAAATACAAAAGTTCATATAACATAAATAAAGCATATAATGTTAAAAATTTAATATTATATGCTGTTTTTTTATTAAAAATAATGATTTGTTTTTACTAAGAATTAATAATTAATTTACATAATAGTATTATTTTATAGCTAAATATATCTTTAATAGTAATAATATTTTCTTGGAATAAATAATTATATGTATAGTAGGAATGCGGAGGTATTATTATGAAAAAGCAATCACTAGTAAAAGGAACATTAATACTAGGAGCTGCAGGTATTATTGCAAAGTTTCTAGGATTATTTTTTAGATGGCCATTACAAATGCTTATAGGAGATGAAGGTGTAGGGTATTATCAGATGTCTTATCCTTTATATATGTTTTTCATAGCAGCATCTTCTGGAATACCAGTTGCAGTGTCTAAAATGGTATCTGAAAGGAAAGCTGTAAGTGATGATGATGGTGTTATGCTAGTTTTAAAAAAAGCTATAGTTTTAATGATTATACTAGGACTTGGATTTTCTTTTAATTTAATAGTTTTTTCTAAACAAATAATAAGATTTTTAAAATGGGATAACAAATCTTATTATTCATTGATAGGAATATCATTAGCTCCTTTTTTTATATCTATAATGAGCGCCTTTAGAGGTTTTTTCCAAGGAATGCAAAATATGAACTATACAGCTACTTCTCAAATTATAGAACAACTAGGAAGAGTTATAGTAGGAGTTGGACTTGCTTATATACTTTTACCAAAAGGAATAGAGTATTCAGCAGGAGGAGCCGCTGTAGGAGCTGCAGCCGGTGGATTTTTAGGTGGATTATATCTTATATTAAAATATTTATCTATAAAAAGAAAAACCATAAACATAAAGATTAAAAAGAAAAATAGAAAAAAAGGTATAGGGATAATGGGAAAGCTTTTATATATAGCTATACCTATATCTATAGGTTCAGCAGTAGGTACAATAATGAGTCTTATAGATTCTGCATTAGTACCTCAAGAATTATTAAAAGCAGGCTTTACTTATAAACAGTCTACTATTTTGTATGGACAGCTTTCAGGAAAAGCATTTACACTTATAAATGTTCCACTTACTTTATCAGTAGCTTTAAGTGCAGCCCTTGTACCTATAATAGCAGAAGCATATGTTTTAGGTAGAAAGATGGAAATATTAAAAAAATTAGAACTTGCTATAAGAGTATCTATGATTATAGCAATTCCTTCTTGCTTAGGATTGAATTTTATGGCTAAACCTATATTAAATTTAATATTTCCAGGTCAGGACGCTGGATTTAAGATATTAAAGTATCTATCAATAGCAGTTCCGTTTATTGCCCTCTCACAAACCGCTACAGCGATTTTACAGGGCATAGGTAAATATATGACTCCTGTTATAAATTTAGCTGTAGGCTGCCTATTTAAGATAGTAATAACATTAGTTTTAGTACCTATTCCTAATATAAACATATATGGTGCGGTTATAGGAACTATAACAGGATATGTAGTAGCTGCAATTTTAAACTTAAAGTGCATAAAAAAGAAGCTAAGTATATCTATAAACTATTATGATGTACTTATAAAACCAATGCTTGCATCTATTTTTATGATAATAGCTGTTGTATTTATTTATTTCTATGCCTATAATTATACAAGGAGTAGTAGAATTTCTTGTGTGTTATCAGTATTTATAGGAGTAATAATATATTTTATAACTATAAGTGCAGTAGGCATATTAGATTATAAATATATAAAAAATAAATTTATAAAGAAATAGAAGGTGAAAAGATAATATGATAAAAATTATTGGATTAGGGCCTGGATCTAAAGAAGCTATAACACTAGGGTGCATAGAAAACTTAAAAAAAGCAGATAAAGTATTTTTAAGAACAGAAAAACATCCAACAGTTGAATATATAAAAGAATTAGGTATTGATTATGAAACTTTTGATATTAAGTATGAGACTAAGGATAATTTTGAAGAAGTATATTCATCTATAGCAAAAGAATTAATAGCAGAAAGTGAAAAAAGTGATAGAGATATAGTATATACTGTTCCAGGACATCCTTTAGTAGCAGAAAAATCTGTTAAATTATTGATAAATCTTTGTAAAGAAAATAATATAGAGTTTAAGATTGTTCCAGCAGTAAGTTTTATAGATTGCTTAATGGAAAGATTAAATATAGATCCTGTAGATGGCCTTAAAATAATTGATGCCTTTGATATGAAAAGTCAAAAGATGAACAAAAGAGAAGGTACTATAATAACTCAAGTATACGATAAATTTATAGCTTCAGAAGTAAAATTAGAACTTATGAATTACTATAAAGACGATACTATGGTATACTTTGTAAGGGCAGCAGGAATAGAAGACTTGGAAGAAATAAAAGAAATTCCTTTATATGAGCTTGATAGACAAGAAAATATTGATCATTTAACATCAGTATATGTTCCTAAAGATGTTAACAATTCATATGACTTTTATGATTTATTAGATATTATGGATAAACTAAGAAGTGAAGATGGATGTCCTTGGGATGCAAAGCAAACTCATGACAGTTTAAAAAAATATTTAATAGAGGAAACTTATGAAGTTTTAGAGGCTATAGAGAAAGATAATATAGATATGCTTGTAGAAGAGCTTGGAGATGTTTTACTTCAAGTAATATTCCATTCTCAAATAGGAAAAGAAGATGGGTATTTTAATATAAAAGATGTTATAAAAAGCATATGTGAAAAAATGATTATGAGACATCCTCATGTTTTTGGAGATGTAAGTGTAAAAGATTCAGATGAAGTACTACAAAACTGGGATAAAATTAAAAATAAAGAACAAGGTATGAAAAGTCATACGCAAATACTTAAACATGTTCCAAAATGCTTGCCAGGTCTTATGAGAGCAGATAAGGTTCAAAATAAAGCAGCTAAGGTTGGATTTGATTGGGATAATGTTGAGGATGCTATGAAAAAAATACCGGAAGAATATTATGAAGTAAAAGATGTATACAAAAGCAAAAATAAGGCAAAAATACTAGAAGAAATAGGAGATATATTATTTTCTGTGGTAAATGTGGCAAGATTTCTTGACATAGACCCTGAAAGTGCTATAAATTATAGTATAGATAAATTTATAAAGCGATTTGAATACATAGAAAAAATGGCAAAATCTAAAAATAAAAATTTAGAAGATATGTCATTAAATGAAATGGATTCTTTGTGGGAAGAATCAAAAAATTAGTCTTTATGAATTTATTTAAATAAATTTATTCTTTTAAAAGAAGGATTTTCAAACTTCGTGAAGAATATGCTAATAAGCGATGTGTAGAAAACTCTAAGTAGTTCAAAGCTACTTTAATTATTAAGGAGGTAACAAAAGTGAATAAATCAGAATTAATTGCAAGTATGGCAGAAAAATCAAAGTTAACTAAAAAGGATGCAGAAGCAGCTTTAAAAGCCTTCGTTGAAAGTGTAGAAGAAAGTTTAGAAAATGGCGAAAAAGTTCAACTAGTAGGATTTGGTACTTTCGAAACTAGAAAAAGAGCAGCAAGAATAGGTAGAAATCCTAGAACAAAAGAAGAAATAACTATTCCAGAATCAATTGCTCCAGTTTTTAAAGCTGGTAAAGACCTAAAAGAAAGAGTTAATAAATAAAAAATAACACTTATTCAAAAAACCTAGGTTTATATCTGGGTTTTTTGTTTTAGGCATATAAAAATAAATAATAGGTGAAAGATTCTAGAGCTATTTTGTCAAATACAATAACTTAGGTTTTAAATAATTTTTTATTATTAAATTTAAAGAAAAAGGTAGTTTTAAAAAATAGACTAGCATATAGATTAGTTATTTATTTTAAAGCTATTTAAAAAGTATCTATGATAAATATAGGAGGAAGCACAGTGAGGCTAGATAAGTATTTAAAGGTATCAAGAATAATAAAGAGAAGAACTGTAGCAAAAGATGCTTGTGATGGAGGAAGAGTACTTGTAAATGGAAAAGCTGCTAAGGCTGGAATAGACATAAAAGAAGATGATATAATAGAAATACAATATGCAAATAAAAGTTTGAAATATAAGGTTCTAGCTGTAGCAGAACATGTTAGAAAAGAAGATGCTAGTAAAATGTATGAGATAGTAGGATAGACTTAATATAAATATCTTTAGGTGAAAGCAAAATGAATTAAAGCATTTTGCTTTTTAATTTTAAAAATCTATAATTTCTTTAGTAATAGGAAATGGAATTAAAGCATATATATTTACAAGTGGAGGGATATATATGGAAAAGAAAGAAATTAAATATGAAGATAAAAAAAGTAACTTAAATTTAGAAAATAGAAAAAAATTAGTATTAAGCGGAGTAATTGAAGTTATGAGTTTTAATGAAGAAAGAATAACTTTAAATACAAGCTTAGGAACTTTAGACATAAAAGGTGAAGGCCTTAAAATGAACAAATTAGATGTACAAAATGGAGATGTAATTATAGTTGGAACTGTCAACTCTTGTATTTATATTGGGGATACAATAAAAAAGAAAAAAGACGGTTTAATATCAAGATTATTTAAATAGGAGTCTTTATAATATGATTATATCTATAAGTAAGCAACTAGGGTTATTATTTTTTAGTCTATTATCAGGATTGATAATAGGATCTTTTTTTGACATATATAGAATAATAAGAGGAAACCAAAACTTGAAAAAGTTTATTAAAATTATAGAAGATATACTATTTTGGGTTTTATCTGCTATTGTTGTATTTATATTTTTGTTATATAATGATTGTGCTTTTATAGGAATGTATATTTATTTATGGATTTTTGTAGCCTTGTATTTGTATTTAATATTGTTGAGCAGATATAATATAAAGATATTAAAACATATAATGTTTTTTTTAGGAAAGTTTTTTAGAATATTGAAAAATATAATTTTATACCCATTTAAATTTATTATTTATAAGTTAAAATAAAAAATATAATAAATTTACTCCAAATAGGTTGAAGAAAATTTTAAATATAATAAAATATACTTATAGGCTTATGCTTTATAAAGGAGTAAATTTGATGAAGAATAAATTTAAGCTCAAGAATATAGTGTTAATTTTATTATTTGTATATATGTGTTTTATATTTGTAACCCAAAGGATAACTATGCATAAAATAAATAATGAGATTGATAAAAAAGAAGTTCAACTAGATAAAGCTAAGAAAAAGAACCAGAAATTACAGGATGAGGTCAAATTGTCAAAATCTAAAGACTATAGGGAACGATTAGCTAGAGAAAGACTAAGATTTATAAAAGAAGGCGAGACTCCTGTAATAAACAACAAGTAGTAAAGTTTTAAATTTAATTTAATATATATATATTTTAAGGAGGAGTCTTATTAATATGACTTTAAAGGCAGGTAGTATACTTGAAGGTACAGTAGTAAATATTACAAGTTTTGGAGCTTTTGTAGAAGTAGATGGTCAAACTGGTTTAGTTCACATATCTGAGGTATCAAATAACTATGTAAAAGACATAAGAGAATATTTGAAAGAAAAAGATAAAGTGAAAGTAAAAGTTATTTCAATAGATGAAAAAGGTAAAATTAGTTTATCTATGAAGCAAGCAGAACCACAACAAAAAAAATCTTCAAGACCAATAGAAATAGACTGGAACAAAGAAAAGACTAAGAAAAATAATAATGATGGTAATTTTGAAGATAGAATATCAAAATTTTTAAAAGATAGTGAAGAAAGATTCCAAGATTTAAAAAGACATAAAGATTCTAGAAGTAAAGGATACAAAAAAAATCTTAGTTAGTGAAAAGGCCAAAATTGGCCTTTTTATTAATTTCTTCTTTTTATAATAAAAAATACAAAATAATTTATAAAAAGTGTTGACATGGGATGAATAATAATATATAATAACTTATGTCGTCAGAAAAAACGACATGAAATATTAAGCAATAATGTGCTGGAGTGGCGGAACTGGCAGACGCACAGGACTTAAAATCCTGCGGGCCTTATAAGCCCGTACCGGTTCGATTCCGGTCTTCAGCACCAAATTATCGCGGGGTGGAGCAGTTGGTAGCTCGTCGGGCTCATAACCCGAAGGTCGTAGGTTCAAGTCCTATCCCCGCAACCATGTGGCGGGATAGCTCAGCTGGCTAGAGCATTCGGTTCATACCCGAAGGGTCGTAGGTTCAAGTCCTATTCCCGCTACCATTTAAAATTTAATAATTTCATTGCATATTAATGTGCTGGAGTGGCGGAACTGGCAGACGCACAGGACTTAAAATCCTGCGGGCCTTATAAGCCCGTACCGGTTCGATTCCGGTCTTCAGCACCAATATCGCGGGGTGGAGCAGTTGGTAGCTCGTCGGGCTCATAACCCGAAGGTCGTAGGTTCAAGTCCTATCCCCGCAACCATTTTATTTTTTGACTATTTTTTGGCGGGATAGCTCAGCTGGCTAGAGCATTCGGTTCATACCCGAAGGGTCGTAGGTTCAAGTCCTATTCCCGCTACCAATGATATATTAAAGAGACTCATATATATATGAGTCTCTTTTGTTTTGCCATAAATAATATTTTTTAAGTTTTATTTATATTTAAAAAGTAGAGATGAAGGATTTGTTATCAATATGTGTTTTAAAATTTTAAAAAATATTATATTAAACTGTTTTAAACGACTAATTTTTAGTTTATGTAAAAATTATAAGGATTTTTACACCAGAATAGCTTTAAAAAAATATAATTATTTATCTTACTGTATTATTTTTTATATAAATGTCTAAAAGAAATAATAAAAAAGAATAATAGAAATAAATGTCCTAAAAAAAATTTGCTCTCATCTCAGCTTATGACAATAATTTCCAGTTACCTTTGTTATAATGAAATAGAAATTTAAGCGGAGGTGATTATATACATGCAGTATGGTGCAGAGGTATCCCCATATCAAAGGACAAAAAAAGTGGACAAACATAAAAAGAAGAATGCATTGAGTTTTAATTATATATTAGGAATAACTTTATATTTTGTATCTGCTTTGTTAATAAGTAGAGTTAAATTTATAAATCTTATGGCGCCTTTTGGCATAGCTTTTTTATTAGCAGTGTCTTTTCAAAAGGAGTATAAATATGTATTATTTTCTGCTTTTGGAACACTTATAGGATATGTATCTTTGTACAATAGTATAAAGGATTTGCCTATATATATAACTATTATAGGAACAATACTTACTGCTAGATACATATCAAAAAATATAAAAAATACAAAGACTATTACTATAATGTATATTGTTATATTTTCAGAATTAGTACTATATAAAGCATTTATTTTAAATTTATCTATTAACATCTCTTTATTAAATTCAATATTTGAAATAGCATGTTTATTTCCTATATATTTTATTATTAACTATTCTATTATATGCTTTAGAGATATAAATACTATGCATCTTTATAGTAATGAAGAAATAATAAGTATGGCAATAACTTTGGCCTTAGCAGTTTCAGGAACATGGGGAATAAGTATAAATAATGTATCTTTAAGAAATTTTATAGCATTAACTTTGATAGTAATTATTGGTTATGTAAAAGGAAGTACCAGTGCAGCTGCAATAGGAATAGCAATGGGAGCTATAGTAGGACTTGGTTCAAAGGATATGTTAACATTTATTTCTGTATATGGACTTTGTGGACTTATAGCAGGAACTTTTAAAGATACAGGAAAGTTAATAACAGGAACAGCATATATAATTGGTTTTTGTGTTTTAAAATTTTATTCTAATATAGGGAATGAGTTTAAAATAATAGAAGCTTTATTAGGTCTTATTGTATTTTGGGCTATACCTAAAAAAATTTATAGAAAGTTAGAAGTTGAATTAGATGCTCAAAAGAAAAGAGAAAATATTCAAGATAATCAAATAGGTAAGATAAAATCTTTAGTAAATGATAAGCTAGAAAATTTTTCTGATATTTTATTCAATGTAGGAGATGTTTTAGCAAAGCTTGCAGAAAATCAAAAGTTAGCAATGAAAGGAAAGAGTGATTCTTTAGTACAAAATTTAGCAGATAGAGTTTGTAGTAATTGTAATATGAGAAATGTGTGTTGGAAAAAGGAAACTTACTACACATATAATGCTTTAGCAGAACTTATTGAAAATTATCAAGATAATAAAAAAGGTATTCCTAATGAATTGCAAAAAAAGTGTGTTAAGAGAACACAGATGATAAAAAATACTAAAGAATTAACTAATAATTTTATAGTAAATGAAATGTGGCAAAAAAGACTTGGAGAATGTAGACAAGTCTTATCTTCTCAAATGAACAATATGGGAAGTGCTGTTAAAGAAATAATTGATGATTTTGATGAGAGAATAAAGTTTAGTAATTTAATAGATAACAATATAAGAAGAATTTTAAATAAAAATGATATAAAGTATAAAGATGTGTTTTGCTATAATGATGAAAAAAACAGATTAATAATAAGTTTATCAATGGATATTTGTGGAGGAAGACAAATATGTTCAAAGGAAATTTTACCTTTAATAAATAAAGTAACAAATAAACTTATGAGAATAAGAGATGATGGGTGTAATATAGATAAAGAAAAAGAAGGATGTAGAGTAGTATTTGAAGAAACACCAAAATATCATGTAAAAGCCTTTGGAAATACTTTATGTAAAGATGGAGAAAGGTATAATGGAGATAGTTATGTCTTTGAAAAATTAAAAGATGGTAATTTTATTTCTATAATAAGTGATGGTATGGGATCAGGTCCTGAGGCTGGTAAAGAAAGTACAGCTGTAGTAGAGCTAATACAGAAATTTACAGAGGCAGGATTTAGTAAAATGACAGCTATAAATACTATTAATTCTATAATGGGAATTAAATTTTCAGAAGACGAAAAATTTTCTACAGTAGATTTAACTAATATAGATTTATATGAAGGAAAAATAGATTTTATGAAAGTAGGATCTGTAGCTAGTTTTATAAAAAGAGAGGAAGCGGTAGAAGTTATAAAATCTAAAACTTTGCCTATTGGAGTATTAGATAAAGTTGATGTTGATATTGAAAATAGAGATATAAAAAATGGAGATATAATTGTAATGATAAGTGATGGTGTTTTAGATTATGAGGCAAAATCTGCAGGAAAAGTAGATTGGATATTAAATTATTTAAGAGAAACAGATTGTATTGATCCAGAAAAATTATGTAAAAAACTTATTAATCAAGTAAAAAAACTAAGTAATGGTAAAGTTAAAGATGACGTTTCTATAGTTGTTCAGAAAGTTTATTCTTTATATTAATTTTTTAGTAGAATATTATTAATATTAAGTTTTATTACTTAGTTTTTAATATTCTTTTTTTTATTTCAAATTTTTCAAGCTACATTTATTTTATGATATAATAAGTTAATATAAATGATTAGGACGTGTTGAATGTGAAAAATGTAGTTATAAATACTATAAAAAAATATAATATGATAGAAAAAGGAGATAAAATTATAGTAGGAGTTTCTGGAGGACCAGATTCTATGTGTTTGTTACATCTTTTATATTCATTAAGAGAAGATTTAAGAATAAAGGAAATTTTTGTAGCGCATATAAATCACTGTATAAGAGGAAAAGAAGCAGATCAGGATGAAAAATTTGTGGAAAATTTTTGTCTTCAAAATAATATAAAGTTTTTTTCAAAGAGAGCAAATATAAATAAATTAGCAAAAGAAAAGGGTGTATCTTCAGAAAGTATAGGTAGAGAAATAAGATACTCATTTTTCTATGAATTAAAAGAAAAATTAAATGCTCAAAAAATTGCTTTAGCACATAATTGTAATGATCAAGCAGAAACAGTACTTATGAGAATTATGAGAGGAACAGGTCTTGAAGGACTTGGGGGAATAAAAGCTATAAGAGAAGGAATATATATAAGGCCTTTAATTTCCGTCTTAAGAAAAGATATAGAAAACTATTGTGATAGCAATAATTTAAAACCTAGAATAGATAGAACTAATTTGGAGACTATATACACTAGAAATAAAATAAGATTACAGCTAATTCCTTTTATAAAGGAAAATTTTAATGAAGATATAATAGGAACATTAAATAAGCTTTCTTTATCTGTTTCTAAAGATAATGAATACTTAAAAGAAATAGCTAATGAAAAATATAAAATATACTGTGATAGAAAAGGAAAAAAGGTTATAATATCCAAGGAGGCCTTTTTACAGCCAGAGGCTATCTTATCACGTATAATAAGAAAAGTTTTTTATAATATAAAGGGTAATTTATATAATTTTGAAAGTAAGCACATAAGTGATATTATAAATATTCAAAAAAGTGAAACAGGAAAATCAATAATGCTTCCTAATAATATAAAGGCAGAAAATGTATATAAAGATATACATATATTTATAAATGGTAAAAATAAAAAAGAAAAAGAATTATCTTTTTATAATTTAAAATTAGGAGATAACTATTTGAAAAAATTAGATATTTTAGTTAAACTTAATTTGGTGAATATATCTTATAAAGATAATTATAAAAATAAAGATAATGAATTAGTTCAGTATTTTGATTTTGACAAAGTTAATACTAAAGATATTATACTAAGAAATAGAAAACCTGGTGATAAGTTTACACCTTTAGGCATGAAAGGAAATAAAAAATTAAAAGATTTATTTATAGATTTAAAGATACCTAGAGAAGAAAGAGATAAAATAAATATTATATGTTTTAAAGATGAAATAGCGTGGATTACAGGTTATAGAACAAGCAATAAATTTAAAGTAGATAAAGACACAAAAAATATTTTACAAATAATAATCAAAGGTGGGATATAAATGAAGGATATGGCAAGTGATATAGAAAGGGTTCTAATATCAGAAGAAAAAATAAAAGATAAAGTATCCGAAATAGGAAAAAAGATAAGCAAAGATTATGCAGGAAAAGATCTAATGCTAATTGGTATATTAAAAGGATCTGTCCCTTTTATGGCACATTTAATGAAAGAAATAACAATTCCATGTACTATGGATTTTATGGCTGTTTCTAGTTATGGAAATTCTACTACATCATCAGGGGTTGTTAGAATACTTAAAGATTTAGACTTTGAAATAGAAGGAAAACACCTTCTTATAGTAGAAGATATAATTGATTCAGGAATTACTTTAAGTTATTTATTAAAGTATCTAAAAGGCAGAAAGCCTTTAAGTATAGATATAGCTTGTTTATTAAATAAACCAGATAGAAGGAAAGCTGATTTAGATGTAAAATATCTAGGATATGATGTTCCAGATGAATTTCTTGTAGGATATGGACTAGATTATGCAGAACATTATAGAAACTTACCTTATATCGGTATATTAAAAGAAGAAATTTATAAATAATTTATAATAAGATTGTTGTAAACATATATTCCATGTGATACAATTTTACATTATAAAACTAGAAAGAGAGGTTGGCCTATATGAAAAAAGTTTCAAGTGCAACGGCCTGGGTCATTGTGTTTGTGCTAGTTATAGTTTCAGCAGTGATGCTTGCTAGAACTGGTGATAACTCTACAGTAATCAACTTCAGTGAATTTCAGAAAAGTTGGATAGGAAATAATGTTAAAAGTTTTCAAGTAAAAGAAGATAGAATGACAGTTTCTGGTACTTTGAAGGATGGTACTCAATATGAAACAGTAGTTCCTTCAGAAAGATTGTTTCAATTTATAAATGAACATCCTAAGAATGGTCAAGTTAAAGAAATTTATGTAAAGCCAACATCAATTCCAGCGTGGGTTCAGTATCTACCAATGATACTAATAGTGCTTATGCTTTTAGGTTTTTGGTTTATATTCATGCAGCAGGCCCAAGGTGGCGGTGGAAATAGAGGAGTAATGAATTTTGGAAAGAGTAAAGCTAAAATGGCTACTCCAGACAAGAAAAAAGTTACCTTTAACGATGTTGCAGGTGCAGATGAAGAAAAACAAGAGTTAGCAGAGATAGTTGACTTTCTTAAATTACCGAAAAGATATATAGAAATGGGGGCAAGAATACCTAAAGGTGTTTTATTAGTAGGTCCTCCAGGAACAGGTAAGACTTTACTTGCAAAAGCTATTTCAGGAGAAGCAGGAGTTCCATTTTTCAGTATTTCTGGTTCAGATTTCGTAGAAATGTTTGTAGGTGTAGGTGCATCAAGAGTTAGAGACTTATTTGAGCAAGCTAAGAAGAATTCTCCTTGTATTATATTTATCGATGAAATAGATGCGGTAGGTAGACAAAGAGGAGCTGGTCTTGGCGGTGGACATGATGAAAGAGAACAAACATTAAATCAATTGTTGGTTGAAATGGATGGTTTTGGTGTTAATGAAGGTATCATAATGATAGCTGCAACTAATAGACCAGACATATTAGATCCAGCATTATTAAGACCAGGTAGATTTGATAGACAAATAGTTGTAGGAGCTCCAGATGTTAAAGGAAGAGAAGAAATATTAAAAGTTCATTGTAGAAACAAACCTTTATCAGATGAAGTTAAATTAGATATACTTGCAAAGAGAACTCCAGGATTTACAGGTGCAGATCTTGAAAATCTAATGAATGAAGCAGCGCTTCTTTCAGTTAGAAAAAGAAAATCTATAATAAGTATGGATGAACTTGAAGAAGCAGTAACAAGAGTTATAGCAGGACCTGAAAAGAAAAGTAGAGTAATAGATGAAGAGGATAGAAGATTAACAGCTTATCATGAAGCAGGTCATGCAGTTGTTATGAAGCTTTTACCTCATGCAGATCCTGTTCACCAAATAAGTATAGTACCAAGAGGAAGAGCTGGTGGATATACTATGCACTTACCGGAAAAAGATAGATCATATATGTCTAAGTCTAAGCTTCAAGAAGAGATAGTTGGTTTATTAGGAGGAAGAGTTGCAGAAAAACTTATAATAGGTGACATAAGTACTGGAGCTCAAAATGATATACAAAGAGCAACAACAATAGCTAAAAAGATGGTTATGGATTATGGTATGAGTGAAAAGTTAGGACCTATAAACTTTAGTTCAGGCCATGATGAAGTATTCTTAGGTAGAGACCTTGGAAAAGAAAGAAGTTTTAGTGAAGATGTAGCATTTAAAATAGATGAAGAAATAAAACAATTTATAGATAAAGCTTATAATAATGCTGAAACATTATTAAATGACAACATATCAAAACTTCATTCAGTAGCTAAGGCATTACTTGAAAAAGAAAAATTAGAAGCAGATGAATTTGAAGAAATTTTTAATGCTGGTTAACAAACAAAAGAACAGGAATATTCCTGTTCTTTTTTATATAATATAGATGTTGCAATTAATTTTGTGTATAATAATTTTATGGATATGATACTTAGAAATGAGGGATGTGTAATGGAATTAAACCTAAAAGAAGGCATGGAGAGTGTACTTGAGACTACAGTAACTTCTGAAGATACTGCTAGCAAATATGGATCTGGTAGCTTAGAAGTATATGCTACACCTGCTATGATAGGACTTATGGAAAATACGGCTAAAAGTTGTGTGGATTCTAAGTTAGATAGTGAATATTCAACAGTAGGCATAGCTGTGGATATAAAACATATAAAAGCTACAGCTGTTGGATTAAAAGTTAAATGTGAAGCTACACTTACAAAGATTGATGGAAAAAAACTATATTTTAATGTTAAAGCATGGGATGAAGTAGGAAAAATTGGAGAGGGAAATCACGTAAGATATATAGTTAATTCTAAAGAGTTTATGAAAAAGAACGGAATGGCATAATACATATAGATAAATAATTTAGAATATTTCAAAATTTTACTTATATTTGAAAGGTTGGATAGTTATGTGTAAATCAGATATACAAATTGCTCAAGAAGCTAATATGGAAAAAATAACAAAGATTGCTGATAAAATAGGACTAAAAGATGATGAAATAGAGTTATATGGAAACTATAAGTGTAAAATATCTTTAGATGTGTTTAATAGATTAAAAGATAAAAAAGATGGTAAATTAATTTTAGTTACAGCAATAAACCCTACACCAGCTGGAGAAGGAAAATCTACAGTAACAGTAGGACTTGGCCAAGCACTATGTAAAATGGGTAAAAATGCAGTAATAGCCCTTAGAGAACCTTCCTTAGGACCAGTATTTGGAATAAAAGGAGGGGCAGCTGGAGGTGGATACTCACAGGTAGTGCCAATGGAAGATATAAATTTACATTTTACAGGAGATATGCATGCCATAACTTCTGCTAATAATCTATTATCAGCAGCTATAGATAATCACATTCACCAAGGAAATAAACTTAAAATAGATGAAAGAAGAATTCTATTTAAAAGAGTTTTAGATATGAACGATAGAGCTTTAAGAAATATAGTAGTTGCTTTAGGAGGAAAGGTTAACGGATTTCCAAGAGAAGATGGATTTATGATAACAGTTGCTTCAGAAATAATGGCTATATTATGTTTAGCTAAAGATCTTGAAGATTTAAAAGAAAGAATGGGTAACATATTAGTTGCATACAATTTAGAGGGAGATCCTGTATATTGCAAGGAATTAGGGATAAATGGAGCTATGGCATTACTTATGAAGGATGCAATTAAGCCTAATTTAGTTCAAACTTTAGAAAATACTCCAGCTATAATACACGGAGGACCTTTTGCGAATATTGCTCATGGATGTAACAGTGTTTTAGCTACAAAAGCTGCTTTAAAACTAGGTGATTATGCTATAACAGAAGCTGGATTTGGTGCAGATCTTGGAGCTGAAAAGTTTTTGGATATAAAATGTAGAGCTGCAAATTTAAAGCCAGATTGTGTTGTTATAGTAGCTACAGTAAGAGCTATTAAACATCATGGAGGAGTAGCAAAAGGTGAATTAAATGAATCTAATGTAGAAGCAGTTAAACTTGGAATCAAAAACTTAGAAAAACATATAGAAAACATAAAACAATATAATGTTCCTATTGTTGTTTCTATAAATAAATTTATTACAGATAGTGATGAAGAGTTAAATTATATAAAAGAGTATTGTAAAGATTTAGGAGTAGATGTTGCCTTAACTGAAGTATGGGAAAAAGGCGGAGAAGGTGGAATAGAATTAGGAGAAAAGGTAGTAGATGTTATGGAAAAAGAAAAATCTAATTTTACTACTTTATATGATGAAAACTTACCTATAAAAGAAAAAGTTCAGATTATTTCCGAGAAAATATATGGTGCAAAAGCTGTTAATTACACAAAAGCTGCAGAAAAGCAAATAAAAGAAATAGAAAAATTAAATTTACAAAATAAACCTATATGTGTAGCTAAAACTCAGTACTCTTTATCTGATGATCCAAGTTTATTAGGAAAGCCAAGTGGCTTTGATATAACAGTAAAGGAAGTTAGGGTATCAAGCGGAGCAGGATTTATAGTTGTATTAACTGGTAATATAATGACTATGCCAGGATTACCTAAAGTACCAGCGGCTAATAAGATGGATATAACCAAAGATGGTGAAATATTAGGATTATTCTAAGTATAATTTAAACTTGACAAAATAATTTTAGCTGATAAAATAAAATTGTTAAATTGACGTTAAATGAAGAAAAGGGCAGCAAAGGTTGCTGCCCTTTATTAATTATATTTAGTTTTTGTATATTGCAAAATAGAAGGTGGTGCTTTAAGTGGTTTTAGTGCTAGACGTTGGGAATACTAATATAGTTTTAGGTATATATAAAAATGAAAAGTTAATGGTTAATTGGAGATTAGCTACAGATGATAAAAGAACCGCTGATGAATATGGTATACAAGTTATGGATTTGTTTACTAATAGCGATTTCCATATTAAGGATATAGAAGGAGTTATTATATCTTCTGTTGTTCCTAATATTATGTATTCTTTAGAACATATGATATTAAAATACTTTAAATTAAAACCTATAATTGTAGGCCCAGGAGTAAAAACTGGTATTAATATAAAATATGATAATCCAAGAGAAGTAGGAGCAGATAGAATAGTTAATGCTGTAGCTGCTCATGAACTTTATAAAAAACCTTTGATAATTATTGATTTTGGTACTGCAACTACATTTTGTGCAGTAACTAAAGAAGCAAATTATTTAGGGGGAACTATATGTCCAGGAATAAAAATATCTTCAGATGCTTTATTTGAAAGAGCAGCAAAACTTCCAAGGGTAGAACTTGTAAAAACTCCTACAATTATATGTAGAAATACAGTATCTAGTATACAAGCAGGAATAGCCTATGGATATGCAGGGCAGGTAGATTATATAGTAACCAAGATGAAACAAGAAATGATAGACTTAGGACAAGAAGAGCCTTTTGTAGTAGCTACAGGAGGGCTTGCTAAATTTATAAAACAAGAATCTAAGAGTATAGATGAAATAAATCATATTTTAACTTTAGAAGGCCTTAGAGTAATATATGAGAAGAATAGATAAGGTGATACTGTGAATATAGGAAATATATTATTTGAAAACAATGTATTTTTAGCTCCAATGGCAGGATTTACAGATATAGCATTTAGAGAAATCTGTAAAGAAGAACAATGCGGATTAGTTTATACTGAAATGGTTAGTTCTAAGGCTTTGTATCATGGAAGTGAAAATACTAAAAAGTTATGCAAAATATCAGATAAAGAAAAGCCTGTGGCACTTCAACTATTTGGTCATGAACCAGAAATAATGGCTAGTGCTGTAGAATTTTTTAATGACATTGAGGATGTAGCTATTATAGATGTAAATATGGGTTGTCCAGCTCCTAAAATAGTTAAAAACGGAGATGGATCTTCTTTAATGAAAGATCCTAAATTAGCTTCTCAAATTGTAAAGGCTATGAAAAAAGTTTCTAAAAAGCCTATTACTGTTAAGATAAGAAAAGGTTTTGATAAAAATAATATAAATGCAACAGAATTTGCTAAAGTATTAGAAGATTCTGGTGCAGATGCTATAGCTATTCATGGTAGAACAAGAGATCAGATGTATGAAGGAAAAGCTGATTGGGAAATAATAAAGGATGTAAAAAATTCAGTAAGCATTCCTGTTATAGGTAACGGCGATGTGTTTACCGCTGAAGATGCTTTAAAGCTTATAAATAAAACAAATTGTGATGGAATAATGATAGGAAGAGGATGCCAAGGGAACCCTTGGATTTTTAAACAGATTTATCAAAAGATAAAGGGATTAGATGTATATTATCCAACTCCATCAGAAAGAATAGATAAATGTATTAGCCATTACAAAAAAGCCATAGGGTATTTTGGTGAGTACAAGGCTGTTAGGGAAATGAGAAAGCATTTAGCTGCATACATAAAAGGTTTAAGAAATTGTACCGATGTAAAAGATAAGATAAATGCTGAAGGTAATAGTGAAAATGTGATTAAAGTACTAGAAAAATATAGAGAATATTTAAAAGGAATTTAAATATATTTAAAGCATAATATTATACTATATTAATAAATTAGGATGGTTATATGATACCTGTATTACATTTAAATTCAGATATTAAAAAGGCCTATTCAAAGGATAGTTTTATATCAAAGATAAAAGATAGATATAGTATAATATTTCAAAAGGAAAATAGAATAAGTGATTTAGATTTAGATATAATAAAGATTAAATTTCCCTGTAATTATAATAAGAAATCTTACTATAATAATTTAAATAAAGCTTTAAAGATATCAAAAAGTAAAGAATGTATAGTTGCACCTAATACAATTAGATTATTAGATTACAGAGTTTTAAATAGTTTTCAAAAGAATTTATTTTCATATAGTGTTGTAGAAAGTATAAAGACAATACTTACATTAAACAAAAGAAATATAAAGAATTCCTATATAGTTATATATGATGCAGCAGATGTAATAAATTTTAAAATTATAGAGTTTTTATCTACTAAGATAAAGTATATGATTTTAGTATCAGAAAATATGAAAAAGCTTGTAAGTATAAGTGAATATATAATTGCTAATTACGGTATAACACCTATAATTACTAAGAATTTAGAGAACGCATTAAATAAAGCGGATTTTTTTATATATTCTGGTAATGAAAAAATATATAAAGAAGTTCCTATATGGTATATAAATAATATGAATTTAAATAATTTATCTATGCAGGTAAATAGTGTAACCTATAAAGTTCCATGGGATGTATATGATATTGATTTTACTCCAGAGTTATTAGGAGGTATACTTTGTCAGATGGAAGAGAAAGATATAGAAAAGTCTCTTATATATAATGGAATTTCAATAGATAAAATAAAATATAATGATTATGTTATAGATTTATAGTATTATATGAAATCCTATAAGTAAAATGTTGACAGAAGAATATCCCTGATTTATAATAACTTAAATGTTGATGTTCATATGATTTAGAATAATACTATAAATGAATTGATAGATAAATGTGAATTTAGTACAATATGAAGGGGAGAGTAAAATGAGTGAGCCAAAAAAATATGTTATGACCTATGAAGGTATAAAAAAACTAGAGGACGAATTAGAATATTTAAAGACTACAAAAAGAAAAGAAATTACTGAGAAAATAAAAGTTGCTCTTTCTTTTGGAGATCTAAGTGAAAACTCAGAGTATGATGAAGCTAAAAATGAACAAGCTTTTGTAGAAGGAAGAATAATACAAATATCTAATATGCTTAAGAATGCTACTGTAGTAGATGAAAGTGAAATTCCAAAAGATGTTGTAAGTGTTGGAACAATAGTTAGAGTAAAAGATTATGAATTTGATGACGAAGAAGAATATAGCTTAGTAGGTTCTGCAGAGGCTGATCCTATGAATAATAAAATATCTAATGAATCTCCTGTGGGAAAAGGTCTTTTAGGTAAAAAAGTTGGAGATATAATTGAAATTCCAGTACCAGACGGAGTAAGTAAGTATGAAATACTAGAAATAAAGAGACATTAATCAAATATTGGAGGGAAAAGTGTAATGTCAAATGAAGATAACATAATGCACAGCATAGAAGAGGAATCAAATGAATTAATAAAGGAAAGACTTCAAAAGTTTAAAGATTTACAATCAAAAGGCAAAGATCCATTCGATGTTTATAAAGTAGAAAGAACTCATACTTCAAAAGAAGTTAAAGAAAATTATGAAGAATTAGAAGGAAAAAGTGTAACTGTAGCTGGTAGACTTATGTCTAAAAGGGTACATGGAAAAGCTGGGTTCTCTGATATCCATGATAGATATGGAAAAATTCAGTTATACATAAAGATAAATGATGTAGGGGAAGAAAAACTTAAAGAGTTTAAATCTTTTGATATAGGTGATATAGTAAGTATAACAGGAACTGTTTTCAAAACAAGAACTGGAGAAACTACAATACACATAACAGATTTTGAACTTGCAGCTAAATCATTAAGACCATTACCTGAAAAATTTCATGGTTTAAAGGATCCTGATTTAAGATATAGACAAAGATATGTAGATTTAATAATGAATAGTGAAGTTAAAGATACTTTCATGAAAAGAACAGCAATAATAAAATCTATGAGAGAATTTTTAGATAATAAAGGATTTATGGAAGTTGAAACACCAGTGTTATCACCTATAGCAGGTGGTGCAGCTGCAAAACCGTTTATAACTCACCACAATGCATTAAATATGGATATGTATCTTAGAATAGCACCAGAACTTTATTTAAAAAGATTAATTGTTGGTGGATTTGAAAAAGTATATGAAATAGGTAAGAATTTCAGAAATGAAGGAATGGATGTAAGACATAATCCTGAATTTACTTCTATAGAATTATATGAAGCCTATGCAGATTATAATGACATGATGGAAATAACAGAAAACATGGTAGCTTATATTTGTGAAAAAGTATTAGGTACTACAAAAGTTCAGTACCAAGGAACAGAAATAGATTTTACTCCACCATGGAACAGAGTAACTATGGTAGATGCAGTTAAAAAATATTCTGGTGTAGATTTCAATGAAATAAAAACACATGAAGAAGCTAGGGAAGTAGCTAAAGAAAAAGGTGTAGAATTAAAGAAAGACTTAAAAGACTGCACAAAAGGTGATATATTAAATGCATTATTCGAAGAATATGCAGAAGAAAAACTTATCGAGCCAACTTTTATATGTGATTACCCTGTTGAAATATCACCATTAACTAAGAAAAAAAGAGGAAACGAAGAATTTACTGAAAGATTTGAAGGATTTGTATTTGGAAGAGAAGTATGTAATGCTTACTCAGAATTAAATGATCCTATAGTTCAAAGGGATAGATTTGTTCAACAACTTAAAGAAAGAGAACTAGGTGACGATGAAGCTTATATGATGGATGACGATTTCATAAATTCATTAGAAATAGGTATGCCACCAACAGGAGGACTTGGAATAGGTGTAGATAGACTTATAATGTTCTTAACAGATACTTATTCTATAAGAGACGTTATATTATTCCCAACTATGAAACCTCAGAATAATAAATAAATTTAAGAGTATAATATTATAATAATAATTAAATATAAGAATGCGATGATAAAGAGGAGTAATAATAAGTGTTTTTAGAGAAGTTGTGGTAGGTGAAAACAACTAATTACTTATTATGAAAGGCGCTTTTGAGTAATATTTTGTAAAAGTAGGGCTATTGCCAAAAAGGGTGGAACCGCGAATATTTTCGTCCCTTTAATGGCATAGCCCTTTTGTTATATATTTTTAAACATTTATATAAATTTTTAAAATACGAGGAGGAAATTTTATGGCTTTTGAAAAAACTATGGATAAGATAGGATCACTTTGCAAAAATAGAGGATTTATATTCCCAGGTTCACAAATATATGGAGGACTAGCAAACTCATGGGATTATGGTCCTTTAGGAGTAGAACTTAAAAATAACGTAAAAAAAGCTTGGTGGAGAAAATTTGTTCAAGAAATTCCACAAAACATAGGAATTGATGCAGGAATATTAATGAATAGAGAAGTATGGGTAGCTTCAGGCCATGTAGGAGGTTTTTCTGATCCTCTTATGGATTGTAAAGAATGTAAATCAAGATTTAGAGCGGATAAGTTAGTAGAAGAGCATATGACAGAGCAAGGAGTAGAAAAAGCAAGTGCAGATGGCTGGTCAAATGAAAAGTTAAAACAATATATAGATGATAATGGAATAGTTTGTCCTAAATGTGGAGAAAAGAATTTTACAGATATAAGACAGTTTAATCTTATGTTTAAAACTTTCCAAGGAGTAACAGATGATGCTAAATCAGAAATATATTTAAGACCAGAAACAGCTCAAGGTATATTTGTTAATTTTAAGAATGTCCAAAGATCTGCTAGAAAGAAAATACCTTTTGGTATAGCTCAAATAGGAAAATCTTTTAGAAATGAAATAACACCAGGTAACTTTACTTTTAGAACAAGAGAATTTGAACAAATGGAAGTAGAATTTTTCTGCAAACCAGGTACAGATTTAGAATGGTTTAAATACTGGAAAGACTATTGCTGGAATTTCTTATTAAATTTAAATATGACAAAAGAAAATATAAGATTTAGAGATCATAGTAAAGAAGAGTTATCTCATTATAGTAGTTGTACTTCTGACATTGAATTCTTATTCCCATTTGGATGGGGTGAACTATGGGGAGTAGCTGATAGAACAGATTATGATTTAAAACAACATTTAGAGCATTCAGGAGAGGATTTAAGATATTTAGACCCTACTACTAATGAAAGATATATCCCTTATTGTATAGAACCTTCATTAGGAGCAGATAGAGTTGTTTTAGCATTTTTAGCAGATGCATATGATGAAGAAGAATTAGAAAATGGTGACGTAAGAAAAGTACTTCATTTCCATCCAGCATTAGCACCATATAAAGCTGCTATATTACCATTAAGTAAGAAATTATCTGATAAAGCTTTAGATGTATATAAAAAGTTAAGTAAAAAATTCAATATTGATTATGATGAAGCTGGAAGTATAGGAAAAAGATATAGAAGAGAAGATGAAATTGGAACACCTTATTGTATAACTATAGACTTTGATACTTTAGAAGATGAATCAGTAACAATAAGAGATAGAGATACAATGGATCAAGTTAGAGTTAAGATAGATGAATTAGATAAATTCTTAGAAGAAAAAGTGGATTTCTAATTTAAAACACTATATAAAAATAGTACTTTAATGTAAATATAGTAAAACCCTATATAATAAACCTTTAAAAAGTTTATTATATAGGGTTTTTAAATTTTAATATAAAAAAATCAGGTGATATTTTTAAATCACCTGAGAATGAAATAGGGTTTAATCATGGGGATATGTTATATGTTTAAATAAAACTTGGGGAATTATATTAGATTCTTACGGCACGAAAAAAATTATACCACTTTTTATTTTAATTTTCAACAATATATGATATTTTTTTTAAGAAAAAATGATTAATATGTATTAAAGTTACTTTTCAGAAAAAAATTAATTATTTGATTATTATTACATTTTAAAATAATGTATAATAATCTATGTAATTTAGTTTGTAGTTAAAAAATATGTTATAAAATAAATATATCAAATACAAATATATTTTATTCTATTAAGATATTTATATATATTTTTAAAATGATATAATGTAGAGGGATTAGTTAATATATGATTTTAATATTTTAACCATATATAAATAAACTCAAGTATTATAAAATTGATAGATAAACATTATGTTTTTTACTATGGAGGTTTATAAATGAATAGAGATTTTAGTGAATTTAAAGAATATATAAAAGGTAAAAAGACAGCTGTTGTAGGTATAGGTGTAAGTAATAAGCCATTAATTCATTTTTTAGCTAAATTAGGAGCTAAGGTTAGCGGTTTTGATAAAAAAACTAAAGAAGATTTAGGAGAAACTTATAATGAATTAACTAACATAGGTGTTAAATTAGTTTTAGGAGAAAATTATTTAGATAACTTAAAAGGATACGATGTTATATTTAAAACTCCATCTATGAGAATGGATATACCAGAACTTTTAAGTGCAAAAGAGGAAGGGGCATATATAACTTCAGAAATGGAAGAGTTTATAAAATACTGCCCAGCAAAGGTTCTTGGAGTAACAGGAAGTGATGGAAAAACAACAACAACTACCTTAGCATATGAAATATTAAAAAAGCATGGATATAAAACATGGGTAGGCGGTAATATAGGAACACCTCTTTTTTCTAATATAGAAGAAATGACAAAAGAAGATATGGTGGTTTTAGAGCTTTCAAGTTTTCAACTTATGACTATAGATGTATCACCTGAAATTTCATTAATAACTAATTTAAGTCCTAATCATTTAGATGTTCATAAAGATTTTAATGAATATGTAGAAGCTAAAAAGAGCATATTTAAACATCAAGACAAAGAAGATTTATTAGTTTTAAATAAGGATGATGAATTAACTAATTCTATAGATAAAGAAAGTAAAGGGAAAGTAATTAAGTTTAGTTTAAAGGAAAAAATAGAAAATGGAGCATGTTTACAAGATGGATTTTTAACTATATATGGTGATAAAATATGTAAAATAGAGGATGTTAAATTAAAAGGGATGCATAATGTAGCTAATTTATTAGCAGCATTTTGTATGGTTTATGAATATGTATCAGTAGATAGTATGAGATATGTAGCCACTAATTTTAAAGGGGTAGAACATAGATGTGAGCTAGTAAGAGAAATTGACGGAGTAAAATATTATAATGATTCTATAGCATCTAGTCCTAGTAGAACTTTAGCTGGTCTTAATGCTTTTGAAAAACCAGTTATTTTAATAGCAGGAGGTTATGATAAAAAAATACCTTTTAAACCTTTAGCAGAAGGTGGTTATAAAAAAGTAAAAACTTTAATACTTATGGGAGATACTAAAGAAAAAATATATGATGCTTTTAAAAAAGTAATAGATAAAGAAAAAATTCAAATTCCTATAAAAATAGTAGAATCACTTGAAGAAGCAGTAAAGGTAGCTAGAAGTATTTCAAATAAAGGGGATATAGTAACACTTTCACCGGCCTGTGCAAGTTTTGATATGTTCTCAAACTTTGAAATAAGAGGAAATAAGTTTAAAGAAATAGTTAATAACATATAAATTGATAGAAAAAAATGATTTAGTTAAAAGTTATAACTAGGTATATATAAACCACTTTAATCAATATAGCCTTATATTGATTAAAGTGGTTTTATTGTTATTTATGCAACTATACCTAGTGTATCAGTATGTTTAAAATGAAAAAAATATAAATAAATTAAAGAATTTTTAATTTAATTTTAAAATATAACAATACAGCATTACTATTTTTCGAGCTTTTATGATACAATATCAATTGTCGTCACGAAAGACGGCAAGAAATTGACAAATAAGTCAATAAAAAACATGTTGACAAACAAATTCAAACATGTTACTATATAAAAGTCGCATGAAGCGACAAGGTCTTTGAAAATTAAACAGAGGATAAGAATGAATTCTTATAAACCAACCAGTAATTAAGG
>NZ_BAAACG010000015.1:0-2701 GCF_039521385.1 Clostridium oceanicum | reverse complement strand
GACCTTGTCGCTTCATGCGACTTTTATATAATACCATGTGTTTCAGTATCTGTCAACACTTTTTTAAAAGATTTTTATCAATTAACTTTCAAATTTAAAATTAATGTTTTGTGTCTTTCAAGTGACGACAAAAAGTATTTTATCATATTTATTATCTATATAATTGCACATTGATATCATCTAGTCAAATTATAATTATATACTATTTATTTACTCTTATAATCTCTATAATCCTTATATTGATACACCCGATTAAGTTTTAGCTTAATATAATAAAATATACTTATAATAACTAACAATTGTAGATGTTATAATATATAAGTAGTTATTTATATACATATAATTTTATTAACTCACATAATATGAGGAGTGATTTCTTTATGAACCAAACATTAGAACAATTAAAATTAAAAATTAAAACCATATCTGAAAGTTATAAAGATAATCCCACTGGAGGATGGATTACAGGAGACGGGCCTATAAACTCTAAAATAATGTTTGTTGGAGAAGCTCCTGGTAAAAATGAAGTAGAACAAGGAAAACCTTTTATAGGAATGGCCGGTAAAAGATTTGAATCTTACTTAAATAAGATTGGTTTAACTAGAGATAAAGTTAGAATAACAAATACTTGTTTTTTTAGGCCAATAAAAATTAAAGAAAGTAAATCCGGAAGAAAAACCATTAGTAATAGACCTCCTAGATCTAATGAAATAAAATTATTTAAAGAAATTTTAGATGAAGAAATCAAATTAGTTTCTCCTAAAATAATAGTTACTTTAGGAAATGTTCCTTTAAAACGCTTAACAAATTATAAATCTATCGGTGAATGTCATGGTAATACTATCTATAATGAAGAATTAAATATAAATATATTTCCTATGTATCACCCTTCTTCTTTAACATACAATAGAAGTGAAGAATTTTTAACTTCTTATGAAAATGATTGGAATAATCTAAAAAAAATAGTAGAGGATTAAATCCTCTACTATTTTAAATAACTTCATATATACTATTGTACTTAATTAATAAAAAAACTTTAATTAATTATATTAAACTTTTATATTTTAATTCTAATTATTTCATAACTTATAACAATATATAATCATTTTAAAATTCTATGCACTTACCACTTCTTCTATATTTTCTTTGTGTAAAAATTTATTTCCTAATATTTTTATAGCCAATGCACCTAAAGGAGCCGTTACAAGTATAGAAAGTACTGCTATAGCAAGCATTAAATCTCCACCTTTAACTCCTAAAGCAAGTGGTATACCACCTATAGCTGCTTGCACTGTAGCTTTGGGAGTATATGATACAACGCAAAATATTCTTTCTTTTAATGTTAAATCTGTACCTAATGTAGATATTACAACACCTAAACTTCTTGCTATTAACCCTGCTGCTATTATTAAAACACCTAATAGTCCAGAATCAAATATAACTCCTACTTTTACTTCTGCTCCAACTAATACAAATAAAAATATTTGTGCAATTACCCATACTTTATTTAACTTAACAGACAATCTATAAGATACTTTAGGATACTTTTCTAATAATATAAACCCTATAGTCATAACCCCTAATAAAGAAGCTATTGCTATCTTATCTTTTAATACATCTTCTAAAGTAGTTAAAAATATAGCTGCTGACATAAGTATTATTATTTTTTTGGTATCTCTTAAAGAATATTTTTTAAATATTTTTATAAGTAATAATCCAACTACTATACCAATTACTACACCTAATATTATTGATAAAGGTATATTTAAAATTTTCATACCTATATTTACTTTTTTACCACCATAAAAACCTAAGAATGTTGTAAATATAGTTATAGCAAATACATCGTCTATAGATGATGCTGCTAATATAAGGGTTGGTATACTTTTATTAGTTCCTAATCTCTTATTTTTAAATTCTAGCATAAAAGGTACAACTACAGCTGGTGATACTGCAGCTAGTATAAATCCTAGCATACCTCCTTGCACAAAAGAAAAATCTAAAATAAGGGTAGCTATAGCTGCAATAGTAAATCCTTCAATTAATCCTGGTATACAGCTAAGTTTTGCTGCAGTTTTTCCTATTTTCTTTAAATCATTTTTACTTGTTCCAAGACCTGCTCTTAATAATATTACTATCAATGCTACTTTTCTTATATCTGAAGAAATAGTAAGCAAATCTTTGTTTAGTAGACTAAAACCACTAGGTCCTATAACTATTCCAAGTAAAATCATTCCTAATAATCCTGGTAATTTGAATTTAGTAAATAGTTCATTAACAATTAGTCCTAATAATAATATGATAGCTAAACTTGTTGCCATGTTAATCCTCCTCTTTATGTTTATAATTTAGGGCATAAATAAAACCCCTGCTTTAATATAATAATTAAAACAGGAGTCATCATCTCTGATTTTATTAAAGAGAAATTAAGGTGAACTCCATCACCATCTAAAATTTTATTTTTACAATGATTAGATTTTATCATATGATTCTTTAACTAACAATCCTAAAAAAATGGATGTAAAGATTTAAATTCTATAATATCTAACTCATACTTATAAATATACAGATTCTCTATATTATTCTAATAAATATAAAAATAAATAAAATAAAAAAGTCCTATATTAATAGGACTTTGGTGATCCACCGGGGAATCGAACCCCGGACAACATGATTAAAAGTCATGTGCTCTACCAACTGA
>NZ_BAAACG010000014.1:0-1230 GCF_039521385.1 Clostridium oceanicum | reverse complement strand
TTAATTACTGGTTGGTTTATAAGAATTCATTC
The DNA here is from genome assembly GCF_039521385.1 of Clostridium oceanicum. Classification (NCBI taxonomy): domain Bacteria; kingdom Bacillati; phylum Bacillota; class Clostridia; order Eubacteriales; family Clostridiaceae; genus Clostridium; species Clostridium oceanicum. Next base: position 1,198 of record NZ_BAAACG010000014.1, on the reverse strand, counting down.
TTATCCTCTGTTTAATTTTCAAAGACCTTGTCGCTTCATGCGACTTTTATATAATATCATGTGTTTCGATATTTGTCAACACTTTTTTTAAAGATTTTCATCAATTAATTTCATTATTTGAAATTAATATTTTGTGTCTTTCAAGTGACGACAAAAAATATGATATCAAATTTATATCATATATATCATCTGTAAATACATCTAATATAGAGATTAACTATTTATTACTCCATTATTATTTATTTATCTTATATTTCATGATACTGATACTCCCGGATATGTTTATATTTAGTTTATTATCTTTATAATATCTATCTCTCCAAAGTATACTAGTTTTATTATTATATAAGCATTAGAAATTCATCTATTTTTATATTATTTTTATTAATTGTATTTAAATAACTAACTATATATTAACTAGTTAGTTATTTAAACATACTCTATAAAAAATAAAGTTACTAGTTTAAACTAATAACTTTATTTTAAAACTTACATTATATAAACACATAATAAAAATAAAAAGCTAAAAATACTATTTTTATGTGAAGATTAACTAATAAGTTTCTTCAATTAACTTTAACTTATTCTTCAATAAATTTAACTGCTGTACCATAGACTAGTATTTCAGAAGCTCCTTGCATTATAGCACTTGTTGTATATCTAACATTTATTATTCCGTCACTATTTAACTTTTCTGCTTCTTCAAGCATTCTCTTATTAGCAATTTCTCTTGCCTCATCCATCATATCTTTGTATGCAGTTATTTCTCCACCTACAATAGTTTTAAAACCACTCATTATATCTTTTCCTATATGTTTTGACATAACTGTAGAACCTTTAACTAAACTCAATGTTTCTAGTTTTTTTCCTGTAATATAATCTGTATTTACCACTATCATAATTAATCCTCCTCTATATTTAGATATTATAAAATAAATTTTAAATTATACTTTGTTATTATATAGAAATCATATTATATATATTATACATTAGATAACAAAAAAATATAGCTAAATATATAATATTATATACTTAACTATATTTTTTTGCTTTGATACAAAACAAAGACATATATTACTAGAAAAATTTATAATTTTCTAAAAAATAAAAAAGCATTCCTATTAGAATGCTTTTGGTGATCCACCGGGGAATCGAACCCCGGACAACATGATTAAAAGTCATGTGCTCTACCAACTGA
>NZ_BAAACG010000013.1:0-363401 GCF_039521385.1 Clostridium oceanicum | reverse complement strand
GACCTTGTCGCTTCATGCGACTTTTATATAATACCATGTGTTTCAGTATCTGTCAACACTTTTTTAAGAAAGATTTTTTATCAATTAACTTTCAAATTTAGAGTTAATGTTTTGTGTCTTTCAAGTGACGACAAGGAATATGATATCAAAATTATAACCATATGTCTTAAAAATTAGGGTAATTTTTTAAAAATAAATACAAATTACTCTAATTTAATCTATATTATGACACAATTCACCTAATGATACTCTTGGCACTGTTATCATATATTTTATCCCATTTTCACTATTTTATACACTTATAATAAAAAAATGCTAGCTTATTATTATATAAGCTAGCATTTGATATTTTTTATATGTTAGACATATGAAAATAAATAACAGGTTATATATGCCACGATATTTTGTGAACTAACATACTGACTAGTTATTTATTTGAATGTGCCTTATTAACTTATTACATTCATTCCTATTAAAGCTATTAATAATATTCCTATTGCTATCCTATATATAGCAAAAACTTTCATAGGCTTTTTCTTTAAGAATTTTATAAATCCATCTACTACTACAAGCGCTACTATAAAAGATACTACAAATCCAACTATCAAGGCTATTATCTCATTAGATGAACAGTTAGCTAGTATATTATGTTTCCATAATGATAGTCCTGAAGCTCCAATCATAACAGGTATGGCTAAAAAGAATGAGAATTCTGCTGCTGCAACCGTTGATAATCCAGCTATCCAAGCTCCTATAATTGTAGATGCAGATCTTGACATTCCTGGCCAAAGAGCAAAACATTGAAATGCGCCTATAATTAAAGCTTGTTTTGCATTAATCCTATCTATAGAAGTACTTCTTGAATTATTTCTATATTTATTTTCAGCATAAATCATCCAAACCGCTCCAACTATCAAGGCTATTGACACTGGAAGTGGGTAAAACAGTGTCTCTTCTATTTTATCATTTAATGGTATTCCTATAGCTGCTGCTGGCAGAGCTGCTATACATACAATAATCCAAAATTTCAATCCACAATCTCTTACAGCAACTCTATCACTAGGTAGAAAATTTTTAAGAGTAGCTAAGATCTTTTCTCTATATAACACTACTATAGCTAGGATTGCCCCTAATTGAATAACCACTTGAAACATATCTACATAAGCTTTGTTATAAACTTTTCCATTGAAGCCTATAAAAGATCCAGCTATTATCATATGCCCTGTTGAAGATACTGGTAAAAATTCTGTTATACCTTCTACTATTCCTATTATTATAGATTTTAATATTAAAAGCATTATTATTTCCTCGCTCTCTTTTTTATTAACATCTTTTTTATAATATACTATTTTATTTAGCTTGTATATATTATAGCTCTTTAACAAATCATTAACTTTTATTTAAAAAAATATAATAACTATCTTTAGTTTTTTAATTCTATAACTATCTCTCTTTCTTCTTTTTTACCATCTTCTGAAAGCTTTATAGAATTCTTACCTTCTCTTATTTTTAAATCAAAATATTTTTTTACCTTTCCATACTTTGAACCGTTTATACTTATATAGTAATCTTCAATCATGGCACTGTTTTTAAAAGCACCTAAATAAAAATGCACACCCTCTTTGCTATCAGGTTTTCCTTCTGCTTTTTTCTTTGAAATTATTATAGTAGCTTTTTTATCCACTTCATTGTTCTTATACTCATCTAAAGGTGATATTTTAAATAAAGTATCTTTATTTACAAAAATAGTTGGCTTTATATAACCTTTACTAGTTTTAATTTCAGGAAGATCTTTATCTTTCATATAGGTTATATTAGAATTACTTTTAACACCATCATTTAAATTATTATCTATAGATATAGTATAAGAATTATAATATTTACCATAATCTTTTATATACTTTCCTGTCTTTTTAACTCCTACTATTTGTAATGATTTTATATTATTTTGTAAAACTTCTACTGCGCTAAGTGGAATCTCTTTTTTAATCATATAAACCCCATTAACTACATCTATCATAATCCATTTCTTATATTTATTACTCCAAATTTCACAAACATTAAATGTAACTTTATCTTTTTCATGTTGACTATCTTTAACTTTATATTCACCTATTCTTGAATATATTCCAAGAGATGCAGCACTTTCTGAAAAAACTTTTGTAAATTCCTTATCTGATGCTGTAGAACCTTTTTTACTTTCTTCTAGTATGCTTAAAACATCCTCTGCAGTTTTAATACTGTTTTTAGAATATTTAAGACTATTATTTAACCAGCCTACAATATTTATAGACTTTTTTAAGTTATCTTTTTCTCCTTTAACTAAATCATCTAATTTATAAGCATCCTTTAATTGCTTAGAATTAGGACTTTCTCCATCATTATAATAAAAATGTATATTATTTTCTTCATATAAGTTGTCCCATTTAGTTATAAATATCCCTTTAGATTTATCTTTAAAACCACAAGATGTTAAAATTACTGATAAAACTAAAATCAAACTTATAATAAAATATTTTTTTATCTTCATATTAATTTGTAATTAATCTATAAAGCTAGATTAATAATACCCCCTCTCTAGTATTCTAATCTCATTATCGTCAGAAAAAAACTTAACTAAAAAACTTAAATCCTACAAAACTTCATTCTTTTTTACTTTTTTACAACTTATAAGATATATGGCATAAACTATTAAAGCTGCACCTATCATTTGAAAAACAGTTACTTTTTCACCTAAAATAATAAAAGATAAAAACATTGCTGTAGGAATTTCTAAGTTGTTTATTATGGAAACTTTTAAAGCTCCTATATATCTTATAGCTGAATATAAAAAAGTTAATGGTATTATTTGACATACTATGGCTAAAATCCCTATTAAGTATATGCTTTTAAAAGATAGTTCTCCTTTAAAAACATATATAGGAAATCTATATACATATAAAACTATAAGTGAAAAAAGTGTAGAATAAGCATTTATAATCAAAGGTTCTTCAGAACTTAATTTTTCTTCTGTGTATATATTCATAAAAGAATAAAAAACTGCACTTAATAATCCAAATACTATTCCTATATAAGAATATTTAAATTGACCAGATATTATGTTTAAAGTAAATATACAACCTATAAAAGCTATAAAAACAGCCACTATTTTACTTATATCTATTCTTTTTCTTCTATATATACTTGTATATATAAATACCATTATAGGATATGTATATAAAAGCATGGTAACCATGGCTACTGGTAAATATTCAAAGGCTTTATAATAACATATTGTCATAGATACATTACCTAATACCCCTAATATCATTAATCTTATTAGCTTTTCTTTGCTTACTAAAATTTTATCTTTATATTTTATATAAGAAATACTAAACAATATAATAACAGCTAAAGTATACTGAACAGTTAATATATCGGATGAATTTAACCCTGTACTTTGAGTTAATTTAACAAACATACCTGCTGTTCCGAATAAAAAAGCTGAAGTTATAGAATAAACATATCCTCTATACTCTTTTTTCATTTATTCACCTTCTTTACTATATATAAGCAAATTTTATTAATAATTAGATTTTAACATATAAATTAAATATATAATATACAACATATTTACACATATTATTAATGATTTCTTATATAATTTACAAAAAAAATAAAATATCTCACAATCAGCTGACATAAATCTACTAATACTGTACACTATAGTTGTATTAGTAAATATTTTTAAGACTTATAAGATAAATATATCAAGTCTACTATGTAAAACAAACTCACTTAAAGTTACTAATAATTACACTATTAATAATTTCTAAAATAATTAGTTAACAAAATAAACTAGTATATAACTAGTTATTTATTTAAATGTATTTAAAGGAAGGGATATATAATGAGATTCAATAAATCTCCCAAATACAAAAGGAGAAGGAGAATATTCTTTTTAGTAGTATTAGGCATTCTAGCATTAAATACTTTTTTCTTAGTTAAAGCTATAAAAAATTATACTTCTTCTAAAAGCAAAAAAAAGGAACCTATTACTGCTAATAAAAAATTATCTACAAAAAAAGCACCCTCTAAAGATAAAAAATCTAATATATTATTAAGCTTTGCAGGTGACTGTACTTTAGGTACTGATACATCTTTTGGATTTCAAAATAGTATGCCTGCAATTTTTCAACAACATGGTAATGACCCTTCTTATTTTTTTAAAAATGTAAAATCTATTTTTGAATCAGATGATGCCAGCATAGTAAATTTAGAAACTACTTTTACAAATTCCAATGTTAAAACACCTAAAAAATTTAATTTTAAAGGTGATTCTAGATATGCTAAATCTTTAACTCTTGGAAATATAGATGCTGTAAATATATCTAATAACCACATATACGATTATGGAACTAAAGGATTTGAAGATACAAAAAATACTTTAAAACAAAACAAAATTCCTTACTTTGGAGAAGGAAATAAATATATAAAAGAAATTAAAGGAATACAGATAGGATTTCTAGGATATACAGGTTTTGATTCATCAAATTCTAAACTTAACTCTATAAAAAATGATATAAATTATTTAAAAAATGATAAAAAGTGTGATTTAGTTATAATAAACTTTCATTGGGGAAGTGAAGGAACTTACCACCCTATAGAAACTCAAAAAACATTAGCTCATTTTTCTATAGATAAGGGTGCTGATTTAATAATAGGCCATCATCCCCATGTTGTTCAAGGATTAGAAAAGTATAAGAATAAAATAATAGCCTATAGCCTAGGTAATTTTTGTTTTGGTGGAAACTTTAATCCTAAAGATAAAGATACTTATATTTTTCAAATTAACTACTCATTTAATAATAAATCACTTGAAAGTCAAAAAATTAAAATTATACCATGTAAAATATCCTCTACAAATAATATAAACAATTACTGCCCTACACCACAGCAAAATGGTGAAAAAACAAGAATATTAAATAAAGTAAATAGTCTATCTACAAAGCTTCCTAATAAATTATCTAATGATTTTATAAATATAGATGTAAAAAAATAAAAAATTATATTATAATAGTTAGTTGTAGTACTTATTTTAGTATAGTAAAGGGAGTGTCAAAAATTAGAATAAATTCTTTTTTCAGTATAATAAGTTCTAAATTAATAATGAAAATTTCTAAAGTTCTATTTAAGGGTGGTACAAATTTCCCTGGTAAAATAGCTTTAAAATTTGATAAAAATATTTTAAAAACTGTATCTAAAAATTACAAAGTCATATTAGTTACAGGTACAAATGGTAAAACTACAACTACTAGTATGATATACAATATGATAAAAGATAGTAATAAAAAGGTAATCTCTAATAATACAGGAGCAAATATGCTTACAGGAATAATAGCTTGTTTTATTTCTAATTATTCTTTTACAAATAAAGAAGAAAAATATGCAGTTATTGAAACTGATGAAGCTAATGTAAAATTAATAACAGAACATATAACTCCTGAAATAATAACTATAACAAATCTATTTAGAGATCAATTAGATAGATACGGTGAAGTTTATACTACTTTGAAAAAAATATTAGAAGGAATCGAAAAAGTTCCTGATTCTACATTAATATTAAATGGAGATGAATCTTTACTTGGAGACTTAAAAGATTCAATGGAAAATAAAACTTTGTACTACGGTTTTAATGATTCTCAAAGTTCTTCTAAAACTATCGATATTAATGCAGATGCGAAATTTTGTAAAAAATGCAAAGCACCTTATAAGTATGAATTTTTAACTTATAATCATTTAGGTAAATACTACTGTGATGACTGTAATTATAAAAGACCTGAGCTTGATTTTTCAGTAGATAAGTTAGAAGATTTATCTTCTGAAGGATCTCTCATTATAATGGATGGTCAAGAATATTACATAAATCAACCAGGATTATATAACATATATAATGGATTATGCGCTTATTCTATAGGTAAAACTTTAGGTATTGATAAATCTACAATATATAATTCTTTAAAAAGCCAAAAAAGTAGCTTTGGTAGACAAGAACATATAAATATTGAAGGAAAACAAGTAAAAATGATACTTGTTAAAAATCCTGCTGGTTATGACCAAGCTATTAATACTATTACATTAGATAAAAATAAAGTAAATTTAGCTGTACTTTTAAATGACAATTATGCAGATGGCCGTGACGTATCTTGGATATGGGATGTAAAATTTGAAAGTTTAAATTCTTTAGACCTAGATAAGGTAATGGTTTCTGGTATAAGACTATACGATATGGCAATAAGACTTAAAACCGCTGGTCTTCCTAGAGAAAAATTTGAAATATGCGAAAATCAAGATGCCCTATTAAAAAGCATAAAAAGTTGTTCTCAAAACACAGTATATGTTTTAACAACTTATACTGCTATGATTAATTTAAGAAGATTTTTAAATAGTAAAGGTTATATAAAAAAATTATGGTAATAAGAAGGTGTATTTATGGAAATAAACATATGTCACTTGTATCCTGATTTACTTAATGTTTATGGTGATATCGGAAATATTCTAGTTTTAAAATATAGAGCTAATGAAAGAAATATTAAAGTTAATATTTCAAATGTATCTTTAAATGATTCTTTCGATCCAGAAAAATACGATATAACATTTTTCGGTGGTGGACAAGACTATGAACAATCTATAGTTTCAAAAGATATGATTGAAACTAAAAAAGATGAAATAAAAAGTTATATAGAAGACGGTAGAGTTTTCTTATCCATATGTGGTGGCTATCAACTTCTTGGAAAATACTACACTACTCCTGAAGGAGAAAAATTACCTGGACTTCAAATTTTAGATTTATATACTGAAAGTGGTAATACAAGGTTTATAGGTAATACAGTAATAAAAAACGAAGAATTTAATGAAACTTATGTTGGCTTTGAAAATCACTCTGGAAGAACTTATATAGGTGATTTAAAACCTCTTGGAAAAGTTTTAGCTGGATATGGAAATAATGGAGAAGATGGCTATGAAGGCTGCATATATAAAAATACTTTCTGTACTTATTTTCATGGATCATTATTATCAAAAAACCCGGAACTTGCAGATAGATTTCTAACTTTAGCTTTAAGTAAAAAATACAATAAAGATATAACATTAGAAAAACTTGATGACAGTTTAGAAATTAAAGCAAAGAATTTTATTATAGAAAGAGAAACTAACAAATAAAATATATTATATAAAAAGCATATATCAGTATAATTTTTCTTATACTGATATATGCTTTTTTATTATTTAAAAAATTATAAATTAGTACTTATTAGTTAAATAATAATTTTATAGAAACATACCTAGATTTCCCTTAAAGACCCATCGGACCTGTTTTACCTTACATAATAACTTTTATAGAAACATATCAATTTTTATTTCTACACTACAAAAATCATCTATTTAATATTTTTATGTTTCCTTATTATAAAAATAACAGCCCCGATTACTAAAGTTAAAATAAAAACAGTAAAAAGCATAATTTTTTTCAAATTAGAATCTATATTGTTAATCTTAGAAATAAAATCAGATTTAGAATTTCCATCTTTAATTTTGTATTCTTCTCCATAATATGCATATCTAACATTACCATTTTTATCTACAGTTACTACATTTCCTTTTAGTTTTTCAATTAAACTTAAGTCTGATAAATATTTTTGTCCATAATATATACTTCTATCACTAGTAGATGAAACTACCATAATGTTATTTCCTTTTTTATATGGAGATTCTATCAATTGAAAAGTAGCTAAATTTTTATCATAATCTCCTATAAAATTCATTTTATCATCTGAAATCAATCCAGTGTATTCATTATTAAATTTCAAGTTTAAATTCCTATTTAAATCTTTAATAAACAAATTATTATTAGGAGTACCTATAGCTATAATGCTGGTATCTTTATATTTTTCTTCACTAAATTCTTTATTCTTAACAATGTTTATATTATCTATATTCTCAATATCATGTCCTATATATCCTATTATATTAGAAATATAGGTAAGAAGTCTTGAATCAACTTTATCTGGAATAACAATAGTAGTATTAAAACTATTATTATTTTCTGTTAAAATACCAGGATAATTTTCAAATACATTTGTTTTTTTATTGCCATAATCAAATTTGACATAAGAATCTTTACTTATAAAACCCCAAGGAGAGTTATCATCTCTAAAATCGCAATATTCATTTTTTACATATAAATCAAAACTTATTTTTATTTCAAAATTATTAACTTCACTAAATTCTTTTGGTATTTTAACTTGTAAAACACCATTATCTCTAGCTTCTTTAGAAAGCTTTTTACTAGTTACAGGAGTATCATTAATATACACATTTATCAAAGATTTATCAAAATTAAGATTATCAGAATATTTATATTTTAAAACTATCTTAGAAGAATCTTTTATACTTTTATCCTTATACATAGGAATAACATAAGAAACTTCATGTCTAAATAATCCTTCAATTTTAATATCTTCATATCCTAAATCTTTAAAACTACTTAGTTTATTATTTGTACTATTTAGCTTTGGTAAATTCACATTATGATTAACTTTAAAAGTATTTTCTCTAATTTGACTTGTTAAATCCTTATAACATAATAGTTTGGATGCTTTTATTAAATTTTTATCATTATCAGAAACAATAAGTAATATATTTTTTTCTTTGTTATAAGGAGATTGAACTTCTTTTATAATAGCATTGTCTTTTGCAAATTTAATTTCTGAATCACTAAGCAAAATTAATATTTCTTTAGGTATATTTTTAGTTCCAGTAATATAAATTAAATTTTTATCTTTTTTATTTATTGATTCAGAAAATTTATATATGCTCGTTCTTATGTTATCAAATTTAATATTTTGACCAAAGTTAGAAGATAAAATTAAAGCTGAACTTATATGACTATTTTTAAAATTGTCTGGAATTATTATTTCATTATCTATAGCTTTACTTTGCTGAAGTTTTATATAAGGATATGGATACTCCCCTATAGATTTAGAATCTTTTTTATCTGAATAATTTATATGCAAATATGATTCTTTATGAATTTTAACCCAATTAGCTTTATTCATATCATCAGTACAAGGCTTGTCTGATATTCTTCTATAACTAGAAATTTTTATTTCATTAGACCCATATTTTATGTTTTCTAAAGGTATATCTATTTTTATATTACTTTTATATCTTTTATAATCGCTTAATTTAAAAGAAGTAACTGGAGAATTATTTATATATATAGTTAAGGTGGAATTTCTATCATCTAAAAGCTTACTTTGGCTTATTACTAAATTTAAATAAGATTTATTAACTTTAGCATTATTATCTATATCAAAGAAAAAAATATTAGATCCATTAACTCCTTTTAATACAACTTCTTTATCATTAGTAAACTTAAAATTTTTCGATTTTATAATATTAGGATTTACAGCTTTTACTACGCTACTAAAACTAAATATAAAAAATAAAATAAAATATACTACTTTATTAATTCTTTTCATAATACACCACCTGTTATCTTTAGTACCTTTCAGTTTTATACCATTTTGTTTCTTTTTTTAGTAATTTATCTTTTGTATATTGAATTAATCCGTTTATAGCTACAACCATCCATAATTGACAATAAGTAAAGTACATAAAAAATACTAGACAAATATTTTTAAAATTACTCTCTCCTTTTTCCATAGCTAGAGTTATACTTATCTCAAGGACAAACAAAATATAAGCTAAAAGCCAAAGTAAATTAAAATTTGATGATATGCTAATAGGAATGTCACTAAAAATTCTAAGTAAAAATAGAACATCTGAAATAACAACAGAAGATAAAAATAAAAAGTAAACAGAAAAAAAGTAAATTATATCGAATGTAATATTTTTGGATATATTTTTAAATATATTTTTTATATTCTTTATAAGAACATATACATTACCTTTTGCCCATCTACTTCTTTGTTTAAACCATACTTTTAATGTTTCAGGTTCTTGTTCCCATGTAACAGCTAAAGGTTCAAAGGTTATTCTATATCCCATCTCATATATTCTAAAACTTATTTCTGTATCTTCAGCTATAGCATTTATATCCCATCCCCCTAATTTTTCTACTACACTTTTTCTTAATATAAAATTAGTTCCTGGTATAGTACATAAATTTAAAAGCTGACATCTTCCTGCCTGACACATCCATTGAAAACTTAAAGTTTCAATATTTATAAACTTAGTTAAAATATTTTTTTTCTTATTTCTTGTTCTAAACTTTCCTATAACTGCAGCTAATTTTTCATCTTTTAATATTTTTCTCATCAAATAATATAATGCTTTTTTTTCAGGAGTATTATCCGCATCATAAACTACTATGTATTCACCTTTAGAATTTTTATATCCTATATTTAAGGCATTTGATTTGCCTTTTCCTCCATTTTCTTTAGTTGTAGTAATTATTTTAAGACTTGACTCTTTATATTGAGATTTAATATTTTTTAATATCTTTTCTGTGTTATCAGAGGAGTTATCATTTATAACTATAACTTCAAATTTTTCTTTAGGATAATCTAACACTAGTAATGACCTTACCGTTCTTTCTATAACTTTCTCTTCATTATGAGCAGGAACCAATATAGAAATACTTGGATACTCTTTTAAATTATAATTTTCATTATCTTTATTATTTATATTTTTTATATAATACCTATATCCAGATAAAGATAAAATAATATTTATAAGTAACAATAACCATATAGATATAAGACAATATATAAACAAATAATCAAAAATTGACATTTTCAAATTAATCACCTTAAAAATTTCTTTTTATCTATTTTTCTCAAAACTAAAAATAGTATAAATAAAATAATGGAAAAGGAACAAACTATTATAATTACTACACTGTTAATATTATTTATATATTTTGATTTATTATTCAGTTTTTGACTATTATTTTTTTCTTCATCTAATAATTTAACACCTAATGAAGTTATTTTATTATTTCTAGAGTTTACTTTTATATTATCTATCTGCACCCAATTCTCTTCTTTTTTTAAATCAATAAAATCAATCTTCTTAGATTTTAAATAATCAATTATTTTCTTTAAATCAGATTTTTTTTCAAAAGGATGAAAGAAAAAACCATTTACATTTCCTCTAACAATTGATAATTTTTCATAATTTCTAATTATTTTTTCTACGGAATAAGGATCTTTATGGTCTACATATCCTAAATTTTCCGGTATTAACTTATTAAAATTATCAGTATCTTTTAGAGTATAGGGATATGCTGTTGTAGTAAAATTCATATCACTACTTTGATATTGTCCTACATAAGTAGAAAAATATTTTTTTAATTCTTTATACCCTACTGAATCCATAGCATAATGTGGCGCTTCATATCCTAATGGATATATCCCATTTTTTAAACACTCTTTTACACCTAAAAGTACTCTATCATGTACATATTTTTTCATATCTAATTTGAGAGGGGCATCTTCCTCTCCGTTCCAAAATTCAAACCCTTCTCCAGAAGTTTTACCTTTGTAATGTTGATGAGTATATCCATGTAAAATTACCGAACCACCTTTTTTTTGCATATATCTTATTGCATCTTTAAATTCTTTTTTTTCATTAATAAAAGTTTTTTCATCAGTATCAGGATTTACATATACAGGTATAAGTGCAATCATAAAAGGTACATTTTCTTTATATAAATAATCCGCTATTTCTTTTAGTTTATTAACATCTCTATAAGGGTGAACATCTTCAATTCTCACAAAAGCTTTATCTTTTGAGAAATTTTTCACTTCAAATACATCATTTAAAATATCAGAAAATACATAAAATAATATACTACTGCTTTCTACTCTAGATACATACCATAATTTATATATATTAAATGCAAAAGGATAGCTATTTTCACCATCAGATATATATGATAAAACATTAGTATTTTTATCATTTACTTTTAGTATATTAAATTCTGATTCACCACTTAATAAAAACTTCTTCATACTTTTAGATGATATATTTTCGTACTTTCTATTGTTGGTATAATATATTTCTGACATATTACTGTTTTTCCCTAAATACTCTAGCCCATATTTTTTATCACTTTCTATAAGAGATTGAATTCCATCTCCAATCCAAAATATCTTATTCTTATAACTTTTAATATCTTTTATAAAACTAGTATAATTACTATTCCAATGAATTCCTGATACAATAACTACATCATACTTATTTAAATCTGTAGAATCATAATCTTCTAAATTCTTTGTTTTAACATCAACAGAAAAATGACCTAAAAGCTCTTTTATAGATTTAACTAAATTAGAATTAGCTCCAAAATATTTTTCACGATTATAAACAAATAATACTTTAGATTTATTTGATTTTGCATAAACATTAGAAAAATTTAAATTAACTATAATAAACAAAAGAAGAAATAAACTTATAAAATATTTTTTAAAAATCATATTCCATTTCCTCTTCAGCTTCACCTACAAAATCGTAAATGTTTTTTATTTTACTTTTATCATACTCATATATACCTATTTTTAAATCTATACTAACATTTTTATATGCATCATCAGTTAATGCTAAGGTATCTATTTCTTTCTTAATTCTATTTTTCACTATATCTGCTCCACTAATATCAGTATTAGTTAATAAAAAACTAAAGACATCTTTTCCAGATCTATATATTTCATCTTCATTTCTAGTACTTTCATTTATAGACTTTCCTACTTCTGAAATCAATCGTCTAATATTATCTTTACCTATGATTTTAGTTAAATTATCATAATACATTATTTTTATCATCATTAATGTTAATGGAAATTCATGTCTTACAGCTTTGCTAATTTCTTTGTCTAAATCACTATAAAATGATTTTATATTATTAAATCCTGTGATTTCATCTATAGTAACTAATTCTTTATATTTTTTTTGAAAGTTTTCATTTATATGTTGAATATTGTTTATTTCATATGCTAGATTGTTAGTTATGAAAGAAATTATAGGAATAGAAAGAATAAAAAAATAAGGACTTGGACTATTATGATACCCATAGTTTAAACTTTGATGTAATATATATGTAGAATATATAAATATAATAAAAGCACTAAATATTAATGAGTAAACCCTGCTTACAAAGTAAGAAACTAAAATTGTTATAAAAATAAAAAATAAACATATGTAGTTTTCCATTGTACCTTTGGAATAGTTAAATAAAAAAAATATTACTTCAATAAATATAACAATAATTAATAAAATCAAATTAATATCTATAAATTTACTTTTTTTATACATGACTCCTCCTTTACAAATTTATGTTATTTAAATTGTATAAAATATATTAATTGTTAGTTAATAAAATTTTAACACTATATTTTTTCATATTCATTATAAAAACATTTCATATATATGAAATATTTCGTAATAATACTAAAATTAAACACAAAATACACTATAACCTATCCTCTTCTCTAATAAATTATAAATTTTCATGATACAAATTCAAATAATTATGTTATTAATTTAATTGATGTACTTTTAAAATAATAAATTTACTAGAAAAATTTATTATTTCCTTATAATAAAAAATTCCCTGTAAAATAAAGATTAAAATCCTAATTCTACAGGAAACTTCTTATATACATATAATAAGTTATATACTATTTAATTAATATATTTTAAACTAAAACTATATAATTTAAAATATATTAGTTTTAATAGAATTATATAAACAACTAAATTAATATGTTATTAATTTTCATATACCTTTTTAGGTACTAAAATTATAAAAAATAATAATTATATTCTTTCTATTAAAATATCATCGCCTTTTGAATCTACTCCTACAGTAGTTCCTTCAAATATATCACCTTTTATAATTTTTCTTGCTATTTTAGTTTCTATTGTATCTTCTATATATCTTTTTAATGGTCTTGCTCCATATAAAGGATCATATCCTTCATTTGCCATAAGCTCTTTTGCAGCATCTGTTATTTTAAAACTTATATTTTTATCTTTCAATCTATTTTTTACATCTTCTAAGAATATATCTATTATTTTCTTTATCTCTTTTACAGTAAGAGGTTTAAACATTATAATTTCATCTAATCTATTTAAAAATTCAGGTTTAAATCTATTTTTCAATTCATTTTTAACTCTTTTTCTTATAGAATCATCTATTCCTTCACTGTCTTTATTTTCTAATAAATAGTTACTTCCTAAATTGGATGTCATTATAATTATTGTGTTTTTAAAATCTATTGTTTTTCCTTTATTATCTGTTAATCTTCCATCATCTAAGATTTGAAGAAATATATTAAATACATCATCATGAGCTTTTTCTATTTCATCAAATAATATAACACTGAATGGATTTCTTCTTACTGCTTCTGTAAGTTGACCACCTTCATCATATCCTACATATCCTGGAGGTGCTCCTATAAGTCTTGAAACTGAATATTTCTCCATATATTCAGACATATCTATTCTTATAATATTTTCTTCACTGTCAAACAAATTTCTAGCTAAAGTTTTTGCAAGTTCTGTTTTACCTACCCCAGTTGGTCCTAAAAATATAAAGGAACCTATAGGTCTTTTTGGATCTTTCATTCCAGCTCTTGCTCTAAGAACAGCATTAGTAACAGAAGTTACCGCTTCTCTTTGACCTATAACTCTTTTTTCTAACTCCTCTTCAAGTCTTAATAGTTTTTTTCTTTCACTTTCTATAAGTCTTGAAATTGGTATACCAGTCCATTTAGATATTATTTCAGATATCTCTTTTTCTGTAACTTCTTCTTTTAACATAGCATTTTCACTATCGCTATTTTCTTTTATATACTCTTCTTTTTGTTTTATTTCATCTTCAATGTGAGGTATCATTCCATATTTTATTTCTGCTACTTTATTTAAATTATATTCTCTTTCAGCTTTCTCCATATCACCTCTTAAAGCATCTAATTTTTCTTTTAAGCTTCTTACTTCTTGTATATGAGATTTTTCTTTTTTATATTTAGCTGTCATTTCATTATCTTTATCTTTTAATTCGCTAAGTTCTTTTTCTAAAACTTTTAGTCTCTCCTTTGATGCCTCATCTCTTTCTTTTGATAAAGCTTCCTTTTCTATTTCTAACTGAAATATTTTTCTTTTAACAGAATCCATATCTTCTGGCATACTATCTATATCTGTTCTTATCATAGCACAAGCTTCATCTATTAAATCTATGGCCTTATCTGGAAGGAATCTATCATTTATATACCTACTAGAAAGTTTTGTAGCTGCAATTATAGCAGAATCATGTATCCTTATTCCATGATATATTTCAAATTTTTCCTTTAACCCTCTAAGTATTGATATAGTATCTTCTACTGTAGGTTCATTAACTATTACAGGTTGGAATCTTCTCTCTAATGCCTTATCTTTTTCTATATATTTTCTATACTCATCAAAAGTGGTAGCCCCAATACAGTGAAGTTCTCCTCTTGCAAGCATAGGTTTTATAAGATTTCCAGCATCCATAGATCCTTCTGTTTTTCCTGCACCTACTATGGTATGAATTTCATCTATAAATAATATTATTCTACCTTCACTATTTTGTACTTCCTTTAAAACTGCTTTTAACCTTTCTTCAAATTCGCCTCTAAATTTTGCTCCTGCAATTAAAGCTCCCATATCTAAAGAAAATATTATTTTATTTTTTAAGCTCTCTGGAATATCTCCTCTAACTATTCTTTCTGCTAATCCTTCTATTATGGCAGTTTTACCTACTCCAGGCTCTCCTATTAAAACAGGATTATTTTTAGTTCTCCTAGAAAGTATTCTAACTACTCTTCTTATTTCTTCATCTCTTCCTATAACAGGATCTAACTTATGCTTTTTAGCTTCTTCCACTAAATTTCTTCCATACTTAACCAAAGCTTCATAAGTTCCTTCTGGGTCCTTTGTATCCACTCTTTGACTCCCTCTAACCTCTCGTAAAACTTCTAAAAATTTTGCTTTAGTTATGTTAAACTTATCTAATATAGGTTTAACATCTGTTTTATCTACATCCATTATTCCAAGCATAACATGTTCTACACTTATATAACTATCTTTAAACTTTTTAGCTTCCTTTTGGGCTTTTACAAATATATCTTCAAATCTTCTTGTAGCATACACAGAAGAAGACTCTGCTCCTTCCCCTAAAACTTTTGGCATACTATCTAACACTCTATTAGTTTCCTCTTTAAGACTTCTTATATCAACACCCATTTTACTGAATATATTAGGTATCAAGCCATCATCTTGAGATAGTAGTGCTGAAAATAAGTGAATTGCATCTAGCTTTTGATGATTATACTTTACAGCTACTAGTTGAGCTTCATTTATAGATTGTTGTACTTTTAAAGTTAACTTATCAATATCCATATATAACTACCTCCTTATGAATATGTATATATTTTATATAAGATTTTAATTTTAAACACTCTTAAATAAATAATATAATATCTTTTTTAAATATAAATTTATATTTATATTTATTTTCATATTTTATAATGTACCCTCTAATATTTATTATATCCATTATATACCTATTTTCAACATATACTATATGAACAATTATTTATAGACATATAAAAAAGTATTACGTCAGCAGTTACCAAAATATTTTATAAACTATTTTTAAATGTAGTTTTATATGCAAAAATAATAACTATAGAAAAACATCTATAGTTATTATTCTTATATATATTTTTTACAAGGCATATTAAAAAACAAATAAGCCAATATGCCTAAATTATATTTTACAGTCTTTTAGAAAGTTTTATTGCTAAATTAAAATACTTTATTGATTCCCCAGTTTGGTCCATTTTATGGTACATATCTCCCATTTTCATATATCTATCATAAATTTGTTTCTTATTTCCAAACTTAAGCAAAGAATCTAATGAAAGATTCATATACATTTCTGCTGACTCAAGATTGCCTTTTCTTTCAAGCAATAAGCCTTTATAATAGTATGCTTTTTCTATAAACCTTAAGTTATCCATTTTTATTGCATAGTTTAAAACTTCATCTGAAAGTTCTTGTCCCTTAGATAAAACATCATTTTTCAAAAGTACTTTTATTATATCCAACATAAATATTACAAAACTTTTAGTATCTTCTTTAGGATATAGTTCTAAAGATTTATTAATATAATCTGTTGCCTTATCTTTTTCTCCTATATCAAACATTATAGAAGCGTATTTAAAAGTAGCTTCTGCCTTATGTATTAAATCTTCACCACAAAATTCATAAGATTTAGATTCATATATTTCAAACTTGTTTCTATCTAATTTCAAAGAAAGTATAGCTAAAATTCTATAAATTTCTGCTTTTCTTATATGATCTTCTACATAATGCATTAAATCTATAAGTTCTATAGCTCTTTCATAACTTTTGGTAAACTCATTAATTTTTATATAACAAATAGCTTCATTATATATTACATCTGCCAAAAGTTTATAATCTTTTCTTTCATATGCTACTTCTTTAATATTGTTATAATAACTTGCAGCTTCTATGTACTCTTCACTAATATAGAAAAATTTAGCTATATCCATATAATATATAACCTTATTTTCTTCTACTCCTGATTTTAACCAATAATCATAGTACTTAGATATTTTAAGTTGAATTTTTTCAATCTCGCCTTTTTTCAAGTAATATTTTAAAAGCATATGTAGTATATAAAAAGCAATATTAAAATATTCATATTCTTCTGCGTACTTTAAGTTGTATTCTAATCTTTCTTCATAGTCATCTAATTTACAATTATTTTTTAAAGTCTCTATATTTTCTAATAATTGCTCTTTAACTCCTGCTTTTAAATAACTAGTTTCTACTCCCAGTTTTAAAGCTATATCTTTTAATATATCTTCATCTGGTTTTACTTTATCATTCTCTATGCAGCTTAATTTTGATACAGAAATTTTGTCTCCACAAAGTTGTTTCAGTGTTAATCCTTTATATATTCTAGCTCTTTTAATTTTTTGTCCTACAGAAAGTATCTCCATATTCCTCACCTATCCACATTAAGTCTAATTACATATCTTTTATTATTCCAATTTTATTAAACATATCTACACCATAATTTAAATACTTAGCAGCTTCTTTGTCTCTACCATTATCTATATAGAATTTTCCTATAGTAATTGATATTTCACCCATCTTTTGTTTATCATCCATATTTTTAACAAAATTCAAAGCCATAAGAAGAGTATTTTCTGCTTCGTTTATATCCCCTTCTAACATATCTACACGGTACTTTAATAAGTAATAATATATCAAACTACCTTTATCGCCATTTTCTAAACTGGAAAGAATATCATCTAATGTTTTTTTACATTTATCTATATTTTTTTCTTTTATGTGGTTTTCACATATGTTAACTAAAGTTTCTATTATAAGAGGATCTTTGCTGTTCTCTCTTATTTTTTTTGCTCTATTAAAGTGTATAAAAGATTCTTCTAGGTTATCAAATTCATAAAATAATTTTCCTAAACTATTTTCTATTTTTGCAGTGTAATTCACATCATCTATTTCTTTAAATGTATCTAATGTTTTTACAGAATATTTTATAGCTTTATCCATATTACCTTTTTTGCTATACTCTTCTGATAACAATAATAATGAATTAGCATATTCTTTTTGATTATTTAATTGTTTAAATTTTTCTTTTGCTAAATATGAATAATCAATTGCTTTGTTAACGTTATCTAGCTTAAAGTAATTGAATGCGATGTGATAGTATATCTCCGCTAATAAACTGTCATTTCCTATATCATTATCTATATAAACTTTTTCTGCTTGTTGAAAATAACTACATGAAGAATGATATGCTTTAAGTTCTATTGTAAGCTTACCTAAATTAACAAAAGTATTAACTATTTCTTCATAGTTGTTGTTTTTTATAAAAATTACATTAGAAGATAATAAAAACTGTTGGGCAACTGGAAGTTCTCCTTTATGCATGTATATTAATCCTCTTAAGTATAAATTCTTAGCTTTTCTGTATTCTAAGCTATATTTTTCGCTATAATAACAAGCTTTTTCAACATATTGTTCCGCTATAATTAAGTTATTATTTAATACATGCGATTCCGCAATGTTTTCATAGTATTTGCATATTTTTTCTGCTTGAGTATCTTCAGATTCCATTAAATATTCTATTGATGTATTTAACGAATGTGCCAAATATTCTAAAAGATCCATACTAGGATTAGACTTTCCAGACTCTACAAGACTTATTTGCCCTGGTGTTATTCTATCACCAGCTAAATCTTTTAATGTCATCTTAAGTTCTTTTCTTCTTCTTTTTATTTTTTCACCCAAAGATAATATTTCCATGTATATCTTCCTCACTATTATCATAAATTTTATAATTTATATATTTTTGTCAACTTTATTATATCATATTTTTTCAATTCAGATAAAAAATTTGTAAAATCAATTACATATTTTATCATTTTTATCACATATATTTCATATTATAATAAATAATACATTTTTTTATTATAAATAATTAATATAATTCATTTAATTCATATAAATTATTTAATAGCTAAAACCCCTTTATAACTTGTATTCCTCCACTTAATAAGGTTTTATTTAATAGATAAGCATACTATATTTACTTACAATATTTTTCATAATATATTAGAGATATTAAGTATTATTTTATTAATTATTGATTTGTATATGCTTTATACTTATATATTCGTAAAAATAAAGAATCTACTTAAATTAAATTAAGTAGATTCTTTATTTTATAGATAAAATATTATAGAATTTTGTTTTAAAATAAGCTCTATTTCATGAAATATCTTACGTTGTCATACATATCTTCTGCCATATTCATCATGTTTTTGCCTGATCTTTTTATTTTTCTTTTAGTCTTTTTATCAATTTGTGGTGATAGCATCATTCCTGCTGCTACACCTAACATCATGCCAGATATAAATTTTCCACGCATACTTTATACACTCCCTTTAAATATATTATTATTATTTAATGGTTTATGTATATAGTATGTATTTTTAGATATTCTTAAACATTAATATATTAACTTAAATGTATTTTTGTTCCATGTTTTTTATTTAGCTTTTACTTTTGACTAACTGCATTGATATGATTATTGTTTTTGTTATTTTTATGTTGTCTATTTTTATATGATTTATTTGAATGAGGTTTTGAACTGTCCTCATTAAAATCATTCACAATATTCAATACCATATTAATTATTTTTTCTATATTTTTTCCACCTAATTTATTAGATATAAATTCAATTCCCTTTTTAACTAATTCAAATATATTATCCTTTCCTTGCCAATTACTTAAAATAATATCCTTAGGAACTTCTTCTATTACTTTATTTAGCCCAAAAAAAAGCACTGCTAAATCATCTATCTCTCCTAATACTGGTATAAAAGAAGGTATTATATCTATTGGACTTACTACATAAGTTAAAATAGATCCTATTAAAACTTTCATTTTTCTATCTACTCTTGGGTTTCTAAATAATCTATATAAAAGTACAGTAATATCAGGAACCACCATAGCAAATTCAAATACAGGCTTGTACTTATTTGGCACCTTTTTATTTATATCAAATCTAATATTAGAATAAGCATCTTTTTTTGGCTTTAAAAAATTAGATTTTTTTGTTTTAGTTTTAGTATCTTTAACTTTTTCTTCTTTTATATCTTTAGAATAAACAAAGTTATCTACAGATACTTTTATAGTATTTTTTAAAACTTCTATACCGTTTATTTTAAAGTACACATACGGAATTTTTTTAGACAAAATATCTAAATCTACTTTTACATTATCTTTATTACTCTTTAAACCATACTCTTTAAATTTTTTTGTAACTGCTTTTAAAGCAGTATTTTTTATAGCACTTATTATTTTAAGACCTAATAAATTAATCTTTAGTATTCTAACATTTAAAATATTTTGATTAACACTTCCTAATGCAAATTTTGCTTTAAAAGAAAACTCTTTTCCCCTTTTATAACTTCCTTCTATTTCTATAAATTCATTAATATTTATATCTTTAATATTTAAACCTTCTACGTCTAAATAATCTCTAATCAAAGTCATTATATCTGATTTAGATAAAGTAACATTAACAGCGGATAGCTTCATTATATGTACTTCCCCCTTTTTAAGCATATGAAAATAATTAACAAGCCAAATATATAACATATATTTCATAAAACACAACAAGTTTAAGTATATCCATACTAATCTTATAATTAAATTTCAAAGAGAATATAACTTACAAAATAGGGTAATATACTGACTTATTTATTTTTTAAATTGTCTTTACTAATTATACATAAATAAAGTATACACTAAAGATAACTTAGTTAAAACCTTTAAATTTTATTCTGTGTAATTTAATCCCATTTTTGTTCCATAAATTACATTAGTAAAATTTATGTGATTTATTAGACTCTAGATTAAAAATATTATAATATAGTTAATAACACACTAGTCAGAAAAATTATATTGTTATTTTGCTATAAATTTATTTTTTAAAATATAAAAATAAATAAAAAGTCAAAAATTCGATAGATATTCTTTAAAATACAATTACTTTATTTCTGCTAATTACTAATAGCTATAGTATTAGTAGTTTTTAAAAAATAACTAGTTTATAAATAACTATATTATAGTGACTAGTTATTTATTTAAATGTTTCTAATCTAAAATATTGAAGGGAGAAATGCTATGAATAAAATTAAAAAGAAAATTATTATACTTCCCATAATAACTCTATTGTTATCTTTGATGTCTATGATTGGATTAAATTTATATAACAATAAAGTTAATAATAAAAACTACAATCATTTTTTAAATGATATTAAAAATAAGAAAATCTCAGAAGTGTATATTACAAATACACCTAAAATAAAAGTAAAACTTACTAATGGACAAACATATCAAACTGATAACCCTCGTTCTTTAAACTTTAAAGAAGATCTTCTTAAAAATGGGATAAAAATATCAGAACACTCACCTATGACTTCAAGAGAATTAATTCCTTTTATAGTTCTTATTGCTTCTTCTATATCAATAGTATTCATAGCTTTAAAAAATACTTCTTTTAAAAGAAAAAGTCGTAATTCAGTAGATTCTTTACAATCTAAGGAACTAGAAGAAATGACTCATAACTTTGACTCTGTTGCAGGAAATGAAGAAGCAAAAGAAAGTGTACAAGATGTTGTTGATTTTTTGAAAACTCCTGAAAAATACACATCCTATGGTGCAAGAATGCCTAAAGGAGTTATCCTATATGGTGAACCTGGTACTGGTAAAACACTACTTGCAAAAGCTGTAGCTGGAGAAGCTGGTGTTCCTTTTTATGCTGTTTCAGGATCTGACTTTGTACAAGTTTACGTTGGTGTAGGTGCCAGTCGTATTCGTCAATTATTTAAAAAAGCTAGAAATAAAGGTAAAGCTGTTATATTTATAGATGAAATTGATGCCATTGGTAAGAAAAGAGCAGGAGAATCGATGGGTGGATCTGAAGAAAGAGATCAAACTTTAAATGCATTACTTACAGAAATGTCTGGATTTAATGAAAAAGAAGGTATTGTTGTAATTGCAGCAACAAATCGTCTAGATGTTTTAGATGATGCTTTATTAAGACCTGGTAGATTTGATAGACATGTAGAAATAACACTTCCAGATGTTAGAGCAAGAGAACAAATTATAAACTTACATTTAAAAAATAAACCTGTTGGTAAAATAAATATAAAAGAACTAGCTAAAAAAACTGCTTACTTTTCTGGAGCCAAAATAGAGAACCTTATGAATGAAGCTGCTATTTTAGCTTGTAAAGAAAATAGTACTAATATAGAAGATTCCCATTTAAATAAAGCCTTTTCTATAATACTTGCAGGATACGAAAAACAAAACAGAGATTATATAACTCATGAAGACAAAAAAATAACTGCTTATCATGAGATAGGTCACGCTATGATAACAAAGAAGATTTTACCTAATGAAAAAATTTCTAAAGTAACTATAATACCAAGCACTAAAGGGGCCGGCGGTTACACTCTAAGTATTCCTGAAGATTCTTTATATCAAAACAAAGAATATTTAAGAAAAAGAATCATGGTTCTTTTAGGTGGAAGAGCTGCTGAAGAAATAGCCTTTGGTAAAAATCTTATAACAACTGGAGCTCACAACGATCTTCAAAGAAGTACTTCTATAGCTTATAATATGGTTTCTCACTATGGTATGGGAAAAACTTTAGGTTTATTAAATATGCAAGAACTAACTAAATTAAATATAGACCAAAAGGAAATCATAGAAGAATGCAAAAACTTAGTAAATGAATTATATACAGAAGTAAAAAATATTCTAACAAAAGAAAAAGAAATGTTAGATAACTTAACAGAAAAACTTATAGAAAAAGAATCTCTTCATAGTGAAGATTTTGAATCTATCTAATAATAAAAATATATAAATTAAAAATTATAGCTACTAGTTTAAAATAATTTAAACTAGTAGCTTTTTTATTTTCTATAAAACTACTTAACTTATAAACACAGTATAAATAATATTTTAACTACATTTTATTAACCTCTTTTTCTTTAAAGCTTACTAAAAATATAATTAGAGATACTAACAATCCTCCAATTAATCCACCAATATGTCCAAAATTATCCACATTGTGGATAGAAAGTCCTATTATTAGGTTAATAACTATAACAGAAATTATATTTTGCATAAAACCTTTTCCTATTTTATGCTTATTTCTATAAGCCAATATAAGAGTTGCCCCTAAAAGTCCAAATATAGCTCCAGAAGCTCCTATAGATACTGAATCTGAAAATTTATAACTAAAAACTGATGAAACTATTCCAGATATAAAATATATTATTAAGTATTTTATCTTTCCATAATAAGATTCTACTAAGGGTCCTATTGCATATAAAGCATACATATTTAAAGCTATGTGCATAAGCCCTCCATGCAGAAACATACAAGTTATAAATCTATAATATTCACCTTGATCAATAAGATAGTTTACTTTAGCACCTAGCATAACTAAAACATTTATATCACTATTAAATAAATTTCCTGATAAAAACATAGTAACAATATAAAACAATATATTTATAACTATTATTGAATAGGTTATTACAGGAATCTTTCTATTATTATTTACAATATGTGAAAGTTCTCTTTTCTCTTCTGGAACATAAGTTATATCTTTTACTAATTGACTTGATTTAATTCCTGAATAAAATATAACTCTGTCTTTATAATTTAATATAGTAGAAAATTCTTCTATTTCTTTTATTTTTATAGTTTCTATTATATTGTCAGCATAATTTGATTCTGTCAATAAGATTATATTTAAGTGTGCATTATAAATATTCAAGCTATTTTTTATGTATAATTTCAAATCATCTACATTTAAGTTTGAAATCATATCTTCTGTTGAAAATAATAAGACATCATTATAATCACTATATTTTTTTACTGCACCCCAAAGTCCATTAATTCCATTAAATTCACCTATTTCTATTACATTATAACCATTTAAACTTATTAGCTTTTCAATCAAATTTTTTATAAATTTATCTATTTAACTCACTCCTAAGCAAAAAATTTAAAATATTTATCTTACTATTTCCTCTATTGTTATGTTAGGATTTTTTAATAAATCTAATTCATAATATATTTTGCTATCTTTATCTAAAAAGTCATTAAATATTCTAATTATAGGTCTATCTGGATATCCTGCATTTTGACTTACAACATATCCTTCCTTATTATTTGAAAGTCTTATATGGCACCCTAATGGATATATAGCAAAAGTATGCCTAAACTTTTGTACCATATCTTTATCAAACATACTTCCAGAACCAGAAAGTATTAATTCATATGCTTCATTAGGTTTAAATTTTGCTCTATAACATCTATCATTACTTACAGCATCATAAACATCACATACACAAACTATTTTTGCCATAGGAGATATTTCGCTGCTTTTAAGACCATAAGGGTATCCTTTTCCATCTACTCTTTCATGATGTTGTTCCACTATTTTAGTTATAGTATCTGTAATTTTAATATTTTTTTGAAGCATTCTTTTTCCGTATATAGGATGTTTTTTTATTTCTTTAAATTCTTCCTCTGTAAGTCTACCTTTTTTCTTTATTATTTTAGATGGAACTTTTATCTTACCTATATCATGAAGTATTGCTCCAATTCCTATTTCTTTTATCCTATTTTCAGTAAATCCACAAGACATCCCCATAAAAGTAGTCATAATACAAGTATCTAAACTATGAATATATGTATAATTATCATAAGTTTTTATATCATAGAGAGACTTATTCACATCCCCTACATCTATTATATAACCTATAATTTCTTCTATTTCTTTAAAAGATTCTTTTACTTTTTTTCCATTAAAGTCATGAACATTTTTCATAACATTAGACATAGATCTTATAGTTGTTTGTTTAAGTTTATTTAATTTTTCATCCTCTACTAATACATCTTCTAATCTCTCATCTTGTATATAAACATACAAGACCCCTATTTGCTTTAATTTATTAATATAATTATTAGTAAGTTTCATTCCAGCTTTTAATAATACTTGTCCTTCTTCTGAAAATATACTTCTACCTAGCACCTCATCTTCTTTTACATTATTTATGAATTCAAGTCTCATCAACATACACCTCAAAAAACCATAATACATTTTTATATTTTTATATTATCTAATTTATAAAACTAATAAATGGGAAAATATAAATATTACTTTAATATAAATATTCTACCTACTTTTTTAAATGCCTCCAAAAATGTATAAAAACTAATTTATTTGAATATATAAATATGATCTATATACTTAAGTATTATTTACATTTATTGGTAAATAAGTTATTATTATATTGATATTTTAAAATGGAGGTTAAATTTTGAGAAAAAAGTTTAATAAAAAATCATTAGTGAAAAAACTTATAGCATTTATGTTTATTTTACTTTTTATTTTTATAATATATCATAATTATAAAGTAAATAAACAAACAGATATAACTTATACTGTTGAAAATTACATGACTACAGGATTATTTAACAAATATAGAATGTACAGCATAGATAATTTTGATTTAACATTTTCCGATGGAAACATAGCTGTAGTAAAAGTTTTTGGAACTGATAAAGAATCTCCACACAAAAGAATATCTTATAAAGTATTTGTAGAAAAAAATAAAAAAGGGATTTGGAAAGTAAAAAAAGTATATAAAGAAAATACCACTGCAAAAAAAGATGAGTATTATAAAAAACGCTTAGAATAAAACACTAAGCCTATCTTAGTGTTTTATTTTTCTTTTTTATACAAGATTTACATATACCCTTTATCTTAAGCTGATGATCTACACAACAAAATCCAGTCTTTTTTGTGACAAGCTCATCTATCTGAGGAATCGGACATTCTATTTCAATTTCTTTATGACACATCTTACATTCTACTATGTGTTTAGGACTTTTATGTTTCTTTAATATATATTTGCTCTTACCATCATCTATAATAAATTTTTGTATTAAATTTTTATTACTAAAAATTTCTAAATTTCTATACACAGTAGATAAATTTATAATTATTCCTTTTTCCTTTAACATATTATAAATATCTTCTACACTTAAAGAATGGTTTTCTACATTAAGAATATTTAGTATACTTACTCTAGCTTTTGTAATTTTTAATTTTTTTTCTTTTAATAAGTTTTGTGAACCCATAAAATCACCTTACTATAATATATATAAAATTCAATACTTTCAGATTATTAAATCAATATTCTATATAAGTTATTTATCGATAGGTTGTACTATTTATTGATAATAAATACCTAGTTAAAATAACTACCCCTAGAACTAATTATATAACATATATTTAATTTTATAAATGCTTAAAAGAATATCATTTTTATACCAAATATAATTAATATTATTCCACCTATATAATCTGCGTATCTAGATACGATAGATATCTTTTTTAAATACCTTGATATAAAAAATGCAACACTGCACATAACCAAAGTAATTAATCCAATAAATATTCCATTTAAAAATAATAAGCTTCCTTTTATTACATTTAAAGTAGTAAATCCTACAACTAATGCATCTATACTAACAGAAATTCCTAATATAAAATACATTTTTGTGCTCAAAAGAATATTTTTATTCTTTTCTTGTCTTCCTTCTTTAATCATTAAAAGACCTACAATAGCTATTATTATACCACCTATAACCTTTGGTACAGAAACTATGTATGTATTAAATAAGAATCCTCCTAAGCCCCCTAAATAAGCAAACAAAAATTGAAAAAATGCAAAAGATATTATAAAATATATCTTATTAATTTTTTTTATTTCATTATTAAAACCTATAGAAAGCGCCACACCAAAGGCATCTAAAGAAAGTGCTAATCCAATTAAGAAAACATTATATATACTCATATATACTCCTATACTAAGGCATATTAAAATAAATAATTAGACGTTATACTAATATTTTTTAAAACTACTTTTTACTTTAAATCTAATAATAGTAAAACTATTATGAAAATCTAAATTAGTATATTCTATAAAATATTCTTTTTCTATTTGTCTTATTATTTATCTTTATATCCTAATTATTAATTTATAATTTTTAAAAACAGTTTATATATTCCATTAATATTTTTATTCAAGTAATAGTCAATTATTCTTTAGAATAAAAAAATACTTAAATTTTCAATTATTACTATACCCTTTATTAGTAAAAAAGACAAATATTTTATAATAATTAAACTTATAAAAATAATACATTATCTTCTTTTTTATTTAAATATCCTTAGCTTATAAGTATAAAATTTTACAGTACCTAAAAATAAATTTAGATACTGTAAAATTTTATAATTATATCTTCCCTATTTTCTATTGGTTTATTAACTATTAACCACTTCATCTAGTTTTTTAGGATCTAAAAATCTTACATCACTACATATTACTTCCATGTATTTTTTCTTTAATCCTTCTTTATTAGTATATAATCTAGTCTGCAGTTTACCTTCTACCCCTACTAGTTTTCCTTTTACCATATATTTTGATAGTACTTCAGCATGCTTTCCAAAAATAACTACAGGTATAAAATCAGCTTTGTCTTCTTTTTTGTAATGTCTATTAACTGCTAATGTAAATGTAAGTATAGATAATTCTCTATCTTCTATTTTTTTTAATTCTGCATCTCTTACAAGTCTGCCTATAAGCATAACTTTATTCATACTTACAACCTCCATATAGAATTTTATTATTTTAAATGAAATAAGACATATTAAAATAAAAGTCCTCTCTATGTCTAAACTTTTTCACATTAAAATCTTAAATAATACTTTTCTATATTTATGTCCATCTTTTTATTTTATAATCATATAACTATAGGAATGCTTTACCTTTAGCCTTTAATATAAACATTATTTAAAACTATGAATTATTGAAGAAAATTTAACTTATAAAAATAATTATACTTAAGTATACCTTCAAATATATTAAAAATCTTTATTAAAACTTCATCATAATCATACTACCATTTTCTTTTAACCAAGCTCTTCTATCTTTACAATCTGGAATTATACTAGAAACTAGGTTCCAAAAATCTTTAGAATGATCCATATGTTTAAAATGACAAAGCTCATGGACAACTATATAATCAATTATGTATAATGGAGCCATTATAAGTTTGTAATTATAATTTATATTTCCTTTAGAAGAACAGCTACCCCATAAAGTTTTTTGTGATTTAATAAAAATTTTATTAGGTAAGCATCCTAATATAGCTCCGTAATATTTAGTTCTTTCCTTTAAAACTTGAAGTGCTTTTTCTTTATAAAACTTTTTAAATTCACAATCTATTATTTCTTTTCTTTTTTCCTTTAATATACCTTTATTTATATCTACAATAAAATTATTATTTTCTAATTTTAAGTTACAATAAGAAGATTTAGTATAGTTTATTTTTAGTCCATATTTTTCACCTAAATAATAATACCATTTATCCTCACTTATCTTTTTTAAGCACTCTTCCCGCTGCATTACCCATTTCTTTTGCTTTCTTATTATAGACTCCACAGTAGATTTACTAACTCCCAAAGGTGCTCTAACTTCTATAAATCCAGTTTTTAAAATTCTCATGCTTATATTTTTTTTAGCTTTATATTTTATTTCATATTTAAAAATTTTTTTATCTAAATTTATAGTTTCCAAAACCCTATCACCTCAATAAATATATGGTACAACAAATATGGTTATGAATACAACAATAAATATACCTCTTTTATATAGCAATTTATGATATAGCTACATAAAAGAGGTATTAGAAATATTTAAATATATACAATTTATTTGAATGATTTTTATTTAATTATTAAATTTATAAATTCTTAAGAAACTTGATATTCTATTTTCCATGAATCAAGAGGAATATTAGATTCTGGAGTAACATTCATTTTAAAAGCAAAGTTACATACTTTAGCTTTTAAAGGCATCACTTTTAAATCATCTATTTCAAATACTTCTGAAACAACTAATCTATCTTTTTCATCTTTAACAGACATAGGTAGCTTTTCTATATTAACAGCCTTTTTTGAAGCGTTTCTTATAACTATTGTAACTAATAAAGTTCCTTCTTTACTTACCCCTATACTAAAAGTTGAAAAACTTACTTCTCCTTCTTTTATATCAGGTAACTCTTTTAAAAATTCATCATAAACTTTTTTACTTGATTCATCTATACCTTCTGGTAAATTTTCATATTCTACTTCGATATTTCTTAAAGCTTTTATATTACTATCAAAAACTATTTTCCAGTCATCTGAATCTATTTTATCTACTTTCAAGTCATCCTCTTTATCAAAATAAAGCTTCCAAGGTCTAGCAGCATAGGGAGGTATATTTCCTAGTTTTCTTAAATCAAAAATTTTATATGCTAGAGTTTTTCCTTTTGAATTTATTATTCTAAAAGGTACGTCTTCAAAATTAACTTCTTTAGCTAGTCCATTTCTCAAATATAATTTTACTTCGTATTCTTCTCCCATATCAAAGACATATATCCCTGCTACATTTATTTGGCCTTCTTTTATAGGAACTAACTCATCTAATTCTTCTTCAAGTATTTCCTTTTGTACATTTGACATGACAACATTGTCTTTTTCTAAAAGTGATAATTTTACATCTATATTTTTTTCTTTATTATCTGAACTGTTACTACATAAAGTCATACAAAACCTCCAAATTCAATTAATTATTACAAATTATATTATAACCTGTAATTTTTTCTAAATCAATTTAAAGTAAGAATAAATAAATATATTATCAGAAATCATAAAAAAGAACCAGTGAAAAATAACACTGGTTCCTACACTTTCTTATATCTGATTTTTTGTTATAAATCAATATTTTAAATGATATTATAGTTTAATTTTACTGTACCGCTTGTGCACTATCTATTGCTGATTGTGCATTATTTATTGCTGTTTGTAATCTTTGTGTTGTAACTGTAACACGACTAGCACTTGCGGTTTCATTCTTGCACATATTTTCAGCATCTCTTAATGCATAATTTAACTGATTTAACTTAATCTTTAGATTACTTAAATTTGAACTATATCTTTTATCATTTGGATTTTGGTTTACTAACTCTTGTAGCTTTTGTACTTTTTCATTTAATTCATCCACTTTTGTTGAACCTGCAATCATAGTAGTTTTTAAACCTTTAATGTTTCTGTATATAACTATATCATACACTTCTGTTCCAATGTTTCCTGCTTCATCTGAAGCTAAAACAACGTAATCAGTACGATCATCAGCAATCATTAATGATAAATTCACTGTAGAAACATCTTTTTGTGATTTTGAATTTATTACCCTACGTCCTATACCTTTCTTATCTGAACCACTTTCTATTCTATCTAAATCTTCTTTTGTCATACCATACTTATACAAATCAGTTCTTATCATATATATATATCCTGGTTCATTTAATTTTATACTTAAATTCTCTCCAGCATCAATTTCTTTATAATCCTTAGTTACATCTTTAAATTTTATCTGTATTTTCTGTATAACTGGAGGTTTATTATCTATTTTTATTATATTACTGCTTGGCTCTGATGATGCTGCTTTGTTAACAATAAATAATTTGTATTCTACTTCTTTATTTGCCTCACCTGATCCTATCACTAATTTTCTTCCATTCATACTACATTTAATTACCTTGGCTGCACCAGTAGAATCTGTTCCTGCATCACTAGGATTAAATGGATTAGACTTCTTATCTTCTGCTCTCCAAAGTCTATATTTACCTATTCCATCAGTTCTTATTGTATCTAAAGTTACAAGATATGGAGTTTCTCCATCTCTTAATTCTCTTCCTAAATCTATTTCGTCTCCACCTTTAACACTTACATATTTATTTATATAACTATTTTTGGGAACATATTCAGCTACAGGACTTACCTCTCCTGGTACATCTGTTGTAACTTCTCCATCTATTAAAGGAGCATGTGCATCTGGGTCTGCTGTTGCCTTGCCACTATACTTTGTTCCTATATATAAATAATATTTTGATTCTCTAAAGTCTCTATTATCACTATCCTTATTTATATTTTGAGCATCAGCTCTTGACATAATACTTCCATCAAAAGAATGTTTATCTAGTCCCAAAGCATCTTTAATTGGTTCTTGTCTGCTTATATCTGGGCTTCTATTAGTAGATACATACATTCTTTGATCTATCATTTTATATCCTGAAGGAACACTATGGTATTCCCAATATGATTTATACCACTTATTTATAGTAAAATCTCTAATATCTATTCCTCTATATCCTATTCCAATATAATCTTTGTCAACTATGTTCTTCTCATTTCCAATCATCTCATCTATAGAAGAAGATACAGGCTGTTCTACTTTTGTTAAAGCACTTTCTGCTTTTCCATCTTGAACTCTTGTTATTGTTATATAAAATTCTTCTCCTTGAGGTTTAAGGTCACATCTAACTTGAGCCATTTTAACATTATTGTTATATCTACCAGTACCTAATCTTTTCTCTTTATTTTTATCAGCATAGATATTAATAATATCGCCTTGCTTAAATCTTGCTCTGTAATCAGTATCTCCATTTCTAATTTGTGTTAAATCATCTCTTACTTCCACAATATCACGAGTTCCTGGATTGTTATATACCATTATTTTATTAGTATCATTTATCATTTCAGAAGGTATAGTAAGCTTCATAGTAACTTTTTTATCATATCCTACTACATCTCCTGTATATGTTCTAACACCTTGACCTATTTTTACATTTTTAGTATCCCATATTACAACTAATTGCTGCATAGTGTTATCTTTCATAGTAGCTGCAACTTTTTCTGGTAAATACTTAGATTCTATCCATTCTATAGGTTGATTTACATCATCATAAGCTACAGTTCTTGCTAAATTATCAAGTCTTACTATTTCCTCACCATTGTTTGGTTTACCCATTTCCATAGGTTTTACATTTCCATTACTATTTAAAGGTAACCTACATATTTTTTTATTATCTCTAGTAGTATAATAAATAAAATCTCCTACTATATTTATATATCCTACTGAATCATCGCTTAGCTTTATTTTTGTTCCACTACCATCTGTTTTTACTTTATATAACTTACCGTGATCATCATAGTTACTATAGTATATCCAATCTCCATAAGCATTTATATGGAATCCTCTGTTAAATTCACTTACCTTACCTTTTATAGGAACAACTGCTCCTGAACCTGTTTTTCTAACTTTACTAATTATACCAGCACCTGAACAATAATATATCCAGTCACCTTCTACCTGAACACAATTTGCCCATTCATCACATATTTTTCCTCTGTAGTTACCATCTTTATTTACTACATAAGGTTTATGTCCATCACTATAGTTACTATAATATATCCAGTCCCCTACTATATTTATATAAGCAACCTCATCTTTTGAACCATCATTATCTGTGCAAACTTGTCTACCATGTCTTCTACCTGATGGATCGACATATGCATCTGAACCATCTTTTTTAATTCTATAAAGTCTACCATGATCTGAATGGTTACTATAATAAATATATTCTCCAGAAATCGTTACATAAGCTGCTTTATCATCAAGCAATTTTTCTCTATCTGATCCATCTGTTCTAGATTTATAAAGCTTTCCTCCATCTGTATAATTACTATAATAAACATAATCATTAAGTACATTTACATATTGAACTTTATCTTTAGTAATTCTTCTATTGTACATATCGTCAAATCCGATTTTATAAAGATTTTCGTTATTAGCATTATTTACATAATAAACATATCTTTTACCATCTTCTGCTGCTATACCATTATTATTTATATTACCTGGTGAGTTACCTTCCCATAAGTTGTCCACAAGTTTTACACTATATTTTTGATTATTTGTCTCACCAACATATATATAAGCTTTGCCAAGAACAGTTTTATCACTAGATAGTATACTTACCTCTTCATAAGAAACTGGTGGAAAATAAGCTATAGTTTGTTTTACTCCTCTTATTAAATTACTATGTTTAAGTTTAAAATATTTAGCATCTGGAACTGAAGTTATAGCATTAATTTTCACGCTACTCATTCTACCATTTCCACGAGCATATATTTCAGCATCTATAGATGGAGGTACTAATTTATATTCCCCTTCTGTTTCATTCCACTTATAAATATGTTTATTACCATTAGCATCTATGTAAGTCATAGTATTACTTCTTGTAAAATCTTTTGTTTTACCATCTAAATATTTATCATCAAAAAGACTTCTAATTCTTTGATAGCTATAGTCATAAACATAATATATATTAAATCCATTACTATTTATTATTTCATTTACTAAAGACTTATTTTTATATAAATATTCTATAGAATAAGCCTTATCTTTTAAAATTACAAGACCATCTTCCATTGGAAGTCCAGAATAAAGATTTTTTACATTAAACTCCATTTTAGCTGGACTTTTCATAACTTCTCCATCTTTGGATTTTATATTTTTAACTTCAATAATATATTTTTTACCTGATAAATACTTACTCTTAGGCTTTACTTTTATAGACCTTTCTGTAACTGCTGAAATATCTACATCTATCTTTTCACCACTTACTTTATCATAAACTATAATATTATCTTTACTCATGCTACTAGTATCAATATCTCTATTAAACTTAACAGTCCAATTTTTAGATGGAGATATATTATTTTTAGTAGCTAAATTTCTATAATTTTCTCCACTTGCATAAACGAGCTTTGGTATAAAAACAAAGGAACTAGCTAGCATAATTACAATAAGAAAATTACTAATAATTTTTTTCACAAACTTACCTCCTTTTTATTTTCATAATATTAAATTATATATTTTTACTCTTAAACATATTATTTACAGCATTTTATCAGTTAGCCCATAAAATACTTTTTATATATATATATCGTACATATATTTAAATTTTTTAGAGGATTATTTAAATTACCGAGCTTTATAATAAAAATATTAAATATGAGAATACTAAATTTAAGAGGTGATTTTATGTATTTTAAAAAAAATAAAAGATTTTTAGCTTTAAGTTTTGTATTTTTAATGTTTCTAACACTAGCTTCAGGATGCACAAATAAAACTAAAGAAAATCCTCCTGCTAGTAACAAAGAAGAAAAAACTGAAGACAAAATGGATGAAAACAAAAATAAAATGGATAGCAAATCAACTGAACTAAACAAAAGATCTCAAAAAATAGCTGACCAATTAGTAAAAATAGATGGAATAGAAAAAGCTAGAGTTGTAATTTCTGAAAAAAGAGCTTTAGTTGGAGTAACTATCCCATCATCTGCAGAAGGTAAAATTACAGATGAACTAAAAAATAAAGTAAAAGAAACTACTAAAAATACTGATAAAGAAATAGAAACAGTTGCTGTTTCTGCTGATGCAGACACTTATAAAAGAATTTCTGAAATTGGAGATGGCTTAAACGAAGGAAAAGGACTAGAAGAATTTGCATCACAAATAAAAGAATTATTTAACAGAATAACTCCTCAATAATATACTTATTGGATACATTTTATAATATAAATTAGATTATCCATAGTTTTTAATTTTCAACATATAATAATGTAATGATTATAAATATATAAATTATAATCTTAATTATTACACCTTTCCTCAATAAAAAATACCACCATAAATTGGTGGTATTTTTATTGTATATAAAAGACTTATCAAAAGCTTAGATTTTTATAAATCTTTCGTATTTTATCATATTTAAATAAATAACAAGCCATATATAACTATCCTTACATGGCATCTTTTGTTATAGTACCATTTACCTCTATACTAGATTGTTCTTTTTCTTCTACTTCTAAATTCACTGATTTATCCTTACTTTTTACAGTTGCATAAGCATAGAATGCTCCTCCAAGTGCAAACCATCCTAAAATTATACTCCACTCATAAGGCCAAGAAAGGGCTGCTGGAAATCCTGGAAGATACATACAAAGCATACCTAAAGATAAAACTATAGCAGTACAACCTACTATTTTACCATGTTTAACTTTATAAGGTCTTTCCATCTCCGGTTCATTCTTTCTTAATGCTAAGAAAGATATTGCAACTGTCAAGTATGAAATAACTATAGTAAATCCACCAGAATTACTAAGCCAAACTAACATATTTCTTCCTAAAAGAGGCGCAAAAGTTGATATAACACCTATTAATATTATAGCGTTAGTTGGAGTTTTATATTTTGGATGAAGTTTTGCTAGAAAGCTTGGAAGCATATTAGATTCAGCCATTGAATATATTGCTCTGCTTCCCCCCATAAAGAATGAATTCCAGCTAGTTATTATTCCGCCTATTCCTGCTAATATCATTACTTTAGATGCAAGAGCACTTCCACCAAAAACTTTACCCATAGCATCTGCTGCAGCTAAAGTTGAAGTAGATACTTCTGCTTGAGTTAAAGCTACTGATGTACTATATATTATTAAAGCATACCAAACTATAGCCATAATTACTGATAAAATAATTATTTTCCCTATCTTTTTGAAAGGAACATTTATTTCTTCCGCTGCTTGAGGCAAAACGTCAAAACCTACATACATAAATGGTGTCATTACTGTAACCATAAGTACACCTTTCCCACCATTTGAAAATAATGGTTGCATATTATGAACATTACCATGAGCTATACTTCCTCCAAATAGTAAAAATCCTACACATGCAATAAGAACAGTTACAACTCCTTGCATAAAGGCAGCTGGTTTTACACCAAAATAATTAACTATGGTTATAATTATTGAACTTACCGCTCCTATTATTACCCAAGTAGCATAAACATCATACCCTGCTATTGTATACATAAAACCTTTTAAATAAGACGATGAAAATAAATACTCTAACACTGTAGGAAATGCAACCGCTTCAAAGGATACAACTGAAACGTAACCTAAAATTATAGCCCAAGTACATACAAAAGAAGGCTTTCTACCTAAAGCTCTATAACTAAATACATGCTCTCCTCCACATTTTGGCATAGCTGATGTAAGTTCTGCATAAGTGAGGCCAACAAATACTATCATTATACCTCCCATAACAAAGGCCATTATAGCTCCTAAACTACCGGCTGTTCTTATCCATTCTCCCGTTAGAACAACCCAGCCCCAACCAATCATAGCTCCAAACGCTAAAGCTATAATATCTTTTTTTGACAATACACGATCAAAATTTTCACTACTGGTACTGGCGCCACTACTATCAGATGACATAAAAAAAATACCCCCTTAAGTTATATGTTTTTAGATTAACTTTTTTATTTAAACTCCAAAACACTAGTTTAAATTAATAAATATCAATTAATAATTTAAATAAAAAAATTAATAAAATGCATAATAATTCACTTACTTTTATTGTAACAACCTACAACTTCTCGGTAGGTTGTTACTTTAATTATATTCTTTCCAAATATTACATGTCAATTATTTTTTAATATTTTTGAAAAATTTCATGTTTTTAAAAATTTATAGAAATATTTTTTATAATTTGATAAAAAATACTTGGTATTTTTATCAAATTAATACATAATATATTTTACGTTTTTTTGAAAAATTATATATATATTACTGAAATAAAATAGTCTTTGAAAATGGTTACAATATTTTTTTATGTCAATTTATTTTTAAACATAATAGTGTTAATTTATTGAATATATTAAGAACATAAAAAGAGGATATCTCAAAATAAAATTTTGAGATATCCTCTTTTTTATATTAATTTTATATAGACTATTTTACTTAGATTATTTTATATAAAATGAAATACATATCAGAATATAAAATTATTATACAATTGTTTTTTGTCTTACATCTTTACTATAATCTGGAATTCCTATCATTTCATGTTCGTATTTTGTTAATTCAACTCTATTTACTTTTCTATTAGCAGTTATATAAAATACAGCTCCTAAAGCAGTCCATCCAAGTATTATTGCCCATTCATAAGGCCATGAAAGACAAGATGGGAACCCTGGCATATACATAAGGAACATTCCTACTGTTAAAGCCAGTCCTACAATTCCTACTACTTTATAATTTTTAACTTTATAAGGTCTTTCCATATTGGGCTCTTTCTTTCTCAATTTCATGAAAGCTAAAACAACTATTGCGTAAGCTATTACTATACCACATCCACCTGCATTACTAAGCCATATTAACATATTTTTACCAAGTAATGGAGCAAAAGTTGATATAGCACCTATTAAAATTATTGCATTAGTTGGTGTTTTATATTTTGGATGTAATTTTGTTAAGAAAGCTGGTAACATTCCTGATTTTGCCATAGCATATATAGCTCTGCTTCCACCCATAAGGAATGAATTCCAACTAGTTATTATTCCACCTATTCCTGCTATAATTAAAATTTTTGCTGCTATATTACTTCCATTAAACATTTTCTTCATAGCATCTGCTGCTACCATATTTGATCCTACCACTTCTGTAGGTGTTAAAGCTACTGAACTACTATATATAATAACTCCATACCATACCACTGCCATAAGAACTGAAAGAGCTATTATTCCACCAATCTTTTTAAAAGGTATGTTTATCTCTTCTGCCGCTTGCGGTATTACATCAAACCCTACATACATAAAGGGCGTCATTACCGCTACGCCTATAACCCCTTTCATTCCAGAGGTAAATGTTGGATTAAGATTTGCTACATTACCATTAACTAAACTTCCTCCAAACAAAAGTATTCCTACACATGCTATCATAAAAGTTACAACACCTTGTAAAAAAGCTGCCGGTTTAACTGCAAAATAATTTACTATAGTTATAATTATAGAACTTACTGATCCAATTATAAGCCAATTTGCGTAAACATCATATCCAGCTACAGTATATAAATATCCTTTTAAATAAGAATTAGAAAACAAATATTCTAAAACACTTGGAAAAGCAACTGCTTCAAAAGCTACAACTGAAACATATCCTAAGATCATTGCCCAACTGCATACAAAAGATGCATTTCTTCCAAGCCCTCTATAACTGAAGACATGTCCTCCACCACATTTTGGCATAGCAGATGTAAGCTCTGCATATATAAGTCCTACAAATAATATCATTACTCCACCTAAAACAAAGGCTAGTATAGCGCCTAGACTACCTGCTGTTTTTATCCATTCACCAGTTAAGACAACCCATCCCCAACCGATCATAGCTCCAAAAGCTAAAGCTATAATATCTTTTTTAGATAAAACACGTTCAAAATTTTCTGAACTATTGCCGGCACTACTACCGTCTGTTGACATAAATAATCCCCCTTAAGTACTCACTTATTAAAAATATTTAAATAACTAATCTTTTATATTTATTTTCTTTAATGTGCATAAGACACGTTAAAATGAATCATATTTCAAATTTAACTTATATTTTTAAATTTATAAAAACATAAAAAATTAATTATTAATTATCACATTTATAATCACTATTAAGGTTAATTTATAAAAATCTTTATTGAAACAACTTGCAATTATTCCATAAGTTGTTATTTACATTATATTACTTTTTATGAAGGATTGTCAATCATTTATTATAATTTTGAAAATTTTACTTATTTTATAAGTATGCAAATTTGATTTACTTGCTTTAAATCATCTTATTCTTTGTAATTTATCAAATGTTCTAGTGTTAAATACCTTTTCATTCAATTACTCCTATTTTCTAAGTATTCCAAGTGTGTTTGATAAAATTTTCTAACAAAAAAAATAAAAGATATTAACCAATTAGTAATATCTTTTATTTCTATATATATGGTTTTTAATTATTATTCATTCAAATGTATATTTATACTTCATTTTTCACTATTACAACCTACTACTCTAAAGTAAAATCCTTCATTTTTTATAAAATGTGAAAAAAATAATTCATTTTATTAATAAAATATTATATATAAAGGTATATTTTTGAACATTTTACTCTCTTAATCTCTTAAAGTAGCCTTTATTCTATTTTTATTTTTAAACATAGCAAATACTGATTCAATATTTTTAACTACTATGTCTGATTCAATTAAACTTTTACTAAAACAGCCTTCTTCTCCTAATACACATATAGAAAGTACCGCTTTTTTAAACATCTCTAGATCATTTTTTCCATTTCCAACTGCTACTGTTTTTTTAGACCCTAATTTTTCTACAAATTCTTTTTTATATGCTGTAGCATTACCTTTAGAAAAAGTTTCTATAGCTAAAGGTAGTCCTTCTGCCTCTCTTCTTACATTTCCATAAGTATCTGCAGTTATTATATAAATTTTTAATGTTTCACTTAATTTTTTCAAGTTTTCCTTTACCTTTTCAGTTAAAATACCATCTACTGCTACAGTACCATTATAATCAAAAACAATGTTTTCTATATTCAAAGTATCCCATCCTGGAATGTCAACACAAATCATATTACTTTCTCCCTATAAATTTATTTTTTAGTTATCTCTTGTTCTATAATAAATAATTCTTTTTGTTTAGTAAACTCTACTTTTCCATCTTACTCTTATATCCTATTTTAAATTAAAAAATTTTATCCAAAAAGTCCTCCTATATAATTTAAAGTTCTTTGATCCTTAGGATTTTCAAATAATTTTTTTGTAGAAGAGTATTCTATAATCTTACCATCTAATATAAATGCAGTATTATCAGATATTCTTTTAGCTTGAGCTAAATTATGAGTAACTATAACAATTGTATATGTAGTTTTTAAATTTAAAAGCATATCTTCTATTATAGAAGTATTTAAAACATCTAAAGCAGAACAAGGCTCATCCATTAAAAGCACCTTAGGTTCTA
Source organism: Clostridium oceanicum (assembly GCF_039521385.1). Lineage (NCBI taxonomy): Bacteria > Bacillati > Bacillota > Clostridia > Eubacteriales > Clostridiaceae > Clostridium > Clostridium oceanicum. Next base: position 322,919 of record NZ_BAAACG010000013.1, on the reverse strand, counting down.
CTGCTAAAGCTCTTGCAATACATAATCTTTGTCTTTGACCTCCTGATAACTTTAAAGATGATATTTTCAAATCATCTTTAACCTCATCATACAGACCTACTAATTTTAATTTTTGTTCTACTATATCACTTACTAAAGCTTTATTTTTTATTCCATAATATTTTAGTACATAGCTAATATTTTTATAAATAGAAAAAGGAAAAGTTGCTGGAGTTTGAAAAACATACCCTATATCCTTTCTCAAGTCTTCTAAAGGCATCTTATTTATATTTTTTCCCTCGAAATTAATTTTTCCAGATATATTAGCATTTTCTGTTTCTTCTACAAGTCTATTTAAAGTTTTTAAAAATGTAGACTTTCCACAACCAGAAGGACCAATTATGGCAGTTATTTTATTTTTTTCTATAGGTAAAGATATATTTTTTAAAATATGTTTCTTATCTAAATAAACATTTAAATCCTGAATATCTAATATATTATCCATAAATTACCTCTCTTTCTTTTTAGAAAATATTAAAGAAAAAAGATTTAAAACTACAAGTATAAAAATAAGTATAAAAGCTGTACCATAAGCTTTCTCCATAGAAATCCCTTGACTTATAAGTATATATAAATGATAAGGAAGTGCCATAACTGGAGAAAACAAAGAATTTGGATTTGGTGCTGATATTACCGCAGAAGTTAACATAATAGGTGCCGTTGCTCCCATAGCAAACCCTGCTGATAGCATAATAGCAGATATTATTTCGTCTTTAGCACTTGGAAGTATTATATTTATAAAAGTATGAAATTTATCTATACCAAGAGCATAAGAAGATAAAATCATAGTCTTGTCTACTTCCTCTATAGCTTTCTCACATATAACTTCTATATAAGGAAATATCATTATTCCTAAAGTTATTCCACCAGACAATAAAGAAACTTTAAAATCAAGAAAATACACTAAAAAAGAATAACCAAACAATCCAAGAACAATAGATGGAACACCAGATATTGAACTTATAACAACATGCATAAAATTATTTATCTTTTTATTTTTACTATATAATGAAATATATATAGCTGTAGATATACCTAGTATTGATGCAGAAATTAAACTTATAAAAGTAAGACTTAAACTTCCAAGTATAGCTGGAAATACTCCCCCTTCTTTTCCAAGAGGCATTCCTTTTGGTTTCCCAAATATAAATTCTTTATTTATAGAAGAAAATCCATTTTTAAATATGTATATTAAAATAAAACTTATAATAGAAACTACAATAAAAGTACTAAAAAAATATAATAAATATAATAAAATATCTTTAAAAGACTTTTTCATATTAAAGTCTCCTTTTCTAAAAATTTTATAATTATTAATTTCAACTTAAAACTATGACTTCAATATATTAGCTCATAATTTACAACTTCTTAATCAGCATATATATTCATTAAAATTTTATATTTATAAGTAATATAAAATCTAAATATTATATATCTATACTTTTTTTAATCTTATAAAATAAAGTATTAATTATAAGAAGTATAATCATAAGTACAAAACCAGATGCAAATAAAGCATGATAGTGCATACTGCCAACTTGACTTGATCCCATTTCCAATGCAATTAAAGAAGGTATGGTTTCACCTTTTCCTAAAAGTTTAGGGAAAATAGGACTATTTCCCATAACCATCATAACTGCCATAGTTTCTCCCATTCCTCTACCAACAGCTAAAATAGTAGATGCTAGTATGGCCTTTTTAGAAGCCCTTATAACTAAATTATTAAGCATGTACCATTTAGACACTCCTAAAGCTTTTGAATACATATAATACTTGTTATAAACCTTTATCATAGTATCTGTGCAATTAGATATAATAAATGGAAGTATCATAATAGCTAATATAATCCCTGCACTTAAAACACACTCTCCTTGAGACATAGAAAATTTATCTTCAAAAAACTTTACTAAAACAGAAAGTCCTATAAATCCATAAACAACAGAAGGTATCCCAGATAACATATCTATAAAAGGTTTCAAAATTTTTCTTACACCACTAGGTGCAATATTTGATAAAAATATAGAACAACAAACGCCTATAGGCATAGCTATAATAACGGCTACAAAAGTTACATAAAAAGTTCCTACTATAAAATTAAATATTGAAAAATTAGAACTATCCTCTAAAACATTCCAAGAATTATTTAATATAAAATTAAATAAAGAAGTATTTTTAAATATAGGCAAACTTTCTTTTAATATAAACAAAAGTATTAAACATAAAATAGCTACAGATAAAAATGCTATACTCTTTACTACAACAAAAAATATTTTTTCTTCTTTTCTTTTCAAAAAATCACCTACTTAAAATTTCCTATGCATTAAACCATACACTGAATTAATTTATTTATAATCAATAATTTAAAATAAATTTAAATTTTAAAATAGCTAAATAATTATAATTAATCTTAATTTTAAAATCTATAATTTTCTAGTAATAAATATAAGAAAGGAAAAACTCCTTTCTTATGTTTTTAGTTTATTATGTTATTTTATATACCTTAGTATTATTTATTAGAAATAAATCCTGAATCATCAACTATTTTTAAACCTTTATCACTTTTTAAAAAGTCTACAAAAGTTTTTTCTTTATCATTTAAGTCACCATCTTTAACTACTAAAAGAGGTCTTGATATTTTATATTTTTTATTTAAAATATTTTCTCTTGTAGGTTTAATTCCATCTACTGCCATAGGAATTAATTTTCCTTCATTTTGTTTTACAAGACCTACAGACGCATATCCAATAGCATTTTTGTTATCTATAATCTTTTGAGTTAAAGCTCCCATAGATGGTGCTTGAATAGCATCTTTTGAAACTTTTTTATCTCCCATTACAGCTTTTTTAAATACTTTTGCAGCACCGCCACCTGCATCTCTAACTACAAGAACAATTTTTTCTTTTGGAAGTTTTGAATCAACATCACTCCAATATTTAGCTTCTCCAGAAAATATTTTTTGAATTTCTTCTTTTGTAAGACTTTCTTTATCTTTTAAAATTTCATTTTTAGGATTTACAGATACAGTTAAAGCATCAAATCCAAGTTTTATTTCTTTATAATTTTTCATCTTACCTTTTTCTTCACCACTAACTTCTCTTGAAACTAATCCAAAATTAGCTGTTTTTTCTATAGCAGCCTTCACCCCTGCTCCTGAACCACCAGAAGATACTGAAACCTTTATAGTTTTATCTTTTAAAGAATCACCTGCTTTAGAAATAACCGGTGCTAAAGTAGATGAACCTATACAAACTATTTTTCCGTTATCTTTAGAAGCATCCTTTGAAGTATCACTCTTTTTTGAACAACCTGCAAATACAATTCCTACAGATAAGGCTAAACTTAAAACTATTGCTAACTTCTTTTTCATCATTATTCCCCCTATATAACCTCTAATCTACATAAATTTTAACATACTTCAAATTTTTTTATAATATAATTAATATTGGTTTTTTTAATAGTTAAATGCCAATCTATAAGGTTTTATTATAGCCCTATCTTACTTATAAAATTTTATAATAATATCTCTTTAAAAATCACTTATACAAAATAAAAAAGCCATAACCTTTCACAAAATATTTCACTTTACTAAGAAATTATAAATTTATACTTTCTTTAATATAAAAAACTTCTAAATTTTAAGTAGAGTTTTTACTCCACCAAAATTTAGAAGTCTTTTTAAATTACATATTTAATATAAAAAAATATTAAGTTGTAAATTTCATAACCGTCGGTACTTTTATATTTTGTCCATCTTTATTTTCAACTGTACTTTCTACAACTATATAATAAATACCATATTGTTTATAGTTATCTTGAGGTTTTATTATAGCTTTTTTTCCTTCTTTAGAAATTGAAACTTTTGAAACTTTATTAAAAGAACTATCTAATACATAAATTTTATCCTTAAAATCTTGATCTTTTAATTCATGATTAAAATTCACAGTCCAAGTTTTATTTGTAGCTACTCCCTCTTTAGTCTGCAATTTTTTATAATCCTTAAATCTTTTATTAAATTCTTCTATATTTTCTTTTTCTTTATATAAAGTTTTTAAATTTATTTTTTTATTTACAGATTCAAAATTATTGTAATAATTCAAATAATCATCTTTCACATGAATATTTGTAACAAAATCATCTTCTAATAATTTTAATTCTAAGTTATCTTTTCTAATCTTATATAAATATCCACTATCTGAATAGTTACTAAAAAATACATAATCTTTATATTGAGCTAATTCTATAGCAGAATCCTCTGTTAATTTTTGATTATCTTGTCCATTTAAATCTATTCTGTACATTTTATAATCATCATCTTCATTACTATAATATATCCACTGACCATCAACTACTGGATATCGAATAGCATGAAGGTAGTCAAAAGATTTATCATCACATTTTGGATATTTAGATCTATCCCATTTATGATCTTTTTCAATTTCGTTATCAGAAAGATTTAAATATTTATAAGAACTATAACCTTTATCCGGTACAGGGTCATTCCAAGTTGAATCTACATGATAATTTTTTCCATATATGTTAACAATATTCCAAGCATGGCTTTCCCCCTGTGAAGTTCCTGTTACTCTAATAGTTTTAATTCCTACTTTATTTAGTAGAATTTGCATAGCTTTAGCATAACCATCACATACTGCCACATTTTCTATTAAAGCTCCATAGGCAGTATAGGAATTTTCTGAAACTATATTTTTGGTATCATAAGTTGTATTTAAAACAATATAGTCATGTATGGCAATTTCTTTTTCTATGTAACTCATATCATCCCTTATTAAACTAGATAAAATTTCATCTATTTTACTTTGGAAACTTTTTTTCATACTAGCTACCGTAGTAGAATTATAATTATATTTAAGTTCAAGAGATCCTCTTTCACCATTTGATATAAACCCTATATCTTGGGTATTAAAATAAAATATCTCTGGATGATCATCTAAAACTGTTTCAAGAACATCAAAAGCTTTATCACTATTTAACGTATAACTTGTAGTCTCTACATATGTTTTCATTGATCTTAGAGCTTCTAGTATATCATTATACAAATTTTCATTATAATCTTTTAAAACAGCATGATTTCTAGGAATTGAATGTTTTACTACATTCTTTCCTTCAAAGATTTTGTCTTTTGCTAAAACATTATTAAAATTAAATATCCCACTAAAATTAACTAAAGTAAATATTAATAAAAATGCTAACAATTTTTTTATAAATTTCATTCTTGTCCCCCCCTTATCTATATTATCTAACAAATTAAAGCCTTACTGTTTATATATTTTGTAACAGCTAAAATTTATTTCAAAATCACTTTTCAAACATCTAAATATCAAATTATTTTATTTCTATTTTATTTTTTATAACATGATCAATCTTTCTTATTAAAGAATCTGGTATAACACCTTCTCCTCCAATAACATCTCCCTGTCCATCAGTTTTTATATTTTGTTTAATATATTCAAGAGCATGTTTTGTACCTTCACGGTCTACTAAATCCATTAAAACTAAAGGAGAATTATATTTGCCCGCTAAAACAGAAACTGTCAAAGGATCTGAATAACTTCTCCTCACATTAGTTACATTAGCCACATAAAATTTATCATCTCTTAAATCATATTTATATCTTTCTAATATATTTAAATTAGTTTCAAATCTATCTTGTCCACCTTTTATTCTTTCTTTAGCAGATAACATTTTATAAGTTTCTTCTGGAACCATAAATTTTGTACCTATAACTGTTACATTAGACCTACTATAACTAACAAAATTCCTTGCTAATTTAGCACTTTCAGGATTCCTTGAAACTAACAAAAGAATTCTAGATTTTGAAGAAGCTATAGGTGCCACTGATAAAGCATCTGCAAATCCTTCTTGTCCATTAACAGCAAAAACCTCACTTGGATCTACTCCTAAACTATTTACTAAATAATTAGCTACTACTATATTAGTATTAAATCTATTTTGACCACTTAATTCTATTAAATTATAATTTGATTTTCTAATTTTCTTCTTTACATTACTACCTATTACACCATTTCCACCAATAACATAAACATTATCAGGTTGTAAGCAATCTAAAACATCTTCTGTTTCTTTAGGTAAATAATATTTACATGAAAGTATTATTGGAGCATCCAATACCTTTCCTAAAGTTGTTGCACTTAGAGCATCTGCATAACTTGTACCAGAAACAAGTATTACATTTTTACACTCTGAAGTCCAATTTTTTTTAGCAACCATTGCAGCTGTTTCATATCTATTAGCTCCGCCTATTCTAGTTATTACATCTGAATCTGCTTTAACTTTGTATATATTTATACATGTAAATAGTAACAAACTTACCATGGTAAATACAATAGTTTTTTTCATATTTAATTTTTTCATTTTTTATCCTCCCTATATATAATTTTTATAATATTCCCCAATATATTTTACGAATAAAAAACTTTATAGTTTAACTAAGGTACATTAAATTTAAAAAATAAATAAGTGAGTACGCTAGTCTATTTTTTAAAGTATATTCTTTTTAAACACTTAGACGTGGTAATCATAAAAAACGTATATTTATATAGAATGTTTTCACATTTTCTACAAATATACGTTTATTAATAACATTATAAGATTTTTAATATATAAAACAACATAGATATATACATTTTTTTATATAAATTGTATTATACTACAATCTAATAAATATATTATTTTTCTAATAAATCCTCATATGGCCAGCCGCCTTGTCCATTTTCTAAGATTAATAATCTACTTTCTTTTACTCCCTTTTCTTTTAAATAATTATAAGTATTTTTTGCTCCTGTTTTTCCACCAGGGCAAATAATAGCTATTGGATCCTCTGATGCTGTAAGCTTGTCCATAATTTTATCAATTTTAGCCTTTTGCTCATCAGTTTTTGCAGGAAATGCATTAGTTTCTATAGCTCCTTTTATATGATGCTTATCAAAATCGTCTTTTACTTGAATATCTACAATTATAATTTTTTCTTTTTTTTCAATTTTTGATTTTAATTCTTCTGCCTTTATGTAGTTATACTCATTTTTTTCTTCTGCCTTCTTATCATCTTGTTTAGCCTCTTGTTTAGTTTCTTCCTTTGTAGAAGTGCTTTTACTTTCATCCTTACTACAACCTGCTAGTGTAAATGAAAATAAAACTAACATGGATAATACTAAAGTCACAATCTTCTTTCTCATTTTAAAATCCCCCTATCTAGTTTTATAAAATACATACATGTTAATATTAGTATATTAATGTAAACAATTCTATAATTATAGTTTTTTTCAATATATCACTTTTTTAGTATTAATTTATATAATAACTATTTCTTTTTAAAGTAAACTATATAGTTTAAAATACATTATAAATATTAAATATAGAGTAAAAATTCGCTTATACTATTTTAAATAATTAATCTCAACAGAATCTAAAAAAGCAGTAGGTTCTATACTTATATTTTCTTTTGAATTATCAATTGTTACAGTTTTTAGATTAGTACAACCTTGGAAGGAATTTTGCCCTATACTACTTATACTTTCTGGAATTTTTATTGAATCTAAATTTTTACAATCTTTAAATGCATTATTGCCTATACTTTTTACCTTTTCATTGAAAAATACTGATTTTATATTATCGCAAAAAGCAAATGCAAAATGATCTATAGTTGTTACATTCTCTGGAATTTTTATTGATTGTAGCCCTTGACATTTTTCAAATGCACTAAATCCTATTACCTCTAAGCTTTTAGGTAAAGTTATAGATTTTATTTTTGCAGCATTAAATGCGCCTTTTGCTAGTTTTTTTATTCCCTCTGGAACTGTATAAGAATCTCCATATTTATCAATATATTGTATCAAGACTGTCTTATCTTTGTTACAAAGCATGCCATCTATATCCGAATAATTTTTATTATTTTCATCTACATTAATTTCCCTTAAATTATCACATTCAGCAAATGCCCACTCATTTATAGTTTCTATACTTTTAGGAATATCCACTGAAGTTAATTTTTCACAATGTAGAAATGCTCCAAATCCTAATTCTTTTAATCCATCTAATATTTTAAGTGATGACAAACTGTTGCAATTATAAAATGCATGGTCTCCTATACGTTTTACACTTTTTGGAATTATCACAGATTTTAAAGCAGAACATTTATAAAAGGCAGTGTCATTTATATTCTCTACACCTTCTGATATTGTTGCAGATGTTAAATTATCACAGTTATAAAATGCATCTTTTCCTATACTTTTTATGCTCCCTGGAATTTCTATTGATTCTAAACTACTACAATCAGTAAATGCTTCATTTTCAATAGATGTAACTTCCTTTCCCCCTATTTTTGATGGAATTACCACATTAGATTTATTTCCAACATACTTGGTTATAGAACCATCTTTAAATTTAAAATCAGATTCATCTACACTACTTATAGACTCCTTGCCATCTTGTACAATTTCAAAATTTTCTCTTAAAGAATACATTCCATAATCCAATAGAATTTGCACTTTATACTGTCTAGATTTTCCTGTTTTATTTGGATCAACTTTAACAACAACTTCATTTGTATCATGATCAAAATCAAATTTCACGTAATCTACATCAACATCCTTATCATTTACTGCTGGAGCTTTTACTTCTTCTCCATATTGTTCCTTTATAGTTTTTTCTACATGAGCTTTATAGCGTTCATAATTTTTTACTGGAGATTTAAATCTGTATTCTCCACCCTTGTCATTTGTTTTAATTTTAAATGGAGCATCTAATTTTTGACCAAACATATTAAAAAATCTTTCACCTGACCAATCATTAAAAGCAGATATTGCTAAATCCTGTACTGGTTCAAGATCTGTAACAAAAGTATTATTACAAGATAAAGTCTTTAAATTAGGTAAACTTTTTACAAAACTTAAATCTGTAATTTTGTTTGTTTCAAAGCTTAAGTATTCTAAATTCACAAGATTTTTAAGCACTTCTACATTAAGGGGTGCTTCACTACGACTACAATGATGCATATCAATCCATTTAATACTCTTAAGCTTTGAAATTGGAGTTAAATCAACTATTCCTCCATTATTATAAATATTTAAATGCTCTAATACTGTCATTTTAGAAAGTGGTGATAAATCTTTTATATAGTTTCTATCCACTTCCAGCCATTTAATTTTAGTTAAATTACTTAATGGTGATAAATCTGAAATGCTATTTTCGCTTAAATCTAATTCTTGTAAATTTATAGCATACTCCAATCCTGTCAAATCCGAAATACCACGAGTTCCATTAGCTGTTGTATCTGTTTTATCTACAATAGGTAAAAAATCACTGCTAAGTTTTTTTAAAGATTTCATATCTGCTTTTGTAATTTTTTCATCTGCTTTTCTATTTTTATCTATAGAATGATTTATTGCTTCTTTTAATTTAGTATTTTTTATAGTTACAACATCTTCATCACTTGTAGTTTGTGAGCTGCTTGAGCTTCCTTTATCATTCTTATCATTTGTATTCTGATTGTCAGTATCTTTTTGACTTTCTTCTTTTCCTTGTTCTTTTAAAACATCATTAACTTTTTCTATAACTTCATTAGGCATAACCATATATCCACCTAATGTTTTGATTTGTACATCTTTATTATTTTTTACATATCCTTTTATAAATCCAATGGCATTTTCTGTTGATTTAGATTCTTTAGTATCAGTTAAAACTAAAGGAGCTCCAAATTTTCCTGCTAGTGCTGAAGCTACTAATGCATCTGCATATCTTTCTCCTCTTGCATTAGCTACATATAAGTTATTGGATTTAATATTAAAATGCTTTAATACATTTAAATTAGTTTCAAATCTATTAGCTCCACCATTTACTCTATTTTTTTCTGAAACTCCTAAAACATTTAAAATTTCTTTTGGAACTAAATTTTCTGTACCTACAACTGTTACATTTGACTTATGCTTTTCTACAAATTCTCCTGCTAATTTTACATCATTTATATTTTTAGATGTTATCAAAAGCACTTGACCTTTAGAAGCTGCTATTGGAGCCACTGATAGTGCATCTGAGAATCCATCTTTACCATTTACAGCTAATACGTTGCTAGTATCAAATTTCAAATCATCAGCTAAATAATTAGCTACAGCTAGATTAGTTTCAAATCTATTTTCACCTCCTAATTCAACTAATTTATAATTATCTTTTTTAAGTTCTTCTCTTATAGATTTTGAAACTGATATTTCTCCTCCTATAACATAAACTTCTTTAGCTTTTAACGTTTTCAATGCTCTCTTTGCATTTTCATCTAGTTTTTTTGAGCTTGTTAAAATTATTGGTGCATTTAATTTCTTAGATAAAACAGCAGCACTTAATGAATCTGCGTAACCTTCACCTGATACTAGTATTACTTTATCTGATTTTTCCCAATTTAATGTAGCAACTTTAAAGGATGTTTCATATCTATTTTTTCCAGCTAATCTTTCCACCTGTCCTTTTGCTGCTTTAACATTTGTAGTATTCAGTGATGTAGCCATTATTAAACTTAATAACGCGGCACTTGCTAAAACTCCTTTTCTTTTCATAATAGTTTATCCCCCTATATTCAAATTCAGATAAATTTTAACATATATTATGACCTTTTATAACATAATGTTACATATTATCTATAGTTTTTTATTATAGTTAAATAATAGAACTATTATATTTTAAAATAACCACTTAACTTAAAGAAATTATTTTGTGGTAATCTGAATTTGGAAACCATTGATTACAATCATTTGGATCAAATCCCTGTGTAAAAATATGAACTTTACCATCACTAGAACAAGCTGTATTATCTTTAAAAGCTTCTTCATGTATTTTTAGTACTTCTTTAAGTATAGTTATAGATGTTAATTTGTTATTATAAAAAGAAAAGCGATCTAATGCTATATTTTCTGTGTCCTTAGAAAAAGTAGCAGAAACTAATTGGTTGTTAGCAAAAGCTCGATTACCTATTTTTTTTAAAGTTCCTGGAAAATCTACATATTTTAACTTATTTGAATTAAATGCATCTGCATCTATTTCTTTTACTCCTTCTGGAATAAATACTCTAGTTAACTCATTTTTTTCAAAAGCATTTGTATTAATTATGAAGCTATTTAACCCTTCTGGAATTACTAAACTAGTTAATCCCCTACCTTCAAATGCTTTTACTCCAACATTTGTTATAGTTTCACCTTTTTCATTAACTTTAGGTAAAAATAAACTTTTATTATTTTTTAATTTTTCTATTCCTTTTTCACTAAAACCAGTTATGGTTGTTCCTTCAAAATTAAAATCTTTAACTGTCCATTTATTTTCTATGTTTTCTATTTTTTCTTTTACTAGTATATTCACTTTAACTTCTAATTTTAACTCAGGATCTCCTTGAGATACTCCTTCTGGAAGGTTAAAATTTGCCACTGCAGTATATTGTCCCGATTTATTTTCAGTATATTGTTTATTAAGTATCCATTTTAATTCTACTTCATGCTTATCATTGTTAGAATCAACTATAAAAGCTTTTTCTGGTAGTTTACTCATTACTTCATCTTTAGATGTTCCAAAATCTACTACCACTGGTGCTACTTGATTTATTGATTTAATTGTTAATTCTTCTTTTATATCCTTCCTCTTACATTTAACTATAAGCTCATTATTTTCATTATCTAAATCAATTTTTCTTACAGAATTATTTTGTAACTCATATTGATTATCCTGATATTTAGGAGTTATTTCTACAGACTTATCTCCTACATGAAAATATTCTTCTGTTGCTGGGTTTTTCCACAATTCTTCCTCTTTTAAAATTTTATCTGCAAATACATATTTAACAGTTAATTTGGAAGGATTAAAAATATGATATTTATATTCTTCTAATTTGTTTGGATTTTTATAATCAGGTGTAAATAAATGAACTACCCCATCATAACCTAAATTATTGTGAAAAGCATTTAAAGCAAGTTCTTTAACACTACTTGGAATTCTAACATCTTTTAAATGATTCAGTGAAAAAGCATTTCGATCTATTTTTTCAACACCTTCTTCAATAGTAACAGAAGTTAAAAAAGTATCATGCCATGTGTTTTGAAATGCACTTACTCCTATGACTTTAACATTTCCAGGAATTATAACTGATGATATCTTATTTCTAGCAAATGCTTTTTTACCTAACTCTTTAACATTTTTAGGAATAATTATAGATTTAAAATTATTATTATTAAACCCGGATAAATACTGTAAAGTACTAGGTAATTTAACTTCAACCAATTGGTTATCACTAAAAGTCATATCATCTATTCTCGTAACCCCTTCTGGAATAGTTATAGTAGTTAATTTATTATATCCAAAAGCAGTATGTATAGTTTTTAAACCTTTGGAAAGTTTTAAACTTGATATTTCATTAAGTGTAAAAGCTCCTGCTTCTAATTTTGTAACACTGTCTGGTATAACTAAAGATTGTAGTTTATTACCATTAAAAGCTGATTCTTTGATAGTAGTAACACTTTTAGGAATATCAATAGAGGTTAAATAATTATGACGAAATGCTTCTTCTCCTATTATTTCTACTGTATCTGGTATCTTTACATATGTTAAGTTTTTCTTCATAAAAGCCTGATTTCCTATAGAAGTAACCTTTTCACCATTAATTATATCTGGAATTATTATTTTTGTTTTATTCCCCTTATACCCAGTAATCTTACCATTAGAAAATTGAAAATCTTTTTGATCTTTATTAGTTGTAGCTTGTGAATCTCCTGTATTTCCTGTAGTTTGTGAACTACTTGAACTTCCTTTATCATTGTCATCATTTGTATTTTCCTTATTAATATCTTTTTCACTTTCTTCTTTTCCTTGTTCTTTTAAAACATTATTAACTTTTTCTATAACTTCATTAGGCATAACTTTTTCTCCACCTAATGTTTTAATTTCTACATCTTTATTATTTTTTACATATCCTTTTATAAATCCAATGGCATTTTTTGTTGATTTAGATTCTTTAGTATCAGTTAAAACTAAAGGAGCTCCAAATTTTCCTGCTAGTGCTGAACCTACTAATGCATCTGCATATCTTTCTCCTCTTGCATTAGCTACATATAAGTTATTGGATTTAATATTAAAATGCTTTAATACATTTAAATTAGTTTCAAATCTATTAGCTCCACCATTTACTCTATTTTTTTCTGAAACTCCTAAAACATTTAAAATTTCTTTTGGAACTAAATTTTCTGTACCTACAACTGTTACATTTGACTTATGCTTTTCTACAAATTCTCCTGCTAATTTTACATCATTTATATTTTTAGATGTTATCAAAAGCACTTGACCTTTAGAAGCTGCAATTGATGCTACTGATAGTGCATCTGAGAATGCATCTTTACCATTTACAGCTAATACGTTGCTAGTATCAAATTTCAAATCATCAGCTAAATAATTAGCTACAGCTAGATTAGTTTCAAATCTATTTTTACCTCCTAATTCAACTAATTTATAATCATCTTTTTTAAGTTCTTCTCTTATAGATTTTGAAACTGATATTTCTCCTCCTATAACATAAACTTCTTTAGCTTTTAACGTTTTCAATGCTCTCTTTGCATTTTCATCTAGTTTTTTTGAGCTTGTTAAAATTATTGGTGCATTTAATTTCTTAGATAAAACAGCAGCACTTAATGAATCTGCGTAACCTTCACCTGATACTAGTATTACTTTATCTGATTTTTCCCAATTAGACGTAGCAACTTTATAAGATGTTTCGTATCTGTTTTGTCCTCCTAGCCTTTCTACTTCTCCTTTTGCTGCTTTAACACTAGTACTTGCTATTGAAGTAGCCAATACTAAACTCAAAAGTGTAGTACTGGTTAAAATTCTTTTATTTTTCATAATACCCCCCCTAATATGTAACATCCAAGTAAATTTTACCACATATTTCATTTTATTAAGTTATAATATTACATATTATCTATTGTTTTTAACTATAGTTAAATAATAGAATTATAATATTTCTAAATAATCAGGAAGAATAAAATCACACACTATCATAGACACTATTTATTTAATCTAATTACTTTTAACTTAATAAATTTACTAAAACTATTTATAATTCTGTATATTAAAAAAGCTATTGAAAAGTTAGATACTTTTCAATAGCTTTTGGTATGCTTATTTAGTTTTCAGTTTGTGATATGATCAAACTATTTTATGATTTTAATATGAATTTGTTTTGATATGTTTAAAGATATGTTTTGTCATTTCTCAAATGCCAATTAATTAAATCCGCTCATTTATTTAAATTAAGTAGAAGGAAGGAAATCCTTCCTTCTCTTAAATTTAGATTATTCTAAATTACTATTTAGCAAGTGATATTGAAGTAAAGTTTAAAGCATTTCCGTTTGAATCTATTGCATTCATACCTTTTGCAGGTTTTATAACTATTCCTTTTTTAACTTCCTCAGCTGTGAACTTGTGAGCATCATCTATAGTTATAGTTATAGTTTTTACTTTATCATTATCTTTATCTGCATCAAGTTTTGATTCTGTAAGAGTTCCTTCCTTTTTAGTATCTCCTACATATACATCAAAATCAACTGCAATATTTTTTTCATCTTCTACAATTGAATCTGCTTTCATATCTTCACTAAATGTTAAAATTAACTTATTGTTATCAGTTAATTTAGCTTCTTTAACTGTAGGACGTACATTTTCCTCTAAAGTAATTACTTTTTTGTAATCTTTCATTACGTCTCCACCTTTAGCTTTAACACCTGAGATTGAGATGTAACGATCTCCATTAAATGTATTTGATCCTGATTTAATTGTTAATTCAACATTTTGCTTACCATCTTTTGCAGGTCTTAATGTAGCTTTTTCAACTACTGCTTTTTCAATTTTATAATTACTTGCATCAGTAGCAGTTTTACCATCTAATTCTTTATCAAAAGTAATTGTTATTTTATCATTATTATCAACAACTACACCATCAGTAACTACTTTTGGTTCTCCTTTACTTTGTGCAACTTCTTCATCTATCCCTCTAGTGAAAGATATTTTCAAAGCATCTGAAGATGCTGCATCACCTTTGATTAATGGTGATATAGTATCACCTTCGAAGCCTTCTAATGTTAAATCATAAACTGCACCTTCTATGTCAGCTATTTTTTTAGCTTCGATTCTTAAAGCTTTCTTATTTCCTTCAACAGCTATTAAATCAGCTTTATTTAATTCTTTATTAACAGGTGTTGTTACATAATCTTTAACATGATTTCCCTTAACAACTATTTTTGTTAATTTATCATTAGACACAACATCTTTATCAAAAGTTATTTCTACATATTCTTTATTTTCTTTGCTAACTTTATCTAAAGCTTTTATATATTTAGTAGATACAACTTTTGGAGCTACTGTTTTTATTGTAAAGTTTTCAAGTTTTGAATATTCTTTTCCTTTTTCTCCTGAAAGATCTGTATATTCATCTACTGTAACTTTAGTAAGATCTTTAGCAGCAGTACCTAATGTACAAACATATTTTGTTTTGTCTTTACTATCTTGTTTAACATTTTCAGGTGCTACTTCTGTTCCGCTAACCTTTATTATAGGATTTTCTATTAATTCTTCTGAGAATTTAACTTCAAATTTAGTTGAACTTAAAACTTTTATGTCAGCTACTTTTGGAGCTACTCCATCTTTTTCACCTTTTCTAAATTTAACAGTTGCAGGTGTTGGAGCTATTAAATTGTCAGCAAAGTCTTTTTGTCCATTAAATGTTGCAACAATATCTTTTCCAGCTTCTACATCATTACCTAATACATATTCTACTTCTGAGTTTCCTGCTGATAAAGTTCCTGTAATACCCTTAACTTCTGTACCATCTACATATTTAAATGTTGCAGTACCTACTTCTTTTATTGGTTCAGAAAATTTAACTTTAACTTTACCTGCATTAATTTTTTCAGTACCAACTATAGTAGGTCTTACAGTATCAGCTTTAACTTCTATAATCTTGTTGAAAGGTTTAATAGTTTCAGTCTTTTCTTCTTTTTCAACTTTTTTAGCTTCTATATCCTTACCTTCAACTAAATATTTTCCAGCTTTAAAACTATCTTTAGCTACTAGAGTTAATACTTTACCATCTTCTGATAACCTACCCTTAACTCCTTCTTGTGATTCTTTAGTTTCACCTAATAGAGTTAAATCTATATTTTGAACTTCATTTTTTTCATTTAAAACTGTTGATTTATCAATTGCTTTATTAAATGTTACGTTCATTTCTTTTGCGTTAACAGCTTCTATTGATTGAACTGCTAATTCTTTTACTTCTGGTTTAACTGCTTTGTTGATTGCTTCAACAACTTCGTTAGGTACAGCAATTTCTCCACCTACTGCATTTAAATCAGTTTTTTCATTAGCATGTTTATCTATATAATTAATTGCATTTTTAGTATAGCTTGTATCCTTGCCAGCAGTTAAAACTAATGGTGAATTATATTTACCTGCTAAAGCTGATGCAACTAAAGCATCTATAGGATCTTGACCTATACCATTTGCAACGTATAATTTTTCTCCTGCTACTTTAAAAGCATCTAATATTTTTAAGTTAGTAGCAAATCTATCATGACCACCATCTACTCTTTTAGATGCTCCTAATAGTTTGTAAACTTCATCTGTAACCATGTTATCAGTTCCAACAACTGTTACTTTTGATTTATGATCTTTTACAAATTTAATTGCATTTTCAGCATTTGCTTTATCTTTACCTACTATTAAAAGTATTTTTCCTTTTGATGCTGCAACAGGTGCCATAGTTAAAGCATCTGCAAGACCAACGCCTCCGTTTACAACGAATACTTCGTCAGCTTTTACGCCTTGTTTTTCTACTAAGTAGTTAGCTATTTTTAAGTTTGTATCAAATCTGCTTTGTCCACCTAATCTTGTTACATTATAAGATTTTTCTAATCCACTAACTAAACCTTTTGATAAAACTCCTTCTCCACCTATAGCTATTACATTTTTAGGCTTTAAAGTGTCTAATGCTTCTTTTGCTTTTGCATCTAATTCATTAGATCCTGTTAAAATTATTGGTGCATCCATTTTTTCTGCTAATACTGATGCGCCTAGAGCATCTGCAATTCCATTACCTGAAACTAGTATTACATTTTCTGCTCCATTTTTCCAGTTTTCTTTAGCAACTTGTGCTGCTGTTGCATATCTAGTTCTTCCACCTAGTCTTGTTATTTCACCTTTTGCTGCTTTAACATTTGCAGTTGTTACTACAGTAGTTAAAACTAAACTTAGTACTGTAGCACTTGCTAGTGCTCTTGTGCTTTTCTTGTTCATTTAGTATACCCTCCTCAATATTATGGATAATTATTTATAATATATAAAAATTTAATTAAACTAATACTTACTAATTTATGTTATTTAAATATAAATTAACCAACTATGTTCAATTATAACATAGCAATATAATTCTTTCCATATTTATTACATATTTCATTATATATCATAAGTTGTACTTTTTTCAATATATTAATTTTATTGTAACTTAATTATTTTTTTACAAAAATATGTATAATAACCGTTTTTATTTCTTTTTTCTTTTATATTCGACAAATTATTTTCCTTTTTTTATATTTTTATGTATATAATCTATTATTTATATTAAAATATATTAAATTCATTATAAGTATATAAATGTAATTTATTCTTTATTCATACTGATTTCTACATATTTTGTTAAATACCTTCATATATATAAATTTTTTTATATTAGTTTACTAAAAATTCATAAAAAATAAGAATGAATACTATATTTAGTATTCATTCTTATTAAATCTGTTAATCCATTCTATTAATAAAATTTAATCTATAGAAATAACTTGAAAATCTCCTACACTTTCTCTAAATCTATCTTCAGTTTTTTGAGATATTGCTCCTTTTCCTCCTATAATATATATATTAGAAGAGTTTGATATCTTATCTTTCATAAATTCCTCTGCTCTTGAAGTATCTTCCTCTGAAGCTGCTTTACCATTTAGTATTAATGGTGCTCCTGTTTTTGAAGCAGCTGCTGATGCTACTAATCCATCTGCAAATAAAGTTTCTCCTACTGAACCACAATATCCTCCGGTAGCTATATAAACATTATTAAAGTTTAATCCTTTATTTTCAAAATATTTTAATACTGCAAGATTAGTAGTAAATCTATTTTTAGAATCATTTTTACTTGTAATTCTAGTTGCTCCTACAGAACTTACTACCTTATTTGGTAATATTCCTTCTCCTCCTACTGCTAAAATCTTTAAATTGCGTCCTTTAATTTTAGCGTTATCTTTTATAACATTTGGAACGTTTTGTTTGTTTGCAAATAACACTGGGTATTTTTTAATTGCTGCAATAGATGCAACTGATAGAGAATCTGCATAACTATCTAATCCATTAACTAATATAGCAGTCTTTGTATTAGGACTTAAATCTAATATTTTCTCTGCTACTTTTACATTAGTTGCATATCTATTTTGACCTGAATAACGCTCAGTAGTATATCCTTTTGATGTTAAACTATTTTCAATACTAGATGATACAACTCCTGTTCCACCTACTATGTAGATTTTTTTGGCACCTAAAGATTTGATTGTTGCTAATACATTAGCTTCTAAATTACCATTATTGCAAGTTAAAAGTATTGGTGCTTGAAATAAGTTTGAAAGCGGTGCTGCTGATACAGCATCTGCATATCCTAACCCATTTACTAATATAACTGAATCTGATTTTCCAAAAACTTGATTAGCTACATTATTAGCTGTTTCAATCCTACTGTGGCCTTCTATTCTATTTATTTTAGCAGCTTCTGCCTTTTCAAAGTCTAATCCTAAAGTTATCATAGCTACTAAAACCACAAGACTTATTACTCCAAGTATTTTCTTATTTTTCAAAAACACTAATATCCCTCCTATCTTTCTTTATTATATTATTCGTTAACTTTTTCCAAATTTTTATATCATAAATGTAAAATAGTTATAAAATATTTTTTACATTTAAACATAAGCCCTTTGTATATTGAAATAATTTACTACTTTTAACTATAATCTAAAAGTAATTATATCTTTAACTTTATTTATTTGAACAAGCCCTACATAACCTATATAATAATATAATGTATACATATTTGTTTAAAGTTTTAATTGAAATAATTTTACATATTTAGCTATATTAAAATGAATAATAGATTTAAAATTAACTAGTTATTTATTTTAGTGTGACTTATATAAAGGTGGCGATAAAATGAAACTAAAAAAATTAACAATAATCTTTCTATGTTTTTCTCTGTTAGTTTTTTCAGGATGCACGAAAAAACTAGAACCAAAAGAAACAGAAACTTTTCTTATGGGTACTATAGTAAAACTTAAAGTCTATGGCAAAAATGCTGACAAAGCTCTAGAAGATTCTGTAAGACGCATATCAGATATTGAAAAAAAGATGTCTACTAATATAACATCTAGTGAAATTTCAACTATAAATAAAAATGCAGGAAAAAAATTCACTAAAATAAGTAAGGATTCTTTTAATGTAATAAAATCTAGTATAAATTACAGTAAAAAAACTTCTGGTGCTTTTGATATAACAGTTGAACCTTTAGTAAAACTTTGGGGTATTGGTACTGATAAAGCCCATGTACCTTCTGAATCTGAAATTAAAAATAAAGTTTCTTATATAAACTATAACGATGTAATATTAGATTCTAAAAATTCTTATGTTAAATTAAAAAATGAAAATCAAGCTATAGATTTAGGTGGAATTGCAAAAGGATATACTGCCGATGAAATAAAAAAAGTTCTTTTAAAAAATGATATAGAATCTGCTTTTATAAATTTAGGTGGAAATTTATATGTTCTTGGTAAAAATCCTGAAAAACATGCTAACTGGAATATTGGAATACAAAACCCATTAGAACCTCGTGGAGATTATCTAGGAATTGTATCTACAAAGGATAAATCTATTGTAACTTCTGGTACTTATGAAAGATTCTTTGAAAAGAACGGAAAAAGATATCATCATATATTTAATACTAAGACAGGCTATCCTGCTGAAACTGGTCTTTTAAGTGTATCTATAATATCAGATAAATCTATAGATGGTGATGCACTATCTACTAGCTCCTTTGCTTTAGGTCTTGATAAAGGAATTAAACTCATAGAAAGTTTAGATAATGTAGAAGCTATCTTTGTAACTAAAAATAAAAAAGTATACTTAACTTCTGGACTTAAAGATAATTTTAAATTAAGTAATACAAGTTTCAAGCTTAATTAAAAAAATTTAAATAAAATAATTTACGTAGGTGATATAAATGAAAAAAGGAGACAAAATTGCTTTAATAGTTATTGGAGTTATGCTTATTATAAGTACACTTGGTGTAGCAATATTTAAATACACTCAAAAATCTACAGACCATCCTATGGCTATTATAAAACAAGATGGAAAAGTAATTAAAAGAATAGATTTATCTAAAGTAAAGAAAAAAGAAACTTTCAATATATATTATAAAGATAAAGATTATAATACTGTAGCTTTAGAACCTAATAGAATTAGGTTTTCAAAATCTACTTGTCCTGATAAAATATGTGTAAAAACTGGATGGCTTACTAAACCTGGTGAGACTTCTGCTTGCCTTCCTCACAAACTTATAATAAAAATAGAAAGCAATAATTCTGAAGTAGACGAGGTTTCTTATTAGTATTTTTATTTCTACTAAAATATAATTATAATATAATACTCTAGTAGTTTAGGTTCATTGATAAATTTCGTGATTAAATGGATCTTTGATTATTTACCTTAATATTAAACCTTTATTTAAATAGATTGGATGGTTATTTATGAATAATAAAAATACAAAAAAGATGATATTTTTAAGTCTAATGGTGTCTATTGCCCTGGTAATATATATAATTGAATCACAAATTCCTGTACTTTTTCCTGGAATAAAACTAGGACTTGCAAATATAATATCTCTTGTAACTTTAATTATGGTAGGAGGCAAAGAAGCCCTACTTGTAATGTTTTTAAGGACACTTTTAGGTTCTATGTTTATGGGAAGCATGTCAGCCTTTATGTTTAGCATAGCCGGCGGCATTTTAAGTAATATAGTTATGATAGTTCTCTATACCAAATTTAAAAAATATTTTAGTTTATCTATAGTAAGCTTAATTGGAGCAGTTTTTCATAATATAGGACAACTTCTTGTAGCTTCTTTTATAATTAAAGACTTTAGAATATATATATATCTTCCTGCTCTTTTAGTATCTGCTATAGTAACTGGCTACTTTATAGGACTATGTGCTAAATTCGTAGAAAAAAACTTATCAAAAGTAAATATGTTTAAAGAAATAAAATAAACTTTCAAAGCATATATTTATAGAAAACCTTTCACTTCACTTAAAAATCCTAAATTATTTTCTTAATACGCATATTAGGAAAATGATTTAGGATTTTTAAAATTTATTTAAATAGCTTGTCTAACATATTATTTTTAGGATTTTTTGTTAAATTTCCTATTAAATCTGAGTTACTTATTTAAAAGTATTCTTACTTTTTATTTATTTTAATAACTCATATTTAAAACATCAAATACACCTTTAGCTATAGCATTGGCATATTTAGTTTGATAACTATGAGTATTTAATTTTTTCTCTTCTTCTGGATTACTTAAAAATCCAAGTTCTGTAAGAATTGTTGGGTATTTAGTATGCTTAATAATATATAGATGTGAACCATCATATTTAACTCTATATACATTCCCTAAATCTTCTACTATATGTTTTTGTACAGCTCTTCTTAATTTTTGACCTTCAACGCTTCCAGGAAAATAAAATGTTTCTGTTCCATTAACATCATGATCACCATAAGAATTACAATGTATACTTATAGTATATTTGGCTTTACATTCATTAGATATATCACACCTTTTTCGTAAATCTGGAGCATCATCATATGGAGTTATTTCAGGTATTAGGTCTATATCACTTTTCCTAGTATATACTACATTTATTCCTCTCTCTTCTAATGTATTTCCTAATTTTTTAGCTACTGCTAAATTTATATCTTTCTCTTTAGTACCACTATATCCTATTGCTCCTGAGTCACGACCTCCATGACCTGGATCTATACATATAGTAACTGCTTTTTTAGATCTTGCTTTTACGCTTAATATAAGTTTCACTTTTCCATTATAGCCGCTAACTGTTCCTGAGTAAACATGAGTTCTTACTGTAGAAGTATCTACACTTTTAGAATTCCATGTAACTTGTACTGATTTTTTAGATCCATCATTAAGTACTACTTGTACAGTTTTTGGCAAAGTATACTTATCATCTTTATATACTGTTTTATTTATATCATTTATTGTTTTTATATCTTTAGATGTATCTTCTTTTACTGTGAATTTCATATGTACACTTTGAGATAACTCTTCTTTATCTGTACTCTTTACATTTTGCACATTAATATTATAAGTTTCACCATATTTATAATGATTTACTGGAGTTATTTTTACTATTTTACCCTGGGTAGCTAATTTTACTTCTACCTCTTTTCCCAAAGAATCTGTAACTTTTATATTTTCTTTATTTACTTTACTCTCATCCACATTCCTGTTAAATCTTACATCCCATGAATGATCTACATCAACATTAGTTTTTACCCCTAAATCTTTTGTTATAGACTGTGCATAAACTGTTTTATAAGAAAAAATACACATAAATAACATTAAAAATAATACTACAAAACTTTTTTTTCTTATATTATTACTCAACATAATAATAATACGCCTCCTCTTATAATATACAATATAGTAAACATTCAAATAAATATTATAAAATCAGTAGAATGCTTATACGTTGTAATATATACTTAATGATATCAGAAAATAATGTAAAATTAAATAATTTTAACCAATTTTTTATATAAAAAAGAACCAGTAAAAATCATACTGGCTACTAAATGGTCTATATAAATATTTTCTTTCTATTTTTAAGTTTATTTAATCTATTGAAATTACCTTGAAATCTCCTACCGTTTCTATATATCTATCTTCTATTTGTTTTGATATTGCACCTTCTCCGCCTATAATAAATACATTAGAAGATTGTAAAATATTATCCTTTATAAAATTTTCTGCTTTTAAAGCATCACTTCCTGATAATGCTTGTCCACTTAATATTAATGGAGCACCAGTTTTTGAAGCTGCAGCTGACGCTACTAGTCCATCTGCAAACAAAGTATTCCCTACTGTTCCTGAATATCCTCCAGTAGCTATATAAACATTATTAAAATCTAATCCTTTAGTTTGAAAATATTTTAAAACTGCAATATTTGTAGTAAATCTATTTTTAGCATCATCTCCAGTTGTAATTCTGACTGCACCTATTGAATTTACTACTTTATCAGGTAATATTCCTGAACCCCCTACTGCTAAAACATTCAGATTACGTTCTTTTATTTTACTATTATTTTTTATAACACTTGGAACATTTTCCTTATTCCCAAATAATACTGGATATCTCTTAATAGCTGAAATAGATGCTACAGATAAAGCATCTGCATAACTATCTTGTCCATTTACTAATATTGCAGTATCAGTAGTTGGACTTGACTCTAATATTTTCTCTGCTACCTTTACATTAGTTTCATATCTATCTATACCAGCATAACGCTCTATTATATATCCTTTTAATTTTAAACTATTTTCAATAGTAGAAGATACGACACCTACGCCTCCTACTATGCAGACTTTTTTTGCACCTAATGATTTAATTGTATCTAATACATTAGTCTCAATACTGCCTCTATTATAAGTCAAAAGTATTGGTGCTTGAAACAAATTTGAAAGGGGTGCTGCTGATACTGCATCTGCATATCCATATCCATTAACTAATATAACAGAATCTGATTTTCCAAATATTTCTTTTGATACAGTGTTTGCAGTTTCAATTCTATCACTACCACTTATTCTACTTATTTTAGCAGCTTCTGCTTTTTCAAAGTTTAAACCTAAAGTTACCATAGCTACTAAAACCACAAGACTTATTGCTACAAGTATTTTCTTGTTTTTCAAAAACACTAATATTCCTCCTCATAAACAACTAATAAATTAATATTACTAAGCATTTAAATTAAACTAAATACTAACTCGCATTATCTGTTATGTATTTATATCAATTGACCTTTTACTAATAAAAGCTACATACCTAAAACTTCAAATACACCTTTAGCTATAGCATTAGCATACTTATTTTGATAACTATCAGAATTAAGCTTTCTTTCATCTTCTGGATTACTTAAAAATCCAAGCTCTGTAAGTATTGTTGCTGATGTAGTATGTTTTGCAATATATAGCCATGATCCATCTTTTATTCCTCTATTTGTTGTTCCTAAGTCTTCTACTATATGTTTTTGTACAGCTTCTGCTAATTTTTTTCCTTCAACACTTCCTTCATAATAATATGTTTCTGTTCCATTAGCACTAGATGCACTAAAAGAATTAGCATGTATACTTATAGTATATTTTGCATTGGCTGCATTAGATATATCACACCTTTTTTGTAAATCTGCACTCACATTAAAAGAACTTGTTTTTGGTGCTAAATCTATATCAGTATCTCTAGTATAAATTACATTTATTCCTCTTTGTTTTAATATATTTCCTAGTTTTAAACCTACCTTTAATGTTACATCTTTTTCTTTAACCCCACTATATCCTATAGCTCCTGGATCACGGCCACCATGACCTGGGTCTATGCATATAGTAACCCCTGGATTAGGTTTTTGAGGTTCTTCTTTTACTATAAAGCTCATATGTGCTTTTTGTAATAAACTATTGCCATTTAAATCTTTTACATTCTCTACATTAATATCATAGGTTTCAGAATACTTATAAAAGTTTACTGGAGTTACTTTTACAGTTTTTTCATTAGTAACTAAATTCACAGCTACTTTATTACCTAAAGAATCTGTAACTTTTATATTATCATTATTAACTGTATTTTTATCTGCATCTTTATTAAAAGTTATAGTCCAAGTATAGTTGTTATCAACATTAGTTTTTACTCCTAACTCTTTTGTTACAGAGTCTGCATATACACTTTTATAAAGAAAAATAGACATAAATAGTGTTAAAAATAATATTACAAAACTTTTCTTTTCTACAGTAGTACTTCTAATAACAATCCCCTCCTTCTTTTTATAGTTATAATGCAGTAGGTATTTTAAATACAATAATGCTAGTGAAACCCAAATATAAAATCATAACATAATTAAAATATAGTTTCCTTTATAAATTTATATATATCATTTTCTATATATGGATAAAATGTACTGTAATACCATAAACACTATAGCTTTAATTTTATAATAACAGAAAATAAATTCTCATAGAAGAATTTTGTCGAAATTTGTACATAAAAAAGAACCAATAGGAAATCCTACTGGTTCTTAAATACTTAATTTTATATATCATCTATAAAATTAAACTTTAATTTTTATATTTGATTTTATTATTTAGCAGCTGCTGGATTAATCTTTACTTCTTTTCCATGAGCAACTAATGCATGAGTTGGGCATTTTTTAACACAAGCTAAACATTTAACACATTTATCTTGATCTATTTTTGGTAGATTATTTTCTATAACTATTGCCTCTACTGGACAAGTTCTTACACATAATCTACAAGTCATACATCCAACGGAACATACATCTTTAACTGCTTTTAAAGTATCTCTTGAGTTACATGCAACTCTTACTACTTCTGAAGCTTTCTTTAATTCTATTACGCCTCTTGGACATTCTTTTACACATGCTCCACATCCAACGCATTTAGATTCATCAACTTCTGCAATACCATCTTTTATGTGTAGTGCATCAAATTGACAAGCTTTTACGCAGCTTCCAAGTCCTAAACATCCATTGGCACAAGCTTTTGCTCCGCCACCTGGAAGTACTGATGCCTCTTTACAGTCCATATCTCCGTAGTAATTACCACTTTGTTTTGCGTTGCCGCAAGTTCCTTTACATTTTACATATGCCTTTTCAGGTTCAGTATCTTCTACAGTAACACCCATTATTTCTGCAACTTTGGCTGCTACCTCAGCTCCTCCAACTGAACAACAATTTGGTTTTGCTTCTCCAGATGCTACAGCTTGAGCATAAGCGTCACATCCTGCATATCCACATCCACCACAGTTTGCACCGGGTAATGCTTCTTTTATTAATGGTACTTTAGGGTCTACTTCTACAGCAAACTTTTTAGATGAGTAACCTAAAAGCACACCGAATATAAGACCTAATCCACCTAAACTTAATATAGGATATAATAAATCGTTCATATTCTAATTTACACCTCCTAGTGAAGTAGTCCTTGGAATCCTAAGAAAGCTATTGCCATAAGTCCTGCTGTAATCAATGATATTGGTAATCCTTGCATTGATTTAGGCATTTTGTCACAACCTTCTAATCTTTCTCTTAAACCTGCAAGTAATACTATTGCAAGCATATATCCAAGACCTGAGAAAATTCCAAATACTAATGATTGTAATAAATTATGTTGCTCGTTCATGTTTAATATAACAGCACCTAATATAGCACAGTTAGTTGTTATAAGTGGTAAGAAAATTCCTAGAGCTTTATAAAGGTTTGGACTCTTCTTTTTAATAACCATTTCAACAAATTGAACTAGTGATGCTATAACTAATATAAATGATAAAGTATATAAATATGTTATGTTAAGCGGTACAAGTATCGCATGATATACTATATATGATATAAGTGATGCAAGTGTCATAACGAAAGTAACTGCAAGTCCCATTCCTGTAGCGGTTTCAACCTTTTTTGAAACACCAAGGAAAGAACAGATACCTAAAAATCTTGACAATACGAAGTTATTTACAAACAACGCTGATATAATTAATGCAAATATATTCATCCTTTATTCTCCTTTCTAAGGACATTTCTATTTTAAATCTTTCTCTTGGTTAGTTTTTCTTTAATTTTCTATAATTCATGATAGCCATTAATATTCCAACTGTAAAGAAAGCTCCTGGTGCAAGAATCATTATTATAGCTGGTTGCCAAGTTGTTGGCATTATTTGTGCTCCAAATAGTTGACCTGCTCCTAATAATTCTCTTATAGCACCTATGATTGTTAATGCTACTGCAAAACCTAAACCTTGACCTAATCCATCAAAGATAGATCCTAATGGACCATTTTTAGAAGCATATGCTTCTGCTCTTCCAAGAATCATACAGTTAACAACTATAAGTGGTATAAATATACCAAGTGATTTATATAAAGATGGTACAAAACCTTGCATTAAAAATTGAAGTAATGTAACAAATGATGCTATTATAACTATAAATGAAGGTATACGAACTTTATCTGGTATTACTTTTCTAAGTAATGATACAACTAAGTTGGATCCTATTAAAACAACTGTAGATGCAAGTCCCATACCTATTCCATTTTTAGCACTAGTTGTTACTGCTAAGGTAGGACACATTGCTAATGCTTGAATAAATATGACATTTTCATCAAAAATACCATTCTTAAGTCTTTCTCCTAATTTACTCATTAATTTTGTCCTCCCTTCAATTCAGCTTTATAATAATCTACTGCTTCATTAACACCTTTTGTAACAGCTCTTGAAGTAATTGTTGCACCTGTTATTGCTTGAACTTCGCTTTTATTTGCTGGTGCAGTTTTTACTACTTCAAGTTTTTTATCTGTTGGTTTTCCTTTAAATTGTCCTGAGAATTTAGGTTGTGGTGCATTAGCTCCAAGTCCTGGAGTTTCTGAGTGAGAAAGTATTTTTATTCCTTTAACTTCTCCTTCTTTAGATACTCCAACCATCATTTCTATTTGTCCACCATAACCTTTTGTTAAAACTTTTATAGCGTATCCTGATACATCGCTTGATTTTTTACCTTCATTAACTTCTGTTACATTTCCTTTTGATTTTCCATCCATTATTTCAAATGAATCTGCTTTTGGAAGAACTTCTTTCATAGCTTCACTATTTGTTTTTGCAACTTGTTTTGCAATTGGGTCTTTCGTCACTAGGAAAGCTCCTCCTAAAATTAATCCTGCTACTGCTGTAACTAGAAGTAATTTTAAACCTAATTTTAATGTTTCATTTTTCTCATTTGCCATTACTTCTTCACCTCCCCAAATACTCTTGGAGTAACGTACTTATCTATTAAAGGTACGCATAAGTTCATTAATAATATTGAATAAGAAACACCTTCTGGATATCCACCAAATACACGTATAACTGTTGTTATAAGTCCACAACCCATACCAAAGATAACTTTACCTTTTACAGTCATTGGTGATGTTGTATAATCTGTTGCCATATATAATGCTCCAAGCATTAATCCACCAACAAATATTTCATATCCACCGTTTCTGCCCATTATTGTAGTTAAAACAAGAACTGTACCAATATATGATACTGGTATGTGCCAAGAAATAACACGTCTATATAAAAGATATGCTGCTCCTATAAGTAGTGCAAGAGCTGATGTTTCACCTAAACATCCTCCTATATGTCCTATAAAAGCTGATCCTATACTTGGTAATTGTCCTTCTCCTGCTTTAAGTATTGCAAGAGGAGTTGCAGTTGTAACCCCATCTACTGTCCAAGTTGTCATAGCAACTGGCCAAGATGCAAGTAAAAATGCTCTACCTGCTAATGCTGGGTTTACGATATTTTGTCCAATTCCCCCGAAAAATTGTTTTACTACTATTATTGAAAAGAAACTTCCTATAGCAACCATCCATAGTGGAAATCCTGATGGTACGTTAAAAGCTAATAAAAGTCCTGTTACTACGGCACTTAAATCACCGATAGTTACTTCCCTATGTGTTAGTTTTTGCCATGCATATTCTGCTATTACGCAAGATAATACAGCAGTTATTATAACTAAAAGAGCTTCTAACTTAAAGAAATAAACTGCTGCTATAGTTGCTGGAAGTAATGCAATTATAACATCTCTCATAATTGTTTGAACTGTATCTTTAGAACGAATATGAGGAGATGATGACAATGTATACATTGATTCAGACATTTAAAAGTCACTCCTTATTTCTTATTATTTCTTACTATTTTTTCTTTTTTCAGCTATAACATGTCTTTTAGCTGTTCTTATTGATTGTATTAAATGACGTTTTGCTGGACATGAGAAAGTACAACATCCACATTCTATACAATCTAATCCATGGCTTTCTTCAAAAGCGCCATATTCATGTCTTTTTGCTAGAGAATCTAATGCCGATGGTATTAGATTCATTGGACAGGCAGTAACACATCTTCCACATCTTATACAACTTGATGCTTCTGGTAATACTGCTTGCTCTTTAGTTAAACATAATAAACCTGAAGATCCTTTGACAGATGGAACATCTAATGTTGACATAGTCATTCCCATCATAGGTCCTCCTGCTATAACTTTAACTGGATCTTCTTTAAATCCATCGCAAGCTTCTATTAATTCTTTAAGGTTTGTCCCTAATTTCATTCTAAAGTTTTTAGGATTTTTAACAGCTTCTCCTGTAACTGTAATAACTCTTTCAGTTAAAGGTCTTCCAAGTACTATTGCATTATATATTTCACGTACTGTTGCTGTGTTTTGTACAACACATCCTGCATCTGCTGGTAATTTTCCTGATGGAACTTCACGCTTAGTTATTGCATATATTAATTGTTTTTCTGCACCTTGTGGATACTTAGTTTTTAAAACTTTAACTTCTATATTAGAAATCCCTTTGCAAGCTTCTTTCATTTTTTCTATTGCATCTGGTTTATTGTTTTCTATTCCTATATATCCTTTTGCTTCTGGGAATACTTTTAATACTATTTTTAAACCTTCAACAATTTTATCTGATTCTTCAAGCATTAGTCTGTGGTCACAAGTTAAATATGGTTCACATTCTGCTGCATTTACTATTATAGAATCAATTTTTTTGTCTGGTGGAGGTGAAAGCTTTACATGTGTTGGGAAACAAGCACCACCCATACCAACTATACCGGCATCCTTAATAAGATTTATAATTTCTTCTTTTGAAAGTTCATTGTAGTCTTTTGGTTTAGTAAATTCTATTTCTTCATATTCCCCATCGTTTTCTACAATAACAGCATTTACTTTAGTTCCTGCTGCTGTTAAAACTGGTGCAATATTTTTTACCGTTCCTGAAACACTACTAAATATAGGAGCTGAAACAAAACCTGTAGCTTCCCCTATTTTTTGTCCAACTAATACCCTGTCCCCTTTTTTAACTATTGGATTACAAGGAGCGCCTATATGTTGAGACATAGGAAACACTAAGTTACCTTTTGGTAAATATTCTTCTATAGGCTTTTTTTCTGTAAGGTATTTCCCATGTGGTGGATATATACCTTTTTTAAAAGTTAATAAGTCCATATTAATCCTCCCATCCTTAATTTCTACATGTTTTTACACATGAATTTATTGATAATTTTAGTTCTTTGAAATATAATAAAATAATTTAAAAATTATTAAGCACAAGTAAATTGTATAAAAAAACAAAATAAAAAACTACATTATTCTATTAAAATGCAATTTTTGAGTCGTTTTATGCATACTACTACACTTCATTTATATATAAGTTTATATAGTAATTTATTCTTTTGTATTAAACAACAAATTTCCAGAAAATTTAACTTATTATAATAAATTTTAATTATTTATGCAATAACTATTTTATAGTAATTTATCTATATCTGCAAGTAGCTTTTTACTAAATATCATTACATTTTTTTACATATTTTAAGCTACAAAATATATTATATTATTCATTCACTATTATATGTTTTTTGTAATCGATTTACAAGTCCTACAAGTGCGTTTAATTTATAACATATTCATTTAGTGGTCAATATGATTCTATGATATTTATTGTAATATATTCATAAAATTTACATTTAGTATTATAACTATAAGACTAGTCAAAGAAACAATTGGAATAAATGGTATTGAATCTTGCAATTGTTTCTTCCTTACCATTACGATGATAAGTCCAATAATAGATCCTAAAATACACGATAAAGTTAAAATTAAAAAAGCTTTTTCAAATCCAAACAATAATCCTGTTATCAGGAATATGTCTCCATCCCCAGCACCCATTGCTTTTGTAAAATATGCAATTAAATAGATTAGTCCTCCTACCACAAGTCCTCCTAAAACATATTCTAAAATTTGTTTTCCTGAAATAGCATCAATAATAATATATGAAACCTGAATCATAAATATAATTAAAAAAGGTTTAATATATACTTTTTTGGTATAAAAATCTATAATGCCTGCTGTAATTAAATAACAAATATATGTTATATATTTAACATATTTTAAACAAATACCATATCGTAAATATAATATTACAAAAAGTACCATTGTAATTATTTCTATAAATTTTTTTGGATATTTTTTTTTATTATTTTCATCAATTCTACAAATATATCTATATAATAGAAATCCTATAAAAAATCCTATAAAACTAATAATCATAAATTCCTTAATCATAAATATTCTCTCCTTAAAAAATATTTAAATAAATAACTAAGACACATTCAAATAAATAAAAATGGAATCCTATAGAAAAAATTATCCTAAGGAAATATTAAAAAGTAATTTAGTAAAATATCATATTAAAATATATTATCCCTTTTTATGTAATCTATAAAAAAATTCTAAATTTAAGATATAGCAAAAATTTCATCTCAAATTTAGAATTAGTTATCTATTTAATGTACTTTATAGGATTATTGACTATCTATATATTATTTATTCTTGTTCCTTTTTTACTTTCTTTTTAGTAATAAACACAATAAATAAAATCATTGTTATTAAAGAAAATATTATTCCTGTTGATTGTGCATTTAATATCCATATACCTTTATCATTATTATAAAATTTTAAAAATAAAGTTATTATGACACCTACTATTGCAGATATAAATGCTGAAGTTGTATTTGGTTTTTCAGAAAACAATCCAAATATAAGTGGTACTGTAAGGGATACTGACATTAAAGTATAAAATATTGACAGAGCTGTTACTATATTGGTTAAAAGTAAAGCCATACAAACTCCTAATATTCCTCCAACTATTGTAACTATCCTACTTACCTTTAATAATTTTTTATCTTCAACTTTAGAATTTATAAAAGTTTTATATATATCCTCGCTAAAAGTCGTAGTAAGCATATATAAAACTGCATCTGCCGTACTAACTTCAGCTGCAAATATTGCAGCTAATGCCAATGCAGATATTGAAAAGGGCAATAACTCTTTCATTATTTTAGGAAGTGCTAAATCTGCCTGCATAAGATTTGGATATACTGCAAAAGCACACATTCCTAATATAGTAGGTAAAAAAGCAAATAATATTTGAACTATAGAACACCAAAAGGCTCCTTTTTTAACTGTCTTAACATCTTTTGCTCCATATACTTTTCCTATTAATCCAGGAGATATAAAAAAAGATGGGGTAAGCATTAAAAACCATCCTATTATAGTAGTTATACCGATACCTGTAGGACTAAAGTATTTTGTAGTTTCTATAGCATTTCCTAAATTACTAGCTATCTTCATATGTAATCCATTGAATCCTCCAACTGCTGAAAGAGCATAAGGAAGTGCTATTACAAAACCTAAAACAATTATAACTAATTCTAGTATATTAACTATTGCACTAGATAAAAGTCCTCCTGATGAAAAATATAAAGTTATAACTACAGCTGCTATCAGTATTCCTGTAGTTTTATGTATACCAGAAGTTACATTTAAAATCCAGGCAATTCCCATAAGTTGACCTGAAAACAGAGCTAAAGTTCCTACAATCATCATTATAGATATTGCCCCTTTAAAATATTTAGAATATCTTAAATCTAAATAATCTCCCAAAGTATATAGGTTATATTTCATTGATTTTTCCCATATTTTAGGTCCTATAAAAAATGCTAAAATTAAAGTTCCTATCCCAGACATAAAAATCCAAAAATAAGATGATACTCCAAACTTATATGCTATTCCTGTTATTCCAACAGTAGAACCTGCACCAATGTTTGCTGCTATTAAAGTTGTAAATAACAATTTTGAATTTAATTTTCGTCCTGCTACAAAAAAATCTGAAGAACTCTTTACAAATTTACCAACAATAAAACCAGTAGAAATTAAAATAATTGCAAAAACAATTATACAAATCAAATAAACGTTCATCTCTTAACCCCTTTTATAACAATTAATTTCTTAATCTATAATTTAAAACATATATAATCACAGTATATTATACCAAATAAAAATGTTTTAAGATAAATTTTATATACTCTTATTTATCTTAAAACATTTTTTAGAAGAATTCAGTTGTTATTTACTTTTATATCTAAACCAATAAAAATTTTACATAGAATATAACTTTTTCATCTTTATATTCAGCCCATATTTTACCGTTTTGTGATTCAACTATGTTTTTTGCTATAGCAAGTCCAAGTCCACTACCTCCTGTAGATGTAGACCTTGATTTTTCCAATCTATAAAATCTATCAAACATTTTGTTTAAATCATCTTGTGATATTTCTTTACACTGATTTGATATTGCTACTATAACAAAGCTTTTTTCTTTATATAAATTAATCCCTATTTCTCCTGGTTTTAAACTATACCTTACTGCATTCATAAGTAAATTTTCAAATACTCTCACAGTTTTATCTGGATCAACTTCTACAAATGTTTTATAATCTTCTATTTCTTTTTTTATGGTTACATTATTATCTTCACATATAGGAACTAATTCTTCTGCCAACTGCTCTAATAATTCACCTAAAGAAATAACTTGGTTTTCAAATTGATTTTGATTGTTATCATTGCTATATTTTGTATACTCAAACAAATCATTAATCAAAGTTTTTAGTTTTTCCGATTTATTATAAGATATATTAACATAGTTATATAATTGATCTTCATTTTCATATTTTTTATCTTTTATTAGTCCTAAATATCCCATTATAGATGTAAGCGGTGTTCTTAAATCATGAGATACATTAGTTATAAGCTCATTTTTCGTTTTTTCCGCTTTTCTCTCTTTTTCTATCTTTTCTTTTAGCTCTTTTGCCATGTAATTTATATTGTCTGCTAAAAGAGCTAATTCATCATTTCCTCTTTTTGTAACTTTAAATCCTAAATTACCTTTAGATATTTGTAAAAGTCCACTAGATAACTCTTTTATATATTTCATTTTCCTTTTAGTTAAAAATAAAAATGTTCCGATAAATGTAGTTACAGAAAGTAATGATGCTAAAAAAGATATATCTTTAGTATAATATTGAACTTCTTTTCTTGGTACTCCTTTTATAATTGCATATGCTTTAGTGTCAGAAAAGCTTACAGGATTTATGCTCATATATTCTTTTCTTCCATCACTTGAAGGTGATGAATACTCTATATTATCTTTTAAATCTATATTATTTCTTATTACATCATCTATGTTTATCTCTTCTTCTATAACATTAGAAGATTTAAAAAGAACCTTTCCTTCAAAATCAGCTATCATTATTCTATTAGTAGTATCATCATTATAATAAGAATCTATTATATTTTGTATCCTTTTAACATCTTCTTTTGAATTAAGCTTATCGCTTACTATTCTATCTGAAAGTTCTAAAGATCTTCTATATATTTCCTTTATACCTTTATCATACTTTACTACTGAATATCTTGTAGCACTTGTAAAATATGAATTACTAAAATTATACATGATTATAGTACATAACAAACTTATTCCAAAGACAAACATTAGCTCTAGTATTATACTTTTTTCTATTTTATGTCTACTAAATTCTATTAAATATGATATAGGTCTAAATAAATAAACTATAGGCCTAAACAAGAAAAATGTTTTTTTCTTCTTTTTATGGTGTTTTTTAAATTTATTTATCAACTTTATATCCAACTCCCCAAACAGTTTTTATATATCTTGGGTTCCTAGGATCCTCCTCTATTTTTTCTCTTAATTTTCTTATATGAACCATTACTGTATTATTTGAATCTAAAAATTCTTCTTTCCATACTAATTCATATATTTTTTCTATATTAAAAACTACTCCTCTATTTCTAGCTAAAAGTTCTAATATATCAAATTCTCTTGGTGTAAGTTTTACAATTTTGTCTAAAACTTTAACTTCATGAGTAGCTATATTTATTACTATATCATCTATTCTTATTATATCCTTATTTGATTCATTTTGTGGATTATTGTTTAGTTTTAAATATCTTCTAAGTTGTGATTTCACCCTAGCTAAAAGTTCTAAAGGATTAAATGGTTTTGTAATATAATCATCTGCTCCTGTAGTAAGTCCTATTATTTTATCCATATCTTCACTTTTAGCTGATAACATTATTATAGGCATACTTTCTTCTTCTCTTATTTTCATACAGGCTTCTATTCCGTCCATATTAGGCATCATTACATCTAATATTATTAAATCTATATGGTCTTTTTTTACTATATCTAAAGCTTCTCTTCCATCAGATGCTTTTAATATTTTATATCCTTCATTTTTTAAATAAATCTCTATTAAGTCTCTAATTTCTTTCTCATCATCAACAACGAGGATCTTTTCTTCCGCCATTTTAATATCATCTCCATACTATAATCTACTATATTATAAATTACTT
This sequence comes from Clostridium oceanicum, assembly GCF_039521385.1. Taxonomy (NCBI): domain Bacteria; kingdom Bacillati; phylum Bacillota; class Clostridia; order Eubacteriales; family Clostridiaceae; genus Clostridium; species Clostridium oceanicum. The sequence continues at coordinate 287,132 of NZ_BAAACG010000013.1, read as the reverse complement.
CACCTAAAAGTATAGCAAATGTTAGGTCTAAAATCACATGTTGTTTTATAAATTGAGTGGAAAATATTATAAGCATTCCTACTATTATTACAACAGTCATGTTTATTGAATCTCTAACTTTACTACTATATATTCCTCTCATTACTATATAAGTAGTTATAACATGTATACTTGGAAAAGCATTAAATGGTTTATCTGTCTTATATATAAACATTACAATTTTACTGAACAAATCATTTCCTTGAACCTGTGGTCTTGGAACTGTAGTTTGAAAAAAGAAAAATATTATATAACAAACTATAAGACTTAAAATTAAACTTGTAAGAGATTTATAGTAAGTTTTTCTATCATTAAAACATAAGTATACAAGATACAAAATAACAAAAGGATACCAAGCCATATAAGGTACTGAAAAGGCCTTAATAAAGGGTACCATTGTATCTATCTTTGTTATTATTGTACTTACTCCTCTATTATTGTTATTAAGTAGTGGGTAGACTATGTTTACTATTGGAATTATAAGCATCAAGCTTAAAGGAATTAAATTTTGTTTTAATTTATTGCCCATTATGTTATCACCTCTAAATATATTGTAATTAATTCATCTTAAAAAATTGTTAACATAAACCTTAATAATTTCTTAATATTAAAAGTTACACTATAGTTTGTGCTAAATTTATTTTTATATTTATCTTAAACTCATCAAAATAAAAATTATCCTTACTTCATTATATGGAAATCATAGTTTAGGGTTATTAAAACAAATAATAAGTCAAAGATTAGAAGAATATTTTTTAATGTGTCTAAGTTTTTTTATAAAATTCTAAAAAATTCATAAAACTAGTATCAATTCATTGGTGAAATAAATATTATATAATACCAAAGTATATTTGAGGTGATTTGTATGATATATATACCTGATCAATCCCCTTATAGATATTTTATAAAGGGACTTACTACAAAAGTGCCTCTTCATAATGAATCTTTTGCTACAGCTATAAATTTTGATAATTCAGCCACTACGCCTCCTTTTATATCAGTTATGGATAGTATTATGTCCTTTTCTTCTTGGTACTCCTCAATTCATAGAGGAACTGGATATAAGTCACAGCTATCTTCAAAGATATATGAAGATTCTAGAAAAATTGTTGCTGATTTTGTTGGAGCTGATTTAGAAAAAGATGCAATCATATATGTGAAAAATGCTACAGAGGCTATTAACAAACTATCTTATAGACTAACTGATGATAAGGAAGATTGTGTTATCTTAAGCACTTGGATGGAACATCATTCAAATGATTTACCTTGGAGATTTAAATACAAAACAGATTATGTTGAAATAGATGAATATGGAAGATTACTGATTGATGATCTAGAAAAAAAACTAAAACAATATAATGGAAAAGTTAAATTAGTAACTGTAACTGGAGCTTCTAATGTTACTGGATATATTAATCCTATATATAAAATAGCTTCCTTAGCTCATAAGTATGGTGCTAAAATTTTAGTTGATGGAGCTCAATTTGTTCCTCATTGTCCTATGGATATGAAACCTCATTATTCAAAAGAGCACATTGATTATTTAGCTTTTTCTGCTCATAAAATGTATGCTCCTTTTGGAACTGGCGTTCTTATCGGACCTAAATCTACTTTCCAAAAGGGAATACCTGATTATTGTGGTGGTGGAACTATAAATTCAGTATCAAGAGATTTAGTTCTTTGGGCAAATCCGCCTGAAAAAGATGAAGCAGGAACTCCTAATGTTATGGGAGTACAAGCTTTGGTTACTGCTATAAAAACTATAAATGAACTTGGTATGAAAAATATTGAAAACTATGAAACCTATTTGTTAAAATATACAACTCAAGAAATGGAAAAAATCCCTGGAATAAAATTATACGCTCATGAAATGAATAGAAATACTCCTAGAGTAGCTATAATCCCTTTTAATATTGAAGGAATTCATCATAGCATAACTGCTAAAATATTGTCTGGAGAAAAAGCTATTGCTGTAAGAAATGGTTGTTTTTGTGCTCAACCATATCTTCAAAGATTATTAAATCTTTCAAAAGATAGCATAAGAGAATATTCTAAAGAACCCATAAGCAAAAGACCTGGTGTAGTAAGATTAAGTTTTGGAATGTATAATAACTATAAAGAAATACAAGTCTTACTTTCTTTATTGAAAAATATAGTTAAAAATAAAGAATATTATATAAAAAAATATTCTTAAATCTAAATAAATATATTAAGGATTAGCTTTATTATATAAAACTAATCCTCTATTTTTATATCTATAAGGCACATTTAAATAAATAAGTAAAGAATACACTAGTTTATTTTTATATGCCCAAAGTAAATTCTTCTCTATCTCTTTTAGAAATATTAAAATAAACTAGCATACAGGCTTATTTATTTTTTCAATGTTTTCTACATCTAATTTTAATATTTTAGCTAACAATTTAGCTGTACTTGCTTGAAATGTTAAAGTTATTATTATTGTTGTAAAAGTTACAGATGCTATTATATCTATGTTTTTGATATTCATAGACATAAGCATTCCTATTAAAGCTGCTGGTATTACCCCTGTTTCTCTAATCCACATCATATATACTATTTCTTTAAAATTCCACTTAGCTTTTCTATCAAGTGTAATAGAAATGAATGCAGATATTGGTCTTGAAATAAATATTAATACACTTACTAATAGTAAATCTTGGCTCCAATATTTTAATAAAATACTAAAATCTATATGGGTTCCTAATAAAACAAATATCATCATTCTAAGTATAACTGTAAGTACTTCTTTGAATCTAAGATGTGTTATCTTATTTTCTTCATGTATTTTACAATTTATAAAATGTTTGTTTCCACAAACCATTCCCACTATAAAAACAGCCATAAATCCACTAAATCCTAACTTTTCAGATAGTAAGTATGCAGTTATAACTGAAGCTATTGCAAGCTCTGAAGGATATTCATTTAAAAATCCTATTCTCCCTTGAGATATAAGCTTTGTTGATACATATCCAGCTAATAATCCTACTACAATTCCTCCTATAGAAGACTTTAATAAATTAAATATGCTATTTCCTAAAGAAAATGTTCCTCCTGATATTATACCTAAAATTGTAAAAGTAATTATAGCTCCTGCTACATCATTAAAAGCTGATTCTGATATTATAGTTTGTTTTAATTTATTGCTTATTTTCATGTCTTTAAAAAGCGGTATCAAAACCGAAGGATCTGTTGATGCTATTATTACTCCTAAAAGTAATGCGTATATTAATTCTATGTTAAATATTTTATAAGCAAAATAGCCTGTAATCAAAGTAGATAAAAATACTCCTACTGTTGCTAAAAGTATTACTGTAAATTTAACTTTATTAAATACCTTTAAATCTACTTCTCTTCCCCCATCATAAAGTATATATGCTGCACCAAAAGTTAAAATAAGTTGATTTCCTACTGGGTACTTGTCTATATCTACTATATTTAAAACATGAGGTCCTAATATAATTCCTGCTAATATAAATAACACTACATCTGGTAAGTTAACTTTTCTACTTAATTTTCCAAAAACTGCTCCTGCTAACATAACTATTGCTATTAATTGTAATATCTGTTCTGAGGCTAATGTGGTAGCTGTTTCCATTATATCATCTCCATATATAGGGCACATCGAAATGCCAAATTTAAATTAAATTATAATTACATTATTATGTTATACCATAATTTAATTAAAAATTTCAAGATATTTTATCATAAAAATTTCTATTTTTTCTATTTTATTGTCGTATTATTAACATTGATGTAGTATTCATTTCTTACTGTGTTATTATAAAAAAAGATATAACCTAAACTTAAATATAATATATTAAAGTTTAGGTTATATCTTTATATGATATATTAAACCACTTAAATCCAATTTTATTTTAAATTAATATAGCTTACAAGCTCTATTATTTTCACATTTAATCTGTTATGTTATGCATTATAGACCTAATTTATCAGAAATATCTGTCATAGCTTTTAAAGATAATTCTGCAAAATCTCTAAATGGTATTTCTAACTTTTCTACAGATTTCATAGCCTCTCTATTGGCTCCTGCTGCAAACCTTTTCTCTTTCATTCTCTTTGTTACAGATTTAACTTTTACACTAGAAATTTTTTTATCTGGGTACACCAATGTTATAGCTGTAATAAAACCAGTTATTGGGTCAGCTGCATATATTGCTCTATCCATTTTGTTTTTTATCTCTGTTTTTGTATCTTGGTTATGTGCAAGTATTGCATGATACATATTTTCGTTTCCATAGTTTTCTTCTTTTAATATTTCTATAGTTTTTGGCCCATGAAGTTCTGGATGATTATGATAATCTACTTTATCCGCATCCAAATCATGTAATAATCCTGATATAGCCCATTCTTCTTCATTTTCAGGATCTAGCTTTTTAGCTAAAGCTCTCATTACTGCCTCTACTGCATAGGAATGTTTTATTAAATGCTCTGATTCTAAATTTTTTAACATAAGTTCTTCTGCTCTTTTTCTATCTAACATATGTATTCCCCTTTCTATACCCTTGTAATTAATCTACTAAAATAATTCATCCTTTATTTTATATAGATTAAAAGTCATTTTATTAACCATTATATTATTAATTCTAAAAATTTCAAGTATATTTTGAATATTAAAATATATCTAACTAGATAATTTTCTAAATCTATTTTTAAAAACTAAATATATTAGTATACAATCTATTATCCATTGAAATGCTGTAATCCACCACACATAAGTTACTGGATATTTCAATTTACAAATAAAATAATATATTAAAGGAACTCTTATAAACCAACTAGAAATTAAAGTTACAAAACAGGGACTCTTTGTATCTCCCATTCCATCTAAGCCTGCTTCATATATAGTCGATATAGCTATGAAAGGCTGCTCTATAGCTGCTATAGCAAGGCATAGGCCGGATATAAATACTACTTGCTTTTCTCCTTTATTTACAAATAAACTTACTAGTACATTAGGCATAAAAATAAAAATAATAGAAAATATTAAAGATATAGCTAAAGCACATAGATTACAAGCTTTAACAGAATTTCTAGCCTTTTTATAATTTCTCTCACCAAATCTCATTCCTACTATAGCTGTAGTTGCAACTCCAAAAGCCATACTAGGAACTAAAGCTATAGATTCTACAGTATTTGCAATTTCATCTGAAGCAAAAGCAATACTTCCTCCTGTCATTATCATAAATCCAGTTACAAGCTTACTTACACTATATAGGCCTTCTTCTATGGCTGCTGGAACAAATAATGCTAATATTTCCTTAGCTCTATTAATATTAAATAAAATCATATGCTTTATTCTAAATCTAATTTTAGATTTTAATATTATGTAAGAGAAAGCTCCTAAAAATCCTATACTTTGAGATAATACTGATGCTATAGCCGCTCCTATTATTCCGTATTCTTTAAATCCATATCCAAATATAAGCATAAAATCTAAAGCTATCTTTAAACTGCTTATTACTATAGATATTATAAAAGGAGTTTTTGTATTGCCATACCCTCTTAAAACTGAATTAATAATTTCTGTATTCATCTTAAAAAATACTGCTATACAAGTAATCTTTATAAATTTTATTCCTACCTGTAATATTTCTTTTCTAGCTCCTGCTGTATACAATATTGTTCTAGCAAATTTAAACATTATTAAACATATTATTAATGCAACCAAATCACTTAAAAAAAATCCACAGGTTGCATACTGTTCAGCTTTATTATAATCTCTACTACCAACACTTCTTGCAACTAAAGATGTAACAGATACAGAAAAACCTACAGAAACAAATATATTACAGCTTGTATATATAACGCTATTACTTAATCCCACAGCACTTAAAGCTTTATTTCCTCCATAATTTCCTATCATCATAAGGTCAAAAACAGACATGAATGTATATAAAGTCATTTCTGATATAACTGGAATAGAAACATTTAAAACCTGCTCAAAAATATTATTTTTTTTCATAATAAACCTCTTAGGCATATTCAAATAAATAATAAGTATGGTATTTATTTTCATATACCTTATTTATTTTTATTTCATAAAATTACATGGAATTTTTATTCTTTTATAAGGGAACTACTAAAATATCTAATATTTTATATAAATGGGTTCAAATAAATAATCTTTAACTATCACTTTTTAACTATCATATGAAAAGATCACTCTTTATAGAACTTACTATTTTTAATAAAGATATAAGTCCTATATAAAAATATAACTTTTACTATAAACACATTTATTAGCTTAAAATTAAAAACACTTTAAATAGATTCATTTAAATTTTATAAAAAAATTATTAAACTAGGTGATATTATGAAAAATAACTGTAGCAAACATAAATATAAATTATATTTATGTATAATAATATTGTTAATACTTGTTAATTCTATATTTACTTTAAAATTAGTATTTAATTATAGACACAAAAAAAATTCTAAGAAGTTTAAACCAGCTTTTAACACAACTTTAAAATCAAATAAAGATAAAAATAAAAAATATGTGTATTTAACTTTTGATGATGGTCCTACATATGTAGTAACAGATCAAATTTTAGATGTTCTAAAAAAGAATAATGTTAAAGCAACCTTCTTTATTGTAGGAAAAGAAATACCTGAAAAAGAACATATTCTAACTAGAATCCATGAAGAAGGTCACAGTATAGGACTTCATACTTATTCTCACGATGCAAAAAAAATTTATTCAAACAAAGAAAATTTCATAAAAGAAATGACTAAAACTCAAAAAAAAATAGAAGACCTTTTAGGATTTAAAAGCAAAATTATAAGATGCCCTTGGGGAATTCATAATATCTATAATAAATTAGGCAGTTCATTAATAAATGAAATCCACAAAAATGACCTCAAAATATATGATTGGAATTGTAGTTTAGAAGATGGCCTAAATCCAAATTTGTCTACTAAAAGATTATTTGATAATTCTAAAATAGTAAAAGAAGGATATACTAACAATGTTATAATACTAGCTCATTGTAATTTTAATAATAAAAACACTGTAAAAGTCCTCCCTAAAATAATAAAATATTATAAAAATTTAGGATATGAATTTAAACCTATAACAGAATCAACCCCTGAATATTATATAGAATCTAAATGTAATAAAAACTTAAATTTTAAAAACTAATTTTCTCTAAAATACTAGTAAAAATAAAAACTTATGTTGAGTATATTTAAAATACTCTACATAAGTTTTATTTTTCTACAACATTACTTATCTTACTTTTTTTATACATATACATCCCTATTATAGTTGTTACTATAATAAGTATTATTGGTACCATTATTTTAAAGTTAAAAGAATGAGTAACATTTTCCCCTATATATGAATAACACATTGTTTCAGGAATAACTCCAAGAAGAGATCCTACTGCAAAATCTTTATATTTCATTTTAGTAAGTCCTGAGGCATAACTTATTGGGTCATAAGGAAATATAGGTGGAAATCTCAATAAAAATATTATCTTAAATCCGTTTTTTTCTATATTTTTACCAAGCTTTACTGCTTTATCTTTAAGTAAATTTTCTACAAAGGACTTCCCAAGCACTCTACTTAATACGAAAGCTACAGATCCAGATAACCAAAAACCTAACATGTTACATATAAAGCCTTTTACAGGGCCTAAAAGCACCCCTCCTACTAATGAAAACACAGAGGAAGGAAGTATTAATATTAATGGTTTTAATGCATATATCACTAAGAATATAATAGCAGCATATTCACCTTTACTTCTTAAAAAGTGAGTTAGATTTTTTATATTTATATGCTTTATGTGATGCCAATGTTTACCTATAAAAATGCATACAAAACTTATAAGAGTTAGTAAAACTATAAGTTTTATTAAATCCTTTTTATTTTTCATATCTTACCTCTCATTTATATACATATTAATAAATCATTATTTAATATATACCCTACCTTTTTTCAATACATATAACAAAAGGAGGATTATTAACTTGATTCACAAAACAAGTCTTAAATACATTATATTCTTTTTGGTTCAAATTTTCTACAAATTTCTCTAAAACAATTTTTTCCTTTTTTCCATTTTCATGGCCATAATATACTACCATTATTATTATGCCTTTATCTTTCAACAAATCTATACATTTTTTTAAAGATTTTAATGTAGTCTCTGGTTTAGTTGTAATGTCATGGTCTGAACCTGGCAAATATCCTAAATTAAACATAAAAAGATCAACTTTATTTTTTATGTATTTATCTATATTTTCATGACCATCTTTTATTAAATTAACTCTATCTAACATATTATTTTCTTTTAATTTTTTATAAGTTTTATCTACAGCTTTTTCTTGTACATCAAAAGCAAATACTTCCCCTTCTTTTCCTACTAAATTTGATAAATATAAGGTATCATTTCCTTTTCCCATTGTACAATCTACGGCTATACTTCCTTCTGAAAGTTTTGTAGCACATATTTTTCTTGCTATACTAACTCCATTATTAAAACATTCATCTAACATTTAATATCATCCTTACTAAATTACCTATTTATTTAAATTTATTATAAAAATATATTTTTATAATTATTATGCTATAATATATATTCATTCTATTTAGATTTATTTTTCAATTCCTTTAATATAGAAGTACTTCCTAATTTTTTTACTGTTTTTAGCCATTTATCTGTGTAGTAATCTCCTGTAGCCCATTCTGCCATTATTACTTTCCCTTTATTATTTGGAATCTTATAAACAGGGTTACTAGATAATTTATTTTGTTCAATAGAATAAATATATATATTATGGGGAGATAGTATAACAGCTAACTCTTGATTTGGAGATGTATATGCATCCTCTGCATCAGGCACTTTTGACTTTATACTGTTCCACGATACATTTAATTTATCATAATTAACCAGTTCCTTAGGAACATTCATAGCTATATTAAAATCTTTATATTTATCTATTTCTTTCACATTATGTAATCTTCCTTGTAATATCCAATGAGCATTTGTTCTAGCTAAGAAAAAGTTTCGTTCGTTTGGATATTCTTCTAGATTTTTGATATCATCTTTATTAGCAGAAGATAAATATCTTTGTGCAGAGGATAGAAAATTTTTATCCCCGTTTTCATTATCTATATCTGATATTTTTATTCCTGTATCATTATATACATTATCTATAGGTAATACTTTTAAATTATGAAGTTTTCCATTAGGTTTGCCATCAAAATATTCGTTGTTCTCAGTACATATATACTCATTACCTATAAATAATATCTCTTTATAAATTTCAGAGTTTTTCATTAAATTCTTTGGATTAATGCCTTTATCTTTTGATTTATTATTATTCTTTAATACAGGATAGCTATATATGTTATCTTTATTTTCATTTCTCTTTACTTCTACTTTCCAAAAACCATCTTTTCTAGGAACTAATAAATTTTGTATTTTATCTATTACATCTATCTTTCCATTTTTAGAAGATATAAAAATAGTTTTATACTCTTTTTCTGGTTGACGTGAATCTTTATTATTTTCAGATTTTGCTAAATCATTTTTGATTCCTAAAAGAAAAACAGTATTAATTTCTTTATCACTGCTATTCTTTTTATAAGTACTTTTACTGTGCTTTTCTATATTTTTTAAATTTATATTAAAATCATCATTTACTTTTTCTAATTGAAAAACAACATTGTTTAATGTAGCTAACAAAGTATCTTCATTAATCATTATTATTTCATGGAAAAATTTATCCTCAGAAGATATAGATATAATATCTACATCTTGATTAGGGTTCTTAAATTTAGAATAAATATTGTTATCAAATTTATTTATAAGGTAATTTTTCAAATTAGCTTTTTTTATCTTGTATTTAGGATTTTTGCAGATTTCATCTGAAATAACTGCATTTTCATAACTAAATCCAGCTTCTTTTCCTATCAAACTTTTAGGATTAAATTTATCTTCTTTATCTTCACTATGGTTGTCATATTTTATACTTTTAATCTTCCATGTTCCTTTTATTATAATGGAAGTATTATTAGGTGAAATAATATTTTCACCTTTAGAATCTTGAAATTTCATACATCCTTGAAGAAAAAATGTTGATATAAATATTAGCAAAAGAAAAAATTTTCTTTTTTTCATAATAGCTCTCCTTATAATATTTAAATATCAGGCATCTTCAAATAATTAACTCCTCACTATGCTAATTGATTTTTATATGCCTTAAAGTTAATCTACAAAATTCTTAGGTAATTTTACATAGACTTTTGTTCCTACATTTAATTCACTTTCTATGTTAAATACACCATTATGCAGTTTTATTATTTCATCACATATAGAAAGTCCTATTCCACTTTTCGATTTTACAGTTTTACCTTTATAAAATTTTTCTTTAACTCTTGGTAAATCTTCTTCATTTATTCCTAATCCATTATCCTCTACAATTATAATAACATTTTCATCTTCTTCATAAACCTTTAAACTAACCATTCCATTTTCCTCTGTAAATCTAAATGCGTTATCTAATAAATTAATTAATACTTGCTTTATTCTATTTTTATCTACATATACACTTATTAAAGGACTTTCACATACTAGATTAAGATTAATTTTACTTCTTTCAGCGTAAGGATTCATTTGTGTATTTACTTCTTTTACAAGAGTATATAAATTTACATTTTCTCGCCTAAGTTGCATTTTATTTGAAATAAGCCTAGAAAAATCTAATAAATCCTCTACCATTTCTGTTAATCTTTCACTTTCATTTTCAATTATTTTAAGTCCATCTTTAAATATTAATTCATCATACTTTTTTTGAGAATTTAAAGTTATTGCCCAGCCTTTTATAGATGTAAGAGGTGTCCTTAATTCATGAGAAACAGATGATATAAATTCGTTTTTCATTTGTTCTTTTTTTACTATCTCATCTGCCATATAATTAAGTGTATCTGATAACTCACCAATTTCATCATCTACCGTCTTATTACTTCTTATTTTAAAATTTCCTGATGCCATTTTATTTGCTACATAATTTAATTCTTTTATTGGAACTATTATACTATCTGCTAAAAATACACTTAGTATTATAGATATTATTGTAACTATAACACCTATTAAAATAAATCCCATATATATTTGATATATTTGTTTATCTATAGCTCTTAGAGAAGTTATAAATCTTAAAACTCCTATTATTTTACCTCTTGATAAAAGAGGATAACTTACTATCATAACTTTATGATCATCATAATCTACCTCTTTTGTAAGAACTCCTTTTTTACCGTTCTTTGCCATGATAAAATCAGTAGTATATAACTGTTTAGAATGATACACTCCTATAGAATCCATTAGTATATTTCCTGATAAATCTACTACTTGAACTTGTGCAGAAGTTTGGGTCCAAAATGCATCTACATTATCTAAAATATTTTCTTTTAAAGATGCGTTAGAAAAATATTTATCATAAAATTCAGAAGACATCTTTATCTGGTTTGTCATTACTTCTTCTAAATTATTGTAATAATACTTTTTCGTAAATATTATTAGTAATAACTCTAGAATAACAACACTTATTATTATTATTATTATAAAATTACTAACTAATCTCTTTTTTATACTATTCATAATAACTCCTAATATAAATTATTTAGTTAAGGATTTTGCCATCTATATCCTGTGCCCCACACTGTTTTTATATATTGAGGTTTAGATGGACATTCTTCTATTTTTGATCTTAATCTTCTTATATTTACATCTACTATTTTTGAATCTCCTATAAAATCATATCCCCAAACTATATCTAAAAGCTCATCTCTACTAAAGGCTTTACCTGGATTTTGCATAAATATCTTCATAATCATATATTCTGTTGGGGTAATTTCTAATTCCAAGTCACCTTTGTATATCTTTTGAGAATAAGTATCTATTCTAAATTCTCCACCGTATATCAAATTAGTTGCTTCATTTTTTTCATCTTCTACTACTCTTCTAAGCAAAGCCTTTATTCTTAATGTAAGTTCTAAAGGATTAAAAGGTTTTATTATGTAATCATCTGCTCCATATTCTAATCCCATAATCTTATCCATATCTTGACTTTTAGCTGTAAGCATTATTATGCCTATTTTAGGAAACTCTTCTCTTAATATACTACATACTTTAAATCCATCAATCCCTGGAAGCATTACATCTAAAATTACTACATCTGGTTTCTCAAGTTTAGCTTTTTTAACCCCTTCTTCTCCTGAAGAAGCTTCTAAAACCATAAAATTATTCATTTTTAAATTTATTTTTATAAAACCTCTTATTGATTCTTCATCTTCAACTATAAGTATTTTATTTATTGTTTTATTTTCCATCTTATACCACTCCATGCCCTTAGTCATATTTAAATAAATAACTAGTTAATTTATTATTTATTTTTATATGGCCAATTTTTTAAATTAAACCTCAGTTATATTTGATTTCAAATAATATATAATTAATAATGTAGAAATAATCTTTCTATCAAATCTTTTACTTATTTATTTTTATATGTCTAAATTTAGTTGCATACTTTAAATTTATCATTAATTTGCCCTTTTTGTACAGGCTTTTTCTCCATTTTTTTTAATCTTAAGTATTATCCATGCCGTTTTTTGAGATTTATAATATATTCCCAATTTATTTTATAGTACTATTATAGTATTATTCTAATGACATTATTTTATTTTAAAAAACAGTCTATAATTCAATTTTACTACTTAACGAACATTCAAATAAAAAATAACTAAAGCTATCTCTGTTGACTTAAAAATACATAGAAGTATAATTATAAAATATAATAGCACATGCAATAATTAATAGATTCTAAAGGAGATTTTCATGAATACACAAATATGGTTAATAAGACATGGGGAAACCGAATGGAATGCCTATGGAAAATTTCAAGGATGTAAAGATATCCCTTTATCAAGTGAAGGTATACTTCAAGCTAAATTTCTAAAAAAAAGGTTTGATAAAAGTTTTGATTTAGTATATGTAAGCCCTTTAAAGAGAGCTATTGAAACTGCAAAAACTGTTTGTGAAAATACAGGTACAACTCCTATTATTTCAAATCAGTTAAGAGAAATAAATTTTGGTGAATGGGAAGGCTTAACTGTACCTCAAATAAAATCTCAATATACAAACCAATTTAAAATTTGGAAAACTGATGAAATAGCTGCCTCTCTTGTTGGGGGCGATTTAAGTTTAAAAAATGCAAGCATTAGATCTAAAAAAGAAATTATGAAAATTGCCAAAGAAAATAAAGGTAAAAAAATTATTATTGTAGCTCATGGTGGAATAATAAAAGCTGGACTAATTGGTATTTTTGATTGGAAAATGACTATGTACCATAAATTAGTTCTAGGAAATACTGCAATTTCAAAACTTTCTTTTGATGAAGATTTTAATCCTACACTTGTTTCATTTAATGATACAAACCATCTTCCTAAGGATTATAAAATAAAATCATATGTTTAAAAACAAAGTTACATATTAATAAAAAAACTATTATTTCCTTAGTAAAAATAAAAAGGTTATTAGAAAATGATACTCCATCATTTCTAATAACCTTTAATCTATCAATTTAGATAAATTATTAAAAAACATTTAGTTACTTTAAAAGAATTAATTAAATATATTTTTTATCCAATTTACAAATCCGCCTTCTTCTTTTTCTTTATTTTCTTTATTAGAAAAATCTTTCTTTTTATTTTCTACTTTAGGCTTCTTTATTTCATCTGTTTTTAAAACAAATTTAACTTCACCTTCCATATTATCTCCTACACCAGTGAAAGTTTCATAGTCTTTAGATAAATTTACAATTTCATCTTTAGTATCCATAATCTCTTCTACATCTGTTACTCCATCGGATACTTTACTGTCTAATTTATTTATACCTTCATCATTGAATTTCTTCATTCCATCTTTTAAATCAGAAGCTCCTTTAGAAAGCTGTCCAACGGCTGATGGTAATATACTAGTAGCATCATTTAATAGATTAGTTCCATTTGCTAACTGTGAAGCTCCACTATTAATCTGAGAATACTGCCTAGAAGCTTCAGTAGCACCTTTTGAAAGTTTTGATGCTCCTCCTCTAAGGTCTGGTGATTTTCCATCTAATTGACATAAACCATCAGATATTTGCTTAGAACCATCTACAGCACTTTTTAATTGAGAATTAAACTGTTTAGTTCCACCTACTAATTGTGGTATTTTTACTCCTAGTTCTTTAGATCCTGCTCCTAATTTTGTACTAGCTCCACCTAAATCTTTAGCCCCTTTAGATAAACCTTGACTTCCTTCTTTTATTTTCTTTAAACCTGGTTTTAATTGAGCTGCTCCTTGGCTTAATTTTCCTGCTCCTGCATCAAGCTCCCCTACCTTTTGAGGTAAATCTTTAGTCTTTTCTGCAAACTGATTAGCACCGCTTTGTAGTGTTTTTTGTCCTACTTGAAGTTTATTAATTCCTCCACTAACTCTATCAGCACCTTCTTTTATTCCATTTAATCCTCCTTCTAGTTCTTGAAGTTTAGCTAAAATCCTATCACTACCTTGTTTTCCTTCTATAGTCTTTTGTTTTAGTTGTTCAAAACCTCCACTTAACTTACCAAATATACCTTCTGCGCCTGTTATGTTTTGAAGTGGAGCTATAAGCTGTTGTAGTTTTTCTATATTATTTATTGTTTCTTGCATTCCTTGTGATTCTTGTTTTTTAGCCTCTTCTAGTTGCCTTAGAGAATCTATACTTTTTTGTAATCCTTGTGAAACCTGCTGACTTCCTCCTGTTAATTCTTCAGTTTTACTTACAATATCATCCATACTACTACTAATCTTTGCACTTGTATCTGTTATCTCTTTAGCTTTTGAATTAAACTGACTAATTCCTTCTTTTAACTGACTAGTTCCACCTACTAGTTCTCCTGTTTTAGTTGAAAGTGAACTTGTTCCATCAGCAAATTCTTTACTTTTTTTAGAAAAAGTATCCGCCCCTTTAGAATAACCATTTGCTCCTTTAGAATAATCATTTGCTCCACTTGAAGCCTTTAAAAAACCTTGACCTAATTCATTTGCTCCTGGGCCTGCTTTCTTTAATCCATCACTTAAAGTTACTGCACCTTTTTTAGCTACTCCTACACCTGCTGTATACTGCATTATTCCTGATTCCAAATTTTTACTTCCTGACTTCATTGGATTTAATGCTTTATTATTGAATAAAGATATTCCACTTGATAGTTCTCCCATTTTACTATTTAATAATGAAACATTGCTTACTAATTCTTTAGATTTTCCTGAGAATTCACTGCAACCAGAAGCTAACTTTTCACTTCCATCTACTAATTTTAAGCTATTGTCTTTTAACTCTTTTATTCCATCTTTTAATTCATCTATTGTATCAGATTTCTCTATTTTATCCATTTCCGGTAACTTAGGTGTTGCTGTTATCATTATTGGTGTTAATTCAAAATCTTTTGCATCTGCTGTTATTTCTATTTCGTCTTTTAAATCTAAATCTATTAAATCTTTACTTATATTTAAACTATCTTTTAACCCTGGGAGAGATGCAAAAGCTACCATTTGATTTTTACCGTCAGATATAAGTTCTCCGTCACTTACTTTTATATTTTTAAACTTATCTGTTGGAAGATCAACAACTCCTCCTACTGTAAATGGTGTATAAACAGTTTTATCTTTTCCTTTTACCTTTACAGTATGAGCATCTAAGTTTTTAAATTTTATTTTTATTTTTACATTTCCTGATTTACCTGCTAAATCTTTAGCTTTTATCTTTTTACCATCAAGTTCATATTCTATGTTAACATTTAAAGGTAATTTTTTATTTGTTTTACCTTGATAGTAAATATCACTTTTATCAGACTTCCAAGTTAGATTTTCTCCAGATATTTCTGGATGTTCTTCACCTTTTATATTTTTTATTTGTGTTAATGAAGATTTATCTTCTATTTTTACATTAGTTTTATCTGAATGTAACCAATCACTAACTATTTTTTCTTTTATAATTCCGTTAGAATCTAAAGTAACATATACTGCCTCATCTTTCTTTGCATTATCTTTATCTGCTGCATGTACAGCTAGCCCTGAATTTAACATTGCAGCTACAATAACTAAAGTAATAACTTTTTTTGACATACACTTACGATTCATAATCTAAACCCCCTACCATTATTTATAAATATATTTATATTTCTAGGCAGATGCCTTTTTTATTCCTTTCATCACAGGTTTATTTTTCCAATTCTTAGTCGTTTTAGCTATTATAGGTTCCATAACTAAAAGAATAGATGGTAATACAAATACTGTTACTACCATACTAATAAGAGCCCCTCGAGCCATTAGTATACATAAACTATCTATCAATGACATTTTTGATACAATAGCAACACCTACTGTAGCACTAAATAAAGTTAATGAACTTGTTACTATAGATCTTGCTGATTCTTTTATTGCAATTTTCATTGCTACTTTCTTGTTGTGTCCATTTCTAAGTTCTTCTCTAAATCTATTTGTTACCAATATAGTATAATCAACGGTTGCTCCTAATTGTATTGTCCCTATAACTATAGATGCAATAAATGGTATCACTGTACCTGTATAATGTGGTATACCCATATTTACAAATATAGCAAGTTCAATAGATGATACCAGAATAACTGGTATTGAAACTGACTTAAATAGGAAGAATATTATAGCAAATATAGCTAATATAGAAACATAGTTTACATTTTTAAAATCTTTATCAGCAACTTCTATTAAAGATTTTGTTAATGGACCTTCCCCTGTTATCATAGCTTTGCTATCATATTTTTTTACTATTTTATCTAAAGCATCTATCTGAGCATTTTCCTCATCTCTAGCTGCTTTATATTTTGAATTTACTAGTATTAAATTATATCCATCTTTTTTAAAGTTCTCCTTAACTTCATCTGGCATGAAGTTTTCAGGTATTCCCTCGCCTACAATATCATCATAAGAAATTACTTTTTCTACACCATCAACATCTTTCATCTGGCTTACCATATCTCTTACTTCATAAGGCTTAACTGAATCTTTCATTAAAACAAAGTGAGTAGTTGTCATATTATAATCTTGCTTTAACTTGTTTATTCCTACTATTGAATCCATATCCTTTGGAAGAGATTCATCTAAAGTATAATAAACATCTGTATTCATTTGACCATATATTGCTGGTATAAAAGCTACTAAAAATAGAACTATAAATAACTTATATTTAGTTGTAACTATTTCTGCTACTTTTCTAAATTGTGGTAATACTGATTTATGCATATGTCTGTGTATTGGCTTATCAAAATACAATAAAAATGCTGGTAATATAGTTACTGTAGATATAACTCCTAAAATTACACCTTTAGCCATTACTAAACCTATATCTTTTCCTAAAGTAAGTTGCATAGCACACAAAGCTAAAAAGCCTGCTATAGTAGTTAAAGAACTTCCTGCTATGGATGTTACTGTTTTTGATATAGCCTCTGACATTGCAAATTCTTTATCTTCATACTTTTCTTTTTCCTCTTCATATCTATGAAGTAAAAATATAGAATAATCCATTGTAACTCCAAGTTGCAGTACCGCTGCCAGCGCCTTTGTTATATAAGAAATTTGACCAAAGAATAAATTAGTTCCCATATTATAAACAATAGCAAAACCTATAGATATAAGGAATATGAATGGTACTATAGTTGATTCCATTGTAAGCATTAAAACTATAGTAGAAAGGACAACTGCTATAAGTACATAAAATGGTGTTTCTTTATCAGATAAATCCTTTGTATCCTTTATTATTGCAGACATACCACTTAAAAAACATTGTTTGTTTAAATGTTTTTTTATACCTGCTATAGCATTTTGAGTTGTTTCTGAAGCTGTTGGGCTACCAAATTTCACAAGTAACAATGTTGAATTATTGCTATAAAAAATATCCTTTATTTCATCTGGTAATATTTCTTTAGGTATACTTGTATCTACCAAATCATTAATCCACAATACTTTTTCTACACCATCAACTTTTGAAATCTTATCTTTAACTTTTACTACATCTTTTGATTCCATATTTTCTATAACTAACATTGATGTTGCTGCATCTGAAAAAGTATCATCTAAAACATCTTGACCTTTTACTGTCTCCAATTGTTTTGGTAAATAAGATAGTATGTCATAATTAATTTTTGTTTTAGCCATTCCATACAGAGAAGGAATTAATAAAGCTATGGCAATTATAAGCACTAGTACTCTTTTTTTAGCAATAAATTTACCAAATTTCTTCACCAGGGTCATCTCCTTATATTTTATTTTTATATCTTACGAATTTACCAATTCATATTTTTCTTTTGTTATTAATTTAATAGTTAATAAACGCCCTTAATGACTTTAAGTCATTTATATACAATTCCATTATATACCACAATGACTTAAAGTCAACATATAATTGTATATAATTTTAAAAATTTATAAATTATTCAAAATAACTAAATTTTCTAAAAATAAATCTATTAGTTATTACATAAGAAAAAGTCATTAGTTAATTGTTTTTATTAACTAATGACTTTTTATAAAATTTCACTATATTACATATTTAATTTTTCATAAACTTAACACTTATTAATGTAGTTAAATTTTTTATTATATATTTTTATAACTATAAATGAGCAAATAATTCCAAGTATTGCTCCTACCAAAACATCTGAAGGATAATGTACAAATAAATATAATCTAGAAAAAGCTATTAAAAAAGCTAATATAAATATTGGTATTCTTATTTTTTTTATGTAATACCCAAGTATTGTTGCAGATGCAAAGGCAGTTGAAGAGTGACCTGAAGGAAAAGAAAACTCACCAGGTTTTTTTATTAATAATTGAAAATTATTCATTAAAGTAAAGGGTCTAGGTCTTCTTACTATATTTTTTATAATTACAGTTCCAATTAGATGGGTAAAAATTAAAGCTATTAACATTAAAACTCCTACTTTTCTATACTTTTTCATAAATAAAAGTATTATAGCAATAACTATCCATATAATACCTACATTACCCAATTTAGTTATAATAGGTACAATGTTATCTAAAAAACTACTTCTTATATTATTTTGTATAAATTTAAGAATATCTAAATCTATATTTTGTATAAAACTCATGTTTTTCCTCATTTCTATAAAATTTTATATTAGGTACACTTGAATTAATAAGTATACATTATTTTAATTAATTGTACCATATTATAAAAAAAGTTAATAAAGATTTTTTTCATTTTAGTAACCTTTCTTTTAAAATTGAATAATATATAATTAGTATTATTAGGAGGAATTATTAATTATGTGTAATGATTCAAACTGCTCAAATAACATATGTGGATGTTATCCTAATTGCAATATGTGTCCATATTGTAATATGAATTCAATGTATAGAGGGCAAATCTATCCTCAAGGATATGTTTGGCCTTATGCTATGTATGGAGGTTATATTCCTATAGATAACTCTTGTTATGAAATGCCAAACAGTATGAACTTATGCCGTGGAATTGAAGAAAATAATCCTAGTGACGACATTGATGATTATTCTGATGACAACTTTGATGATTACGATGATAATGAAAATAATAACTATAATGAAGTCATCGACGAATATGAAGATACAGAAAATGACGACAACAACTATTATCAAGAAGAAGATTCTATAGATGATTATAGGCAACAAAATATGCAATATAGATGGTCTCCTTGGGAAACTATTCCTGGAACAATAACTTCAGGCTTAGGGGCCTCTACTTGGGGTTCTAACAGAATAGATATTTTTTCTAGAGGGATAAATAATGAATTAATTCATAATTGGTGGAACGGACGTAACTGGAGAAATTGGGAAAGCCTTGGCGGAAAATTAACTTCTTCTCCTAGTGCAGTAGCTTGGAGTCCTAATAGAATTGATGTTTTCGTACGTGGTGAAGATAATGCTATGTACCACAAATGGTGGGATGGTTCTAGGTGGAGTAATTGGGAAAGCCTTGGTGGATTTTTAACATCTAAACCAGCTGTAGCTTCTTGGGCTCCTAATAGACTAGATACTTTTGTTAGAGGTGGAGACAATAAACTTTATCATAAATGGTGGAACGGTTCTAGATGGAGCGATTGGGAAAACCTTGGTGGAAATTTAACTTCTGGCCCTGGTGCTGTTTCTTGGGGACCTAATAGAGTTGATGTTTTTGCTAGAGGATCTAATAATAATTTAATTCATAAATGGTGGAACGGTTCTAGATGGAGTAATTGGGAAAATCTTGGTGGATTTTTAACTTCTGACCCTGCTGCATCTTCAAGGGGAACTAATAGAATAGACGTTTTTGCTAGAGGAACTCAAAATAGATTAATATATAAATATTGGAACGGGAGAAGATGGAGTAGATGGTATAGATTAGGCGGACGTTTAACTTCTGAACCAGTATCTGTATCTCCAAATTCTAATAGAATAGATGTATTTGCTAAAAATAGAAGAAACAATACAATTCATAAAATATATTATTAAAACCAATTAAAATAAATATATTAATTACAAAAACTAAAATCAATTTTACTTTTAAACTATTTATTTGAATATAGATTAAATATCTTACTTTAATATATAAATAAAAACATATATGATATAAAAGACATGTAAAAATAACTGTCTTTATACTCATATATGTTTTCTTATTATATAAGAAATTGTTATACTATGTAATCTACTACTTTTCTATCTTGTACTACTTTTTTTACA
Source organism: Clostridium oceanicum (assembly GCF_039521385.1). Lineage (NCBI taxonomy): Bacteria > Bacillati > Bacillota > Clostridia > Eubacteriales > Clostridiaceae > Clostridium > Clostridium oceanicum. Next base: position 266,268 of record NZ_BAAACG010000013.1, on the reverse strand, counting down.
TACTTAACTATTTCAAGATGAAGAGGATTAACCTGATATTTATCTAAATCCTCTTGACATTCGAATTCAGAATAAAGGGATAAATCATATGCTGCATCTGATGAATTAATATTTATGCCCATTTCTAATCCTTTTAGTTCTTCTACTTTTCCTTTTAAACTTTCTAATCTTTTTTTAATTATTTCTGCATTTTCTTTTTTAGTTTTTCCTTCTGCAGTATCTTTTAGTTTCCACATAACTATGTGTTTAATCATGTTAATTCCCCCTAATGTTTCTTATTTATTTTACTTGTAAGTATCCTTACAAATTTCATCTTTAATTATTATCTAATTTTACCTAACTTCATTATAAAATTCTATAAGTTTAGGAAAATGAACTGTAACTTCTGTATATTCATTTAAAACTGATTTTAATGTTATATTGTGACCTAACTTCTTAGATAGTTTTTTAGCTAAATAAAGACCTAGTCCTGTAGATTTATAATTTTCTCTACCATTATATCCTGTAAATCCTTTTTCAAATACTCTATCTATATCTTCTTTTCTTATACCAGCACCATTATCTTTTATTATAAGTTTTGATTCCTTAGAATTTTTCTCTGCCTTTATAAGTATTTCTCCTTCTGAATCTGTATATTTTAAAGCATTAGATAAAATTTGATCTACTATGTAAAGTAACCACTTCTTATCACTAGAAACGTATATATCTAAGTTATCCATTTTCATATTTATCCTTTTATTTATGAAAATTTTAGCATGCTTTTTAATACTAGTTTTTATAACTTCCTCTAATTTAAATTCAGTTACAAAATAATCTTTAGAAAAAGAACCTGCTCTTGAATAATATAACGCCTGTTCTACAAATTCGTCTATCTTATCTATCTCATTTTCTATTTTATCTACTACATAATCAACAGATTTACCAATACTATTATCTAATATTAATCTACTTGCAGCTATAGGTGTTTTTATTTCATGTACCCAAGATAAAGTAAACTCTTTGTTTTCTTTTTTATCTTTATACATTTTATTTATCTTATCTTTCTCTATTTTATGGAGTATTTTTATAAGTTCTATATATACTTCTTCATCATAATTAGTAGGGTTAGGTAATGCTTCTACTATAGAATATTCATCTAAATTTTCTATTTTTCCCTTTAAAATATCCTGAGCAAACTCATAATGATTTTTCTTTTTAATAAAGCCTATTAATAAATACAATATAAAAAATACTATTCCAACAATGTTTATATATATTATATTACTTATATGAACTTTAATAGTGCCATCTAAATATATTATAAAAGACATAAAAGTCATTAATAAAAAGTAAAAAACTATATAAGAACTTTTGTCTTTTAAATATTTTTTTAAACTCATGATATTATATATCCTTTTCCTTTCTTAGTTTTTATAAAATCTTTTTTGCCTATTCCTTCTATTTTTCTTCTAAGTCTAGTTATATTTACAGTTAAGGTATTATCATCAACAAAACTTTCATTTTCCCATAAATTTCTCATTATCTTTTCTCTACTAACTACATTTCCGTTGTTTTTCATCAAAACATAAAGTATTTTAAATTCATTTTTTGTAAGATCAATGCTTTCTTCATTATACATTAATCTATCTTCTTTTAAATCTAGTATTACACCATCATATTCTATGACATTAGATTCTATGTTTGTATAAGAATAAACCCTTCTTAAAGTTGCGTTTATCTTTGCCATAAGAACATCTATATAAAAAGGCTTTTGAACATAATCGTCTGCTCCCATGTTCATAGCCATTATAATATCCATCTTTGTATCTCTTGAAGATATAAAAATTATTGGAACTTTTGATATTTCTCTTATTTTGTTGCACCAATAAAAGCCATCAAAAGCAGGAAGATTTATATCCATTAAAACTAAATGTGGTTTTGTCTTTATAAATGTATCTAGAACTTCAGAATAATTTTCAATCTTTTCTCCTTCAAAACCCCATTTATCTATATTTTCTAATATAACATCTCTTATAACACTATCATCTTCTACAACAAGTATTTTAAACATATGTTATCTCTCCTCTTCAATTATATGATTAGTATTGGCTAAATTTTATATTTGTATAGATTAATACCAATAACAATCAATATATTTACATTAAATTTTTATAATAGCTTTAAAATACACTATTTAAGTTATTTCTAGTATCAAACTCAAAATATAAAAGTTTAAAATATAACTAATATTTATTTAATAAATATTAAACCTTACTATATATTATATATAACAAAATTATATATTTCTATAATACTAACTTTCTTTAATCTTAAATTTCTATTTATTTCTAAAATTTTCTACTATATCTACTTAAAAAAATATAATATTATTTATTTTAATATTAATAGGGCTAGCATTTTAAAATAAAATACTAGCCTTACTAGAAATACTCTATTAAGTTTTATATTATAATTGGTTCATTATATATTAACTATTTTATATTAAAATCTGTTTATTAAATCAACAACTACAGACTTTGCTTTCCTCATTACTGTATCTTAACGCTTTATTCTTAATGTTTTCCCTATAATCAAATTTAATCAATTTATATATCATATCTTTTATCATAAGTTCTGTAATATTAAATTTTTTAGCAAACTTACATACAAAACAACTATATATATATGCTATTTCTTTTAAGAGTTTTAATAACACTTGTTTTTATCCTCCATATTTATCTTTAAATTTCTTTCTATAGATGACCATGCTCTCTTAGAATAAACAACTTCTTTGTTATGTATCTTAGCTTGCTGTTTTACAGTCTGAACAACTTTATGACCTATAAAATCAGTCAAAACTAAAACTAAATCTATATTGCAAGGCACGTGAATCTGTCTATCTTTAGTTCTTCTGCCTGTTACATGCTTTATCTGATCAAATCCTATTTGCTTTAAGTTACACTTTATTGTGCCGATTTTATCTCCTCCAACTACTAATACACTCACTTAATCACCTCACTTAATTGATATTGATTTTCATTTACAATTATATAGCTATTTTATGCTACAGTCAATAGATTTATGCCTTTATAAATATTAAATTTAAACCAATTTTATCTCTTAAAGCTTGAATCTTCCCTATAATAATCTATTATAAAAAAATTTATAATTTACTTAATAAAAGAAGCTATCAGAAAATTACTTTCTGATAGCTTCTTTTGTATATACTTTATATTAAATTACTTTTTTGTTTTTTTAGATACTTTTTTATTTCCAGTAAAAGCATTAATGTACATTTGTTTAATTTCACTTATTAATGGATATCTTGGATTTGCTCCTGTACATTGATCATCAAATGCTTGCTCTGACATAACATCTAATGTTTCGTAGAAGTCACCTTCTGTTACTCCTGCTTCTTCTATAGTTTTTGGTATATTAACTTTAGCTTTTAATTCATCTATAGCTTTCATTAAAAGTTTTATTTTTTCATCATCGTCTTTTCCACCTAAATTTAAATAATCTGCAATTTTAGCATATCTACACTTAGCACTTGGGTATTTATATTGTGGAAAAGCGGCTTGTTTTGTAGGATTTTCTACTGAATTAAATTTAATTGTTTCATTTATTAATAATGCATTAGCTATACCATGTGGTACATGATGTGTTGACCCTAATTTATGAGCCATTGAGTGACATACTCCTAAGAAAGCATTAGCAAATGCCATTCCTGCTATTGTAGATGCATTTCCCATTTTTTCTCTAGCTTCTACATCAGTATTTCCATTGTTATATGCCTTTGGTAAATATTCAAATATAAGTTTAATAGCTTCTAATGCTAATCCATTTGTATAGTTTGAAGCCATTACAGATACGTATGCTTCTATTGCATGTGTTAGTGCATCAATCCCTGAAGCTGCTGTTAATCCTTTTGGCATATTCATCATTAAATCTGCGTCAACTATAGCTATATCTGGAGTTAATTCATAATCTGCAAGAGGATATTTTATTCCTGTTTTTTCATCTGTTATAACCGCAAATGGTGTTACTTCTGATCCTGTTCCTGCAGAAGTTGCTACGCATACCATTGTTGCTTTGTCGCCCATATGTGGGAATTCATAAACTCTTTTTCTTATATCCATAAATCTCATAGCTAAATCTTCAAATTCTATTTCTGGATGCTCATATAATACCCACATAATTTTAGCAGCATCCATAGCAGATCCTCCACCTAGAGCAATTATAGCATCTGGTTTATAATTTTTCATTTCTTCTGCTCCAGCTTTAGCTACTTTTAAAGTTGGATCTGGCTCAACATCTGAGAATATTTTATAAGAAACTCCTATTTCATCTAATACTTTAGTTATTTTATCTACATATCCTAATTCATGTAAAACTCTATCTGTAACAATAAATGCCTTTTTCTTGTCTTTTAAATCTTTTAAGGCTATTGGAAGACATCCATATTTAAAATAAACTTTTTCTGGAACTCTAAACCAAAGCATGTTTTCTCTCCTCTCAGCTACATTTTTAATGTTTAATAAATGTTTAGGGCCTACATTTTCTGAAACAGAATTTCCTCCCCATGTTCCACAGCCAAGAGTTAGTGATGGAGCTAACATAAAGTTATATATATCTCCAATAGCACCTTGAGAAGATGGCATATTTACAATTGTTCTACCAGTTTTCATTGTAGCTCCAAATTTAGCTATTTTTTCTTTTGCTTTTATTCTATCTGCATATAAAGAAGATGTATGACCAAAACCGCCTAATTCTACAAGTCTACAAGCTTTTTTAAGTCCTTCTTCAAAACTTTTTATTTTATACATTGCAAGTACTGGTGATAATTTTTCATGTGAGAATGGTTCTTCAAGTTCTACAGATTCTACTTCTCCTATAATAACTTTAGTCTCTTTTGGAACTTTAACTCCTGCCATTTCTGCTATTTTATAAGCTGGCTGACCTACTATCTTAGCATTTATATTTCCATTCACAAGAATTACTTTAGCTACTTTTTCTCTTTCTTCTTTATTTAAAAGATATGCACCTCTAGCTAAAAGTTCTTTTCTAACTTCATCATATATTTTATCTGATACAAGTAAAGATTGCTCTGATGCACATACAACTCCATTATCAAATGTTTTTGACATTAATATTGAACTAACTGCCATTTTAACATTACATGTTTCATCTAATATAGCTGGAGTATTTCCTGCTCCAACTCCTATAGCAGGCTTTCCTGAAGAATAAGCTGCTTTAACCATTCCAGGACCACCAGTTGCAAGTATTGTATCTGCTTCACTCATTATTGCTTTTGAAAGCTCAAGTGTAGGTTCATCTATCCATCCTATTATATCTTTTGGAGCACCGGCTTCAACTGCAGCTTCTAAAACTATTTTAGCAGCTTCAACTGTAGATTTTTTTGCTCTTGGATGAGGTGAAAATATAATTCCGTTTCTAGTTTTTAAAGATAATAGTGATTTATATATAGCAGTTGAAGTTGGATTTGTTGTAGGAACGATAGCTCCAATAACTCCTATAGGCTCTGCTACTTTTGTTAATCCAAAAGCTTCATCTTTATCTATAACTCCACATGTTTTTTCATCTTTATATTTGTTATAAATATATTCTGAAGCAAAGTGATTTTTTATAACCTTGTCCTCTACTATTCCCATTCCAGTTTCTTCTACAGCCATTTTAGAAAGTCTTATTCTAGCTTTATTAGCAGCCATTGCTGCATGTCTAAATATCTTGTCTACCTGTTCTTGAGTATAAGTAGAATATTCCTTTTGAGCTTTTCTTACTTGGTCAAACTTCTTCATTAGTTCTTCCATATTTGTCACCTTCATAAACCACACCTCTTATTATATTATTTTAATTTTTATAAATTTCTTTTTAAGTATCTTTTTTATTTTTCTCATATATTAATCATTTATACTTGTTATATTTTTAACAATTTCTATATTACAGTACTATATGCCTCAAGTCAATATATCTTTGTTAATTTTTTATCATTTTAAAGATATATTTCTATATTATATTCGGTAAACGTTTAGTTTTTATAATAATTTTAAATTATAATCAAAAATAAGCTTAAAAAGCACTATATATAAGATATATAGGTTTAGAATTTTTAGAATTTTCTATTCACGTTAACCTATTAACAATTATTAGAAAATACAGCTATACCGCTATAGAAATCCACATAGATATTTTATAAAACAACTCAATAACCTAATACATTCCATTTTTTACTTTAAAATGATGCTATTCTTAATAATGTTAATATATTAACATTATATTTCAAAGCAAAACCTTCTTTCTTTTCATACTCTCCTTTCAATAATTACATATAGAAAAGAGTTTTTATTAATTCTAATATTTCACTGATTTTAAAATAAAGTAAAAAATCTTATTAATTAAATTTATATATTTAAGGTAACTAATTCATTTTTAAAATTATAGTATCTTAAATAAAATCAAAACAAACCTTTAACAAAATAATTTGTTAAAGGTTTGTTTTGTATATACTTCTATAAGGTAAATTCATATAAATTATTTGATACTTTCTTTTTTATTGTTACTATATACATTTATATACATATTTTTAATTTCACTTATTAATGGATATCTTGGATTAGCACCTGTACATTGATCATCAAATGCTTGCTCTGACATAGCATCTAATGTTTCGTAAAAATCATGTTCTTTTACTCCTGCTTCTTCTATAGTTTTTGGTAAATTAACTTTATCTTTCAATTGATCTATAGCTTTTATTAAAAGTTTTACTTTTTCATCATCATCTTTTCCACCTAAATTTAAATAATCTGCAATTTTAGCATATCTACTTTTAGCACTTGGATATTTATATTGTGGAAAAGAAGCTTGCTTACTTGGATTATCAGATGAATTAAATTTTATTGTTTCATTTATTAACAAAGCATTAGCTATTCCATGAGATATATGATGAACTGCTCCTAATTTATGAGCCATTGAATGACATACTCCTAAAAAAGCATTAGCAAAAGCTAGTCCTGCTATTGTAGATGCATTAGCCATTTTTTCTCTAGCTTCTACATCGGTTTTACCATGGTTATATACTCTTGGTAAATATTCAAATATTAATTTTATAGCTTTTAATGATAATCCTTCTGTATAATCTGAAGCCATTACAGATACATAGGATTCTATTGCATGAGTTAGTGCATCTATTCCTGTGGAAGCTGTCAATGCTTTTGGCATATTCATCATTAATTCTGGATCAATTATAGCCATATTTGGAGTTAACTCATAATCTGCAAGTGGATATTTCATACCTGTTTTTTCATCTGTTATAACAGCAAATGGTGTTACTTCTGAACCTGTTCCAGCTGAAGTTGCTACGCATACCATTGTAGCCTTATCTCCCATATGTGGAAATGTGTATATTCTCTTTCTTATATCCATAAATCTCATAGCTAAATCTTCAAATTTTAATTCTGGATGTTCATATAATACCCACATAATCTTAGCAGCATCCATAGAAGATCCTCCGCCTACAGCAATTATAACATCTGGCTCAAAGCGCTTCATTTCTTCAGCACCTTTTTTAGCAACTCTTAAAGTTGGATCTGGCTCTACATCAGAAAACAACTTACAGGATACCCCATCATTTTCTAAAACTTTAACTATTTTATCTATATATCCTAAGGATGTTAAAACTTTACCTGCAACTATAAATGCTTTTTTCTTACCTTTTAAATCCTTTAAAGCTACTGGAAGACAACCATATTTAAAATAAACTTTTTGTGGTACTTTAAACCAAAGCATATTTTCTCTCCTCTCAGCTACATTTTTAATGTTTAATAAATGTTTAGGTCCTACATTTTCTGATACTGAATTTCCTCCCCATGTTCCACAACCAAGAGTTAACCCCGGTGCTAATTTAAAATTATATATATCTCCAATTGCGCCTTGAGAACATGGCATATTAATAATCGTCCTACTAGTTTTCATTGTAGTTATAAACTTATCTATTTTATCCTTTGCTATTACTCTATCTGCAAATAGTGAAGATGTATGACCAAAACCGCCTAACTCTACAAATCTACAAGCTTTTTTAAGTGCGTCTTCAAAATTATCTGCTTTATACATTCCAAGAATTGTTGATAGCTTTTCATGAGAAAATGGTTCTTCAAGTTCTACAGATTCTACTTCTCCTATAAGAACCTTAGCACTTTCAGGAACTTTAAATCCTGCCATTTCTGCTATTTTATATGGTGATTGGCCAACTATTTTAGGATTTACTGATTTATTATTGTTAATTAATAATATTTTTCTAATCTTATCTTTTTCTTCTTTATTTAAAATATATGCCCCTCTAAGTAAAAATTCTTTTCTAACCTTATCATATATTTTACTTGATATAATAACAGATTGTTCTGTTGCACAAACCATTCCATTATCAAAAGTTTTTGACATCAACACCGAACTAACTGCCATCTTAATATTACATGTTTCATCTAAAATAGCTGGTGCATTTCCAGGTCCAACACCTATAGCTGGCTTTCCTGAAGAATATGCTGATTTAACCATTCCTGGACCACCAGTTGCTAAGACCAAATCTGATTCACTCATTATTGTTTTTGAAAGTTCAAGTGTAGGCTCATCTACCCATGCTATTATATCTTTTGGTGCACCTGCATTAACAGCAGCTTCTAACACAACTTTTGCAGCTTCAATTGTAGATTTCTTTGCTCTTGGATGAGGTGAAAATATAATTCCATTTCTAGTTTTCAAAGCTAAAAGTGCTTTATATATAGCAGTTGCAGTTGGATTTGTTGTAGGAACTATTGCTCCTATAACCCCTACCGGTTCTGCCATTTTAATTAATCCAAAAGTCTCATCTTTTTCTATAACCCCACATGTCTTTTCATTTTTATATTTATTATATATATATTCTGATGCAAAGTGATTTTTTATAACTTTGTCTTCTAAAAGTCCCATACCTGTCTCTTCTACAGCCATTTTAGCAAGGCTTATTCTCTCCTTGTTTGCCGCCATAGCTGCCTGTTTAAATATTTTATCTACCTGTTTTTCGGTGTAAGTAGAATACTCCTTTTGAGCTTTTCTTACGTCCTCTATTTTTTTCATAAGTTGATTTAGATTAGTAATTTTCATAAAACCACACCTCTCATTATTTAAAAGTTATTTAAATTGATTATTCAGGTATTTTTTATTTATATTTTTATAAACGAAATATTAATTAGTAATTTATTTCATTTATTCCAACAACATCCATGCTATACCTTTAAAATATGAGAGTCAATAAATTTCGTTATATTTTTGTCACATTTAATGAATTTTTTTAAGTTTTTATGTAGTAAACGTTTATTTATTTTCAATTTAATATTTATAATAATTAAAATTATTAATATAAATATTATATATTTATTATTAAAAATGAGAATCACATTAATCATTTTATCTTTTAAAACGTTGATATCACTTGATACAAAAGACTTTGTAAAATATTAATACATGTATATTTAATATACAGATATTTTTCACAGTAAAATCCAATTCTAAAATAGTATGAAATATTTTTAACAAACTTTTAATAGGTTTATATATATCACTTTTTAAGATAACTAATTTATTTTAAAAAATTATAATTTATTAAATAATAATAAAAAAACACTTTAAAACATAAATAGACTTTATGCTTTAAAGTGTTTAATATTTAATCATTTATTTTTACATTATATATGTTTTAAATTCTAATATTAACTATAAAACTAACCTACTATAGTTAATTCTTTGTTATATTTATTAAGTATTTCACAACCATCTTCTGTTACAAGTATTAAATCTTCTATTCTAACTCCAACTTCGCCAGGTATATATATTCCTGGTTCTACAGAGAATATCATTCCTGGTTTAATCTCATCAGTATTTACAGAAGAAACATCTCCAAAATCATGATCTTCTATACCTATTGAATGTCCAATTCTATGATTAAAATATTTTCCATATCCTTTAGACTCAATGTAATCTCTACCAGCTTTATCTATGTCACAGAATCTTACTCCTGGTTTTATTATAGCTTCTGCTCTTCTATTAGCTTCTAATACTGTGTTATATACTTCTTTTGATTTTTCTGAAACAGATTTATAAAATACAGTTCTAGTTAAATCAGAACAATAAGAATCTTTTACGCATCCTATATCTATAACAATACTGTCTCCTTCTTTAACCATTGAACCATCTAATTCATGATGTGGGTCTGCTCCATTTGCTCCATATGCTACTATTGGATCAAATGAAAAACCTTCTGCTCCTAATTCTGTATATATTTCTCCTAAGATTTTTCCCATTTCTTTTTCTGAATGTCTCTCTGGAAGTATTTTTATTAATTTTTCTACAGCTATATCATTTACTCTTGAAGATTCTCTCATTAAGTTTCTTTCTTCTTCGTCTTTTTGCATTCTAACTCTATCTACAATAATAGAAGAGTTTTCAAATTTACTTCCACCTTTTAACTCCATAAGTCTTAATAAGAAACGAGCTGGCCAGTTCTTATCAATACCCATTGGCTTGTCCTTTTCTACATATTTTGAAATTATTTCTACTGCGTCATCTGTATCACTGAACCATACTTTTTCAATTCCTAAATCTTCTTCTACTGTAAATAAGTCATTAAGGAAGAATTTGTGATTTCCATTTTCATTTAAGTAAAGTGCTAATAATCTTTCATAAGGATGAATCCATTTACCTGTTAAATAAAATATAGCAGCTGGATCAGAAATTATCATTTGAGATAAATTTCTTTTTTTCATTCCTTCTAATACTTTTTTTACTCTTTGTTCTTTCATAATATAGTTCCCCCTTGATAATATTATTTTTTATATATCAATTCTCTGCTAAAAGCAGGGAACTTTCAATCTCTTTTATTATACTACTAGGTCTTTATTATTTCTAAGAAGATTCTTTAAATCCAGTTCTTTTTGTGAATCTTTTCCATATTAATAATCCTGCAAATATTACTATTAAACCTCCACCAATCATCTGTACTTCATACCATATGTTTTCTCCTAATGATGGCATAACTGGTGCTGCTGAACAAACTATTCCTATTATACAAACTATTAATACCATATTAGCTATTGCTATAGCTTTTCCATTATTTTTTGACATTTCATAAGGTCTTTTTTCGTTAGGTCTAGTTTTTCTAAGCTTTATGTATGATTTAAATAAAAGAACATATGGGAACAATGCTGTTAATGCAGTCATTGTTACAAGCACATTATATATAGCATCAACTGATGGTAATAGTGTAGTAATTAAAAGAATTGCACTTACTATAATTGCTTGTAAATAAACAGCTTTAACTGGAATATTATGATCATTAACTTTTGTAAATGAGTCTGAAAACACTCCTTTTTTAACACTACCAAATAACATTTTTATTGGAGATGCTATGTATAATATTATTGCTCCAAATACTGATAAAGCTATTCCAAATGCTACTATTCTTATAAACCAATGTCCTATTCCTAAAGCTACTGCTACTTGATCTAATGCAACTAAAACCCCTTCAGATGCTGTTATTTGATCTGTTGGAACTATCATTGTAATAGCTATTGAACCTAAAACATAAAGTCCTGCAACTAAAGCTGCTGAAATCATTATAGCTTTAGGGAAAGTTACTTCTGGCTTGTCCATTTCAGTAACAAAATTTGCAGTAGTCTCAGCTCCTGAAAGTCCGAACATAACTGCTGATATTGCAACTAATGAATCCATATTTAATTTTGGCATTAAAGTTGATACTGTATAAGTTGAAGCTGGTTTATAACCAAAAGCTATTACTGCTATAAATGCCATAGCAATCAAAAGTATAGTAGGTACAGTAGAACCTAATGCTCCAATGTTTGTAAAGATTTTTGCAAAAGACATTCCTTTTGTACTAATTGCGGATAATACCCAAAATATTACTAAAGAACAGACAAGAACAAAAATTTTGTTTCCTGCAAGTTCTGGTTTTCCTAATACATATGCAACATTAACCATTAAAAACGTTAAAAATGATGAATACCAAAATAGTTTTGATGTCCAATTAAGCCAAGATACCATAAACCCTGATTTTTCACCATAAGCTTCTTTTACCCATTCATAAAGTCCACCATCCCTTGGATAAGTAGACGCTAATTCAGCACATATAAGTGATGCTGGAACAAAGAAAATAAATGCAAATATAAACCATGCAGGTATAGCCCCTAATCCTAATCCGAAACTAGATGCTGTTGATTTAGCTATCCATCTAATTCCAAATAATGCTGATACATTCATGAACACCAAGTCCCATAGGCCTATTTTTTTGTTCATTTTTACCCCTCCATATTTTAGAACATTTAATCAGTTCTCTTTTGTTTGTTTTCTGAAATATTTATATTTAAAATATTCCAATTATATTTTGATGTTATCATATTTTTCTAAATATGTACATATTTTTTTAAATATAACAGTAATTTTTACACTAATACTTAAATATAATTATTTAATTTAATTTTTTAACATCTTTTTCATCTTTTAATGTACTAAATGATTATTTTAAATAAACTAATTTTAATCCATACAAATATATATTTTATTAAATCCATTACATAATTAGTTGTATTTAAAGAAATTTATTCTTATACTGTAAATAGAGTACTAAATCACTTATAACTACATTAATTGATATAAATATTGAATTCAATAATTTAATGTGATATCATAATTGAAAGAAAAATCAGAAAAGCTATCACCTTGGAGGATATTATGATTAACGAAATAGCTGATAAGATTAAAGGATTACGAAAGAAAAGAGATTTAACTTTAAAAGATTTAAGCAAAAAAACTGGACTATCAATAAGTTTTTTATCACAAGTAGAAAACAACACTTCATCCTTAGCAATAACTTCTTTAAAAAAAATATCTGAAGCTTTAAATGTACCTATAACATACTTTTTTAACGATTCTAAACCTCACAAATTTTTAGTAAAAAAAGAAGAACAAAGTACATTTAAATTAGAAGGATCTGATTCTAAATTTATAAGATTAAGTGGAGATTTTGATAAAAGAACTTTAGAATCTATAGTAGTTATTATTCCTGCTAATCAAAAACATGGAGATAAATCTAGTCATCCAGGAGAAGAATTTATATATGTACTTAAAGGAACGATAATCGCTAATTTAGAGGATAAAGATTATATAATAAAATCTGGTGAATCAATCCATTTTCCTGCCTCTATACCACATATATTAATAAATCCTTTAGATATGGATGCTGAAATTCTTACAATAGTCCACCCTAGAATATTTTAAACTAAAATATAGTTTAAAACCCCAATGAAACTCTCCATTGGGGTTAAAATATTTTCTCACTTAAACATAATTGAATACATATTATAAATAATAACAATAGTAAATTTAGTACCATATAAGGAAGTGCTTTTATGAGCAATAAAGATATAATATGTATTAAGCATAAAAATCAGGAAGTTTTTAAAAATATATCTATAGAAGATAAAAGTAATACTTTTTTTAAAATAACTGGTATAGTACAAAAAAAATGTACTAACATGCCAATAAATGATGCTTGTATAAAAATCACAGATAAAAATTTAAATCCTATATGTCACTGTTTTTCTAATAAAAAAGGAAAATTTTCTTTTTGTTTTAGATTTCCAGAGTATATACGAATAATAGTAAGTAAAAAAAATTTTATAACCTATAGTACTAATATATATAATATAGATCAACTTAAAAATGATATATATATTTTTTTATCTAGAGAAGAAAAACATCTATCCAGTATATACGGAAAAATTAAAGACCAATTTAATAATCCTTGCTTAAATATTGAAATCACCTTAGAAAATAAAGATAAAGGAATTTTACATAAAACTTTTTCTAATGAAAATGGTGATTTTTTATTTGATAATATAGACCCTAATTACTACAAACTTATCTTTTGCTCTCATGAATATGAAAAAAAAGAACTATGTTTAAATATAAAAGAATCAAATTATTTATATAATCTTGGTAATATAACCTTAAATAGATTATGCTTAAAATCAACAATTCATGGCATTATTAAATCTTCATCTACTAAAATACCAATTAAAAATGCTCTAGTAATTTTAATGGATAGCTGTACAAATAAACCTATACAAACAACTCGAACTAATGATGATGGCATTTATCTTTTTTATAATGTATGCCTTGGAAGCTACTATATACTTTCTAAAGAATAAACTATTAAAATAATATTTTATAAAACCTTCTATCTTGATATATTATTTTACAAGTTTTAAAGCTAATCTATATATTTATAAAAAATATATATTATTATATAAAAAAGCATTTAATAAACTTTTATATTTATTAAATGCTTCTTTGATTTTGAAATATGAATAATTTGTATTTTATAATCTAACTTATAGATTTACTATCTGAATCTATATCTGAGAATTCTATATTAATACTTTCTATACTAGTTTCATGCATAGGATTTTCATCATAGGATCCATTATCTAATAATTTTACTGGCAATGTTATAGTAAACTCACTACCTTTTCCAATTTCACTTTTTATATCTATTTTTCCTCCATGAATTTCTACAAAGGATTTTACTAAATAAAGACCTATCCCACTACCTTCTCTATCTCTTCTAAAAGTTTTATCTACTTGTTCAAACCTTTCAAATATAGTTCTCAATTTATCTTTTGGTATTCCTATTCCTGTATCTCTAACAGATATAGAAATATAATCATCTAAATCTCTTATATTAACATATATCTTACCATTAACATTAGTAAATTTAATAGCATTAGATAATAAATTCAATACTATTCTTTCTATTTTATCTCCATCAAATGCCATAACTTTTTCTTCTATTTCCGTATCAAATATAAGCTGTAAACCCTTGCTTTCAACATAAGGAGCTATAGATAAACATAAATCTTCTGTAGCATTTACTATATCATAATTTCCTAAGTTAAGTTTAAAGAATCCTGAATCAATTTTAGTCATATCTAAAAGGTTATTTATAAGCCTCATAAGTCTATAGCAATTTTGTTTCATAACTTTTAAATAATTAGCTCTTTTTAAAACTATGTCTTCTTTTTCATTTTCATTGTATAACTTTAAAACTTGAAGAGCAGTAAATATAACATTTAGAGGTGTTTTTAATTCATGAGATATATTAGATAAGAATTCTGTAATAAGTCTATTAAATTCTCTACTTTCATCTAATAAATCTTTATTCTTTTTAACATCTTTTTCAAGCTCTACAACTTGTTTTTCAGATGTAATATCATGATAAATACTAATAACTGTAGGTTTTCCTTCATATATAAAGTACTGAGAAATATCTTCAACTATAACTATACTCCCATCTTTTCTTTTTATCCTTTGCTCTATAGTCATACTTGTTGTTTCTTTAGAGTATATTTTTTCTATCTTATCTTTTATGTATTCTTTATCTTCATCAGGAGTAAAAGTTAAAATAGTTTCATCTTTTAAATCTTCATAGTTTTCTAATCCACATAACTCTACAGCACTCTCATTCCAAAAAATTAGATTATCTTTTCTGTGAACAAAAATTGCATCTTTTGAGTTTTTTATTAACATATTATAACAATCTTCATTTTTTAAAAGCATCTTTTCTATGTATTTATGTTTTTCATTCTGTTTTATTAGCTGATCATTTAAATTTTTTAATTGTGAATCTTTTATTTTAGAAGTCTCTTTTTCTATTTTTACATAACACCCTAAAGGCCAAGCTGTTAAAATAAATACTGCAGCTAAAATCAAATCGTTTTCAAACCACAAATTTACCCCGTTTGTAACTTTATAAACCAAATCTAAAATCAATATAATGGAAGAAGAAATTATAGCTAAACTCATCCCATAGGTCATTCCAGCTTGAAGGGTTGCAGTAATAATAATAAATATAAATAATATCTTATACTGAGTTACATTACTTTTAGATACCATTATTAAACTAGTAAAAAATATTATAAAAATAAAGTTTTCTATTATACCAATTATTTTTATATATTTGGAATTAATAAGCTTTAAAGAAAGAATAGACCAACAACAATATATTAATATTATTAAAGTAAGTAATAATTTTGAAGTAGTTATATTTAAATAATTATTGCTTTGTATAGAATCATTAAAATCTCCAAATATATGTGAATAAATTACTATTGCATAAAAGAATATTGATGTTAATTTTACTGCTGATAAAATATTATATATGCTCTTTTTTCTTGTGTTATCCAAGTTATCCATATTCTCACACTCACATTCTAAAGTTGTCGCTTATTAATTTAGGATTCTTTAAAGACTCCTAAATTATTATTTTGATTATTTTTTTAAACATTTTGGCTCTAACGGTTGATACATCGCTCCCATACATGCTGAAGCTGATGTCCTAAAAGCAGTCTTTTTTAATAAACTAGCTACACTTTTTTTTACTATTTTTTTCATGATAACCTCTCCTTTTATTAATATAAGTCACATATAAATATTTTATATAAACTAGAATATATGAATTTTAACTACATATATCTTGTCTATTTTTATTAAATTTATATATAAATAGTATTACACCCATAAATATTATTAATGAAGGGTAAAACAATATAACTTTTAATAATTTATTGTTTAAAATAGCGTTTATATTGCTTTTAAAAATAGAATTTAAAATAGATAAATTTATAAATTCACCTATTGAAAGAATCATCATTACAATGATAGAATATGATATTGCTTTATTTATCTCTATTTTGTTTATTAAAACAAAAACTATTATATAAACTGTAATAGTTAAAATTGTATGAACTCCAAAATGTATAGGTAATAATCTTATTAAATACATACTAATAGAAACAATCAAACTAGATATAATATATAATTTTTTATTTTCTTTAACGCTTTTATTTAATAATAAATATATTGCTAAAATAAAAAGTAAAGCTTCTGGTATTCCTCTCAAAAAAAATTCCAATATGGAAGTACGTAGCATGTCCTATCCTTTCTTATTTCATCGTTAAATTTGTTATATTATGTAATTATTATAACACTATGACAAAATAAAAGAAACATTTTTTACTAATTTTTCCTAAAAAATATTACATATTTATATAAAATATGATTTTTTTATAAATTTAATTATATATAAATTATTATTTAAAAAATATGTAATCTTATGATGGATATACTATTTAAATGTCATTTTATAAATTATTAAATATAAACATAATAAAATTATTTATCTGAAAATATCTTCAATATATCTTTTTTTCTGTTAATTTTACTAATAAAAACCATAGTTATAAAAAATATTATTAAAGATGGATAACATAATATAGATATTAATAGTTTATCTTTTAATATTCTCATTGAAACAATGCTATCTTTAAAAAAGAAACTTAGAATATACACATTAATATATTCTAATAAAAAAGATAATATAATTATAAATACACAAGATATTATAGCTCTATTTATTTCTATCTTATTTATTGTAGCTATTAAAACTATATAAACTGAAGTAAATAAAATAGTATGTACACCAAAGTGTATAGGTAACAATCTAATTATATATATACTGAATCCTAAAATTATAGTTGATACTAGGATTTTTTTCTTATTTTCTTTTATATTTATTCCAAATAATAAATATATTGATAAAATAAGAAATAAAGCTTCTGGTATTGTTCTAAATATAACTACTGATATAGGGATTCTTAGCATTTTATACCTCTCTTTATCCTAAGATTATAATTTGTTATTTCATGTAATTATTATAACATTATTTTTACATAAAATAAATATTTTACTAAATGTTGTAAATAAATAAGAGATATTCTTTTATTTAGTATACTAATTGTGTAATAATTTTAATATTTGCTAAGAAAATAGTAAAAGCATGTAATTTTATAACAAATTAGTATATTATAAAATTACATGCTTTATCATTTAAAACTTTATTTATAAAAATTAATTATATTTTACTATATAATAATAAAATGTGGATATATATTTATTTAAATAAATGTTAAGTAAATATAATTGTAAATTTTGTTCCTTTATCTTCTTCGCTTTCAACTGTTATTATTCCATCATGAAGTTCTATTATTCTCTTTGTTATAGCAAGACCTAGTCCACTACCTTCTTTGCTACTTCTAGATTTATCTCCTCTTACAAATTCTGAAAATATAGAATCAACAAAGTCTTTTTTTATTCCAATACCATCATCTTGTATAATTAGTTTTACTACATTATCATACTCTTTTAATATAAATGTTATTTTTGTACCACTAGGATTATATTTTAAAGAGTTAACAATAAGATTTCCTAAAGCTCTTTCCATTTCCTTGTAATCAAAATTTAAATTAATTTCTTTTTCCGGAATTTGTATATCTATATCAAACCCTTTTTCTTCTATATCTCCATAGTAAAAAGCTATTATCTCTCTTAAAAAATCTGTAAAATCATGATTTTCTTTATTTAATTTATAATTAGGATTGTCTAATTTAGTAAAGCTAAATAATTCATCTACTAAATAATTTAATCTTATAGTTTTATTATAAATATAAGAAAGGTACAAACTTTTTTCTTCTTCTTTTAATTCTTTTTTATCTATAAGTGCTTTTGAATACCCCATTATAGAAGTTATTGGTGTTTTTATATCATGAGATATACTGGTAACTATTCTTTTTTTACTATTTTCGCTTTCTTCTTTTTCCTTTTCAATAAATTCTAATTCATCAACCATATAATTAAAAGAATCTTTTATCCCATTGATTTCTTTATATGTATTAAAATTAAGCCTTACAGAATAATTCCCTTTTGTCATTTCATTTATACCTTGCTGAATTTTTCTTAAAGGTTTAGATATGGCTTTTATAGATACATACGCCATTAACGTCATAACTAAAAGTATAAAAACAATGCATAATATTAAAGCTACTCTTATAAAATTTTTTATTCTTTCACCTTTGCTTTGATAATCATAATCTTCCATAAGATATTCTTTCTTAGGAATTTTAACTATGTACATATCCTTATCAGATTTTCCTCTATAAGCTTTAACATCATATTTTTCTTTTAATTGAGCATCGTTTATAATATTTTCTAAATTATTATAATCCTTAATTTCATCTTTCTTATCACCAATTACTTTATCTATTTTTTTATCTTTTATAATTTCTATCCAACCTCTATTTTTTATTACATCATTTTTATTTATGTTAGAATAATTAGATTTGAATATTTTTTCATTTTTCATCAAACCCTCAGCATCAATTGAATTAAGCTTTGGATAATACTGACTAATAACAACAAGTAAAAAGATAAATATAGATAAAAACAATACTACTATTGTCATAACATAGTTAGCTATAAAAATAGATAAAATACTTTTTTTATTATTTTTCATTTGTATCATCCTTAAGTTTATAACCTAATCCTCTTATAGTTTTTATATACCTTGGATTTTTACTATCATCTTCAACCTTATCTCTAAGTTTACTTATATGCACCATAATAGCATTATCTTCATGAAAATATGGTTCTGCCCAAACTGATTCAAAAATATTTTTTTTAGTAAAAACTTTATTAGGATTATCCATAAATAATTCTAATATTTTATATTCTGTAGAAGTTAAACTTACAGTTTCTCCATTTTTTTTCACAGTAAAATCTTCTTTATTTAAACTCAAATCCCCTATATTTATTATTTTTTTAATTTCTTCTTCTTGATTATTATCATTAAATTTATAATATCTTCTTAATTGTGCATTTACTCTAGCTAAAAGTTCTAAAGGATCAAAGGGTTTAGTTACATAATCATCTGCTCCTGTGTGTAATCCAATA
This sequence comes from Clostridium oceanicum, assembly GCF_039521385.1. Classification (NCBI taxonomy): domain Bacteria; kingdom Bacillati; phylum Bacillota; class Clostridia; order Eubacteriales; family Clostridiaceae; genus Clostridium; species Clostridium oceanicum. The sequence goes on along the minus strand of NZ_BAAACG010000013.1, from coordinate 246,381 downwards.
ACTTTTTCATGTCCTTGAACTTTAGCAGAAACTATTATTATAGGAATATTGCTTTCTTTTCTTATTTCATTTATAAGATTATATCCATCTATTTTAGGCATCATAATATCAACTATAGCTAAATCTATTTTATTATTTTTCATTGTATCTAGTGCTTCTTCACCATTAAAACATTTAAACACATTATAGTTATTCCTTAAATAGACCTCTATAAGCTCAACTATTTCCTTTTCATCATCTACTACCAAAATATTCTCTTTCATATATTTCACCTCCTGTTTACTCTAAATAATTATCTATTTTTATAAAAAATTTTAAACATATATTTAAAATTTAAGAATCTTGTAATCTCTTTAATTCAGTTACAAATTTATTCACATCTTCAATGGTTGTATCAAAAGAAGTAATCATTCTTATTATATTTTTTTCTTCATTTACTATACAAAAATATAGATTATTTCTTAGTTTATCAATCCATTCTCTAGGAAGCTTTGCAAAAATCATGTTAGCTTGAACATTTTCTATTATTTCAACCTTTTCAATAGCTCTTAAATCTGCTTCTAAAATTTTAGCCATACAATTTGATTTTTGAGCATTCTTTTTCCAAAGATTATCTTCTAAATAAGCTATAAATTGAGCTGATACATATCTCATTTTAGAAATAAGTTGCATATCTTGCTTTATAATAAATTTAAGATTTTTAGTTAAATCTCTATTAAAAGAAATTATAGCTTCTCCAAACATCATTCCATTTTTAGTACCACCGAAAGAGAGTAAGTCTACTCCAGTTTCTTTTATCATATCTTTTAAGCTAACCCCTAAACTTACAGCTGCATTACATATTCTTCCTCCATCAACATGTAATAATAATCCATTTTCATGAACAAAATTAGATAACTCCCTTACTTCTTTTAAAGAATATACAGTTCCAATTTCTGTGGCTTGAGTGATGGATACCACTTTAGGTTTAACTTCCTTCTCTGTTTCTATACTTCTAAGAAAATCTTTTAAGCTATCAATTGTAATTTTCCCATTTTCGCCTTTTACATAACTTATTTTTGATTTTGTAATTTTTTCTAAAGTTTTACATTTATTTGTCTTAGAATTATCGATACATATAACAGTTTCTGAAGGCTCTACCATACTAGAAATTCCTATAACATTAGCAGCAATGTCATTGGTAACAAAATATACATCTACATTTTTACCAAATATTTTCCTAAATTTTTCTACTGCTCTTTTAGTATATATATCATCTCCGTAAGGCACTTCATGTTTCTTATTACATTTTATTATTGCTTCTAAAATTTTAGGATGTACTGCTGAACTATTATCACTCAAGAATGTTTTCATACTTTTCCTCCCCATAAAAAACAAATATACGTTTTTTCATTTACTTTAACTATATATTACCTATCTTAAAAAGATATTATAAAATATTTAACATTTTATAATATATTGTATCAGATTTATGGCTTATAAATTTACTTTTAATAAAGAATTAAGAATTTATCCATTTACTACAACAAAAACAATAATATACACTACTATACTAAAAAATTTATAACTTTTTACACAATAAAAAAGATACCAACTTTAGGTCAGCATCTTTTTCAAAAATAAACATATTTTTATACTGTAATATCAACCATTTTATTAGATTTGATTTTGTAATCTCCTCTAGCAACGTTGATAAATAGGTATGCACCTTGATCATTAGTCTTAGTAAAAGCAACTGGATTAAGGCTATCATCTTCCTTAACTTCATAAAGGATAACATCAGCTTGTGCTATTGGTTGATTATTGTCATCTGTAATAAGACCACTTACAGTACCTCTTTCCGTAGCTGTATCTACTTGTAAATTACTTATTACATTTGCAATTTGTCCTGGTTGATCAATAACAACATTTGTAGCTGCAGGCTGATATCCTAAAGCTGTTATTCTTACTATATAATTATCTTGTTCTAACTCTCTAAATACATATTGACCATATTCATTTGTGTAAGTTAATGCATATAATGTTTCTACTTGCTGGTCATCTACTTGGTATAATTTAACTACTGCACCTTCTATTGGCTGACCTGTTGTATTATCGAATATATCTCCGGCAATTATTCCGTTAGATGCATTAGGATCTACTTCTAGTTGAAAGTTCTTTTCCACTTGTTGATTGGAAAGTAAGTTAAATTGGATTTGTTCTTGTAATTTATATCCATCAGATATAGCAAATATTCTATAGTTATTCCCTGCTGGAAATGGGCTAAATACATAACTTCCGTCCGCTGCGGTAAATGCATGGGCTAATGGTTCATAATCATTGCTCATTATTTTTACTAATGAATTTTCTATGGGATTTCCTTCTTCATCAACTACTTTACCATAAACTGTTCCACCTTCTAGATTTTCATTAGGTTGTAATTGTAAATCTAATCTTATTTCTTCTGCTAAATCTTGTATGGATTTTTCTTCTGATTGTCCTAATTTATACATATCTTGTCTTACATCTTCAACGGCCATCTATAATTCCTCCTAAATTCTTTTAAATTAATGCATTCTTATATATAATATGAAAGTTTAATATATGGTGACACAATTTTTTATAACACAATAATAGAAATTTTCATATTATAAATAGAAGAATTGAATCTTAAATTTAAAAGAAGGTGAACTAATGTTTGACCCAAGTAAATTTGTAATGATTTTAAACCAAAATCCTGATGATTTACCTTTACTTTTAGGCGGAAGTAAAAATCTTAGTGTTAATATACAAAACCAAAATTTAGAAGATAGAGCTTATAATCTTTCCTTATCTTTAACATTACCGGATGGTATAGAATTTGATTCTTCCGAAATATCACCAACTTCAAAAATTAAAAATGATAATAATGAAACTATAGTTAAATGGACAAATATAAAGGACTTAGCTCCTAATGAACTTGATTTCACCTTTTCTTTTACTGTAAAAAGTTCATTAACTTTTAGTGATGAAAGTGAAATCCCATTTGATTATGTTTTTCCTATATCATTAATTGAAGCAAGTATTGATACTATGCCAAGGGGCGATTTTGATGTTGGTAACGAAAATTATAGTAGCTCTATAAATATGATATTTAAAGCTGTAAGATTTAGCATTAATATAAATATTCCTGGTGAAGTATTAAAAGGCGCTGGCACATCTCAATCTGAACAAAATTGGACTCACCCTTATAAAACTACTGCTGTAATAGAAAACAACTCTAGAGAAGACTCACTAGTAAATATTGTTTTAACTCTACCAGATGGCATTAGATATATTGGAAATGTTATTGCAACAGGTCCTAACAGCGATGAACTTTCAACTCCATTTGTAAATCAAATTACAGACGGAGAAGGTAATCTAATTACTAGACTAACTTTTAATAATGTAACTTTATCTAATGAAAGCGAAAATACTGTTACCTTTGACACAGCTATATGGAATAAACTTCAAAACAACACCGGCGAAGTTATAAATCATGGAACTTCTCTCCAAACTAGAGGTTCTATTGAAGGTGAAGAAGAATTTATAGAAGAATTTTCTTATTCTAAAGCCCTAGATATTCAAGTTACAAAATCATCTAGTAAATCTGAAACTGATGTAAATGAAAATATACTTTTTTCTTTCACTTATGAAATTGGAGAATATTATGACTTAAATGATATTGAAATAATAGACTCTCTTCCTGATGGACTAGAATATATATCAAGTTCTCTTATACCAGATTCTGTTGAAAATGATACTGAAAATAAAATTACAAAAATAATTTATAATATTGGTAACAAAGAAGCAAATACTAAAGAAACTGTAACTATTACTACTTTAGTTAAAGACTCTTATATTTATGTAGCTGATACTCCTGTGGTAAGTGGAGATGTTTTCGTAAATCAAGTCTCTTTAGCTGCTTTTAATTTTATTTTAGGAATTAATATACAAGGCTCTGCAAGTAGAGCTCTTTATATTGAAACTCCTACTGTCACAAAAGAACTCTTAAATATATATTACAGAGATGGAACTCCTAAGCTTATAGACAGATTAGCTCCAAATGATTTAGCAGAATTCTCTTTATTCTACGATGCAGAAGATATAGAAGCTATACAAAAGGATATATTTATAGATGACTTTTTCCCATTATCTTTAGATCCTATTGATAATATCGAATACAATTATTCTGGATATACTCCTGAAGGCTTAACCCCTGAACTTATTGATCCACACGGAGTAAGTTTTCCTATGGGAGATATACCTTCAAATTCTACAACCCAAATAACTTTCAAAGTTCCTGTAGACAACTTAGGAAATTCAGGTGCTGACAATAATCTTCTTAAACTAAAAGGTATAAACACAAAGTCTTTATCCTATAGCGATAGAGACCAAATATCTTTAGAAATAGGTGAACCTAATTTTTCTATATTTAAAGATGTATCTGGTAATAATATCAACGCCATAAAAGCTGGTGAAACCTATACTTGCGTAACTATAATAACTAACACTAATGCTTTAGGAACTGAGACTGACGCCTTTGATTTTAGCCTTATTGATGAATTTGACTCTGAACATTTAATATTAAATGAAAACTCTATTTCTATAACTGGTAATGGTTCTTCATCAGATCCTATAATAACAGAAAATAGTATAGAAATCCCAATAGAAAGTCTCTATGTTGGTCAAGGAATCGTATTAAACTATCAAGTAACAGTAAAAGATAATATAGCTCCAGATACAGTAATAACTAAAAAAGCTTTTAATACAGCACCTTATTCTCAAGTATTTGACCCTAATGAAGAAAATTTCCAATATACAGATGCTATATTTGAAAATTCTGTAACAATGAAAAGTAAAAATATCTCTATTTCCAAAACAAGCGAAAGTAATAACTTAATAGTTGGTTCTCAAGTAGAATATGATATTAACGTAGTTATTCCTGAAGGCACAACTGCTTATAATTTAAAAATGGAAGATATTTTACCTGATGGTCAAGTTTATGTACAAAATACAGCAAAAAGAAATGGACTAGCAATAATTCCTACACTAGAAGATAATAAAGTAATCTTTCCTGAAGAAGCTATAGTAGATGCAACTTCTGAAGAAATAACAATTATTTATTCATTTACTGCTACCATACAAAATGCAGATAAAGCAATAGGCGCAATATCCTCTGTAGAAAGAAATAGAGCTAAAGTTTATTTTGATGATATTCTAGATGGCGGGACAACCAAAACAATTTCTAAAAATTTAAATATAACTGTTTTTCATCCTAATATGGAATTAGATTTGACAGGTAAGATTAAATCATCCTCTGATTTCTTTAAATCTACAATAATAGCTGGAAGTAATGAAGAAATTCAAGTTAAATTAGATTTTCTAAATGATAGTTCTGTGCTATTAAGAAATGGTGCAATTTCTATTCCATTAGGAGATAAATATACTCTAGTTTCAATAGATGAAAAAAGTTTAGCAACAGTTTTATATGATCCTGAAAATGATTCTCTTATAGCTGCTGTTAACACCTTAAACCCTAGTATATCAGGATTTGTAAAATTCACCTTGAAAACTGCTGAAAATTTACCTGCAGGTACTACAATTAATATACAAGCTACAGCAATTCAATATGAAAATAATTTATCTAATACAAAAGTTTATAGCGGTGAAACTTCTGCACCATTTACAGTTATGATGCCACCTAGCTTATCATTTCTTCCTAATATACTAGATAGAGTAGATGAAAATACACTATTCAAAGTTTCTCCTGCTGGGGCTAATGTAACTTTATTAGATATTCTTACAAATACTAGTAAAGGTATAGATAGCTTTTCTATATCTATACAACCTGCAGAGCTACCTTATAAACTTTATATCGATAATATAAAGGTAGCGGATGTAGAAGCTAATGAACCTTTTTCAAGTTCTCTAGATGAATTAAAAGATCTTTCTCCTTATGAAGAAAAAGATGTTAGTTTAAACGTTGATATACCACAAGATGCTGAAAAAGGAAAACTTTATAACTTTATAGTAACTATAACTTCATTAACAGATTCTTCTGTTACAAAAACTATTTTAAATATAGACCCAGATTTATAATTTAAAAAATTATTAAATTCTTTATAATAAAAAAGAGAATTACCAGATTTCTTTGGTAATTCTCTTTATTTTTAAATTTAAAAATTAAATTCTGCTTTTTTACATATACATTCTTCTAATAAAATAAATTATTTAAAAATATTTATATTTCTTCAGAGTTTAAAAACACATCTCCAATGATACCATGTTTTAAATCTTTAGGATTAGTGTTATGAAAATCGGATCCAGCAGTATAAAACATATTATTTTCTATAGCTTTATTTATAAAATACTCTGTATCTTCTAGTTTGTTTCTATAATGTTTTGCTTCTATTCCATCAAAATCTAATTTCATAATCTCATCAACATATTTCTTATCAATAGAAACTGGATGAGCTAATACAACTAATGCATCAAATAGCTTTAATAATTTTATTCCTGAAACTGTTGATAACCTATTACTACCTATATTGATATTAATTATACCTTTTAAACTATTTTTCAATTTTTTTATATTATGATTTTTTATAAGTTTTAAGTATCTTTTAAATGAATTTTTTTTATACATATCACTTCTAAAATATCCTAATATATGAACTTTACTTCCTTTATATCTTGTTGATATCTCTACTCCTGGTATAACTTTAATTTTGTATTTTTCCCCATAGTAAATAGCTTCTTCTATACTTTTAGTTGTATTATGGTCAGTTATTGAAATTATATCTACTTTTCTTTCTTTGGAAATTTTTATTATTTCTTCAGGATTAAATTCTCCATCAGAAGCTGTAGAATGTATATGAAAATCCCCTTTTTTATACAAAAGTATCACCTAATTATATATTACTTATATATAATATTTATTTAAAATAAAAATTGTTACTATTTTTTATACTCCCTTACCAAAGCCGCATTTAGGGAAATTACAAATTTCACAATTCATACAAAATCCTCCATGTCCATATTCTATTATATCTTTATATTCTAGTCTTTCCTCTGCTAAAACCCTTGGAAGGACTAAATCAAAAACTGTTCTTTTATTATACATAACACATCCTGGAAGTCCTAATATAGGTATATTGTTATAGTAAGATACTAAAAACATAGCTCCTGGAAGTACTGGTGAACCATATGAAATAATATTTGCTCCTGTATTTTTTATAGCTCCTGGAGTAACATCATCTGGATCTACTGACATTCCTCCTGTACAAACTATTAACTCTGCTCCCTCATCTATAAATTCTTTTATAGCAGAAGATATTTTTTCTTTATCATCTGGAAGTATCTTTTGCCTTATAACCTCACAGTTGTATTCTCCTACTTTATCCTTTATTACTGGACTAAAAGCATCTTTAATTCTTTTATAATAAACTTCGTTTCCTGTTGTAACTATTCCAACTTTCTTACTTTTTATAGGAACAACTTTAATTATTTTTTCTTTTATTTTATCTTCTGCTTCTAATATTTTGTTTTCATCTATAATAAGTGGAATTACTCTAATTCCTGCAAGTTTTTGTCCCTTTTTAACAGGAGTATTGTTATGTATAGTTGAAAAACAAATCTCACCTAAATAGTTTAATTTAAACAATTCCTCTTTATTTATTTTTACTAATCCATCATACTTAGCTATGAAAGTGATTTTTCCTTCACTTAAATCACTAAATTCTAATCCTTCACCAGCTACTAATTTTTTTAATCTCTTTGCTGCATCATTTTCATGTAACATTCCTTCTTGTTTTTCAAAAACATATATATTATCTTTTCCTATTGAAAGTAAAACATCTATATCTTCATCTTTTATAATATGACCTTTTTTAAAAGCTCTCTTTTTCACTTTCCCCGGAATTATCATTGTTATGTCATGACACAAAACTTTTCCTACCGCTTCTTGAACTTTAATTTTTTCCACTTTAATCTCTCCCCAATCAACTTGTCTAATTATATGTATTTACATTCTTTAAAATCTTATTAGTTATAATTACAAGTAGCATTCCTAAAACAATAGTAAATATCATCATAATATTTGCATCTTTTGTATTTCCGCTCTCTACTGCATAATAAATTGCCATGGGTACTGTTTGAGTTTTTGAAGGTATATTCCCTGCTACCATAATAGTTGCTCCAAACTCTCCAAAAGCTCTAGCAAATGATAGTATTAATCCTGTTATAATTCCTCTTTTGCTTAAAGGAAGAATAATATCTTTAAATATTATATATTCACTTGCTCCCATAACTTTAGCAGATTCTTCATAGCAAGGATTTAAACTATTAAAGGTTGATTTACAAGTGTTATACATTATTGAAAATGACACAACAAAAGCAGCTATAGCTGCCCCTTGCCAAGTAAATACCAATTGTATTTTAAAAGTATCATATAGAAATTTGCCTATAATTCCATTCTTCCCTATAAGTATAAGTAATAAATATCCTAAAACTGATGGTGGTAAAAACATTGGACAAAGTATAATAGTTTCTATTAATGATTTAAATTTGAAATCATACTTAGTAAAAAACCTACCTAAAATTATGCCCATCATAAAACTAAAAAATGTAGCAATAAAAACAACCTTTAAAGATATTAAAATTGCATTTATTATCATATTATTATTTCAACACCTTAAATTTATATTTATTAAATATTTCTTTACTTTTATTATTCTTTATATATTTTATAAATTTATCTACTTTATCTTTTTTGCTACTGCTTTTTATAAATCCTAAGCCATAAAATATCTCTTTATGAGTATTGCTTTGTATTTTTGTTACCACATGACTATTTTTCAAATCTAAAGAATCACTTTCGTATATTATTCCTACTTCTGCTTCTCCTTTTTCAACATAATTTAATACCTGCTTTACATTAGCTGCAAAAACAATTTTATCTTTTATAGTATCCCATATTTTTAAATTTTGTAAACTTTCTTTTCCATAAATCCCTACAGGAACAGTTGTAGTTTCACCTATAACAATACTTACTTCTTTATTTTTTAAATCATCTAAAGAATTTATATTAGTTACTTTATTATTAGCTATTAAAACAATATCATTTGATAAAAAATTTTCATAGGAATTTTTATCTATCAATCCTTTATCAATAAGTCTTTTTACATTTAAGGGATCCGCTGACATAAATAAGTCCGCTGGAGCACCTCTTTCTATTTGCTTTTCTAATTTTCCAGAAGAAGCTAGATTTAAATCTACTTTTATATTATTTTCTTTTTCAAAATTATTAATTATTTCTTTAATAGGGTCCTGAAGACTACTTGCAGCACTTATTATTATATTGTTATCTTTTTTTTCTTTACTACCACAGCCTACTATAAATATATTTGTAATAATTATTATAAAAAATATATAAAATATTTTTCTTATGCTTTTATTCATAAATTTTTCTCCTAATTTTTATTATAATTTAGCTTTCTTCAAATCCTTTAAATGCTCTAAACTTCCTTTGTTTTTTATAAGTAATATTTCACCTAATATTCCAAAAGCAATTTCTACTGGATCTTCTGAAGATATATTTAGCCCTATAGGAGCATAAACTTTTTCAAGTTCATCTTTTGAAAAACCTTCTTTAAGTAATCTATTCTTTACTTTTAAGACTTTCTTTGAACTTCCTATCATTCCTATATATGAAGCATCTTTACCTAAAACTGCTCTTAAAGCCTTAGTATCTTCTTCTTCATTTCTAGAGGCTATAACTATATATGAATTTTTATTTATTTTATAACTTTTAAGTTTTTCTTCAGTGTTATCAGAAATTATTTCATCTACATTAGGAAAATATTTATCATTAAAATATTCTTTTCTGTCATCAACTACAACAGTATGAAATCCTAATAAACTTCCTATTTTATATACTTCTCTTCCTATATGACCTGCTCCTACTATTATTAATTTTTTACTAGGAGAAAAAACTTTTATAAATCCTTTTACTTCCCCTCCACAGTTCATTCCTATAGTTCCTTTATCATTTAACTTATAATGAAAATTTTTATTTTCACCATTTTTTATACATTTTTGTGCTTCTATAATTATTGAGTTTTCAATACTGCCTCCCCCTACAGATCCTAATATATCACCATCTTCTTTAACTGCCATTATAGAACCTTTTTTCCTTGGAGTAGACCCTAAACTTTCTGTTATAGTAACAAGTGCTATCTCTTTTCCCTTTTTTATATTATTATAAACTTCCTTTAAAATTATATCTTCCATTTAATCACCTACAATCTATTTTTTAATAATATATCTTCTAGTACTCTTTATAGCTGTTATAGATTTATCCATATAATCCACCTACTAATTTTTTATATTCTTCCATAGTATCAATATCTATAAGAGGTTTTTCACTATTTATTTGGACAAATATCCTTTTATCTAGATTAGAATTAATTATAGTCTTTCCTCCTTCATCACCAGTTATTTTCATTAAATCATCTTTATATTTAAAAGGAAAAATTGTGGGGTTTCCTTTTCTACCTCTATATTTAGGAATAATTATTTTATCCTTATTTTTTTCAAAAACATCTAATAAAGTTTTTATAGTTTTTTCATCTATAAAAGGCTGATCTCCTACTAAAAACATATATCCATCACTAGTTTTTGCATTTTTTACAGCAATCTTTATAGCTTCACTTTTACCTTTATATGCTTTTGTATTTTCAAAAGTATTTAATCCTTCCTTTTTAGCTATATCCAAAACATCTTTATCTCTACCTATAAAAATTATTTCATTGAAACAAATATTTTTTATGTTATCTATAACATGCTTTATAATAGGTTTACCCTTAAAATTCATCATAAGTTTATTCTTACCCATTCTTTTACTAAAACCTGATGCCATTATTATTGCAGTAACCATAATAAAACACTCCTAATATATTTTTTCAAAGCAATTATTCTTTATACTCCCACATATAATGGAATCTATATATTTTAGATCATTCTTTAATAATGCATTCCTTAATCTATTTACATGAAGCTTATCTTCATTATTTTCAACTTTATTTATATATAATATTTTTTCACCTTTTGCATTTTTAAATAAACCATCATTTTTATTAAGTATTAATTTAGAAGCATAGTCTACTGTCATCTTCTCTTTTATTTTGGCTTTTGTTAAATCTAAAAATTTATCAATTCTATGAATATTATTTTCTTCTATAATCATTCCTATAGTTTTTATATCAAATATTCCTATAGTTTTTTCACTTTTATTACAAACAACTGGTTCAAAACTTTCCCACCCCTTTAAAGGCTTTTCTTTAGAACCATCACTTTCTACAAAAATATAATCAAAATAATTTATAAATGTGCTACACTCTATAGGGTCTACCCCTATTATTTTATTTAATTCATTTAGTTTTAAACCATATACATAAATCCCTTTTTCTTTTAAATCTTTTATCTTATAAAAGTTTTCATTTCCAAATTCTATAAAATCATATTGGTTTTTCTGAGGTTTATAAATTTTAGTAGTAGTAGTAACTAAAACTTTGTTTTTACTTTTAAAGTCCTTAGCTAATTTAAACATAAGACTAGTTTTACCACCTGCTCCTACTATAGATGTAATACTATTTTTATTTATATTAAATATATTTTCCATAGATTAACCACCTCAAATTTTAAGGCTCTGAAACTTACAAAGTAAATTCAGAACCTTTATTGTTATTTTTCTTCCATTGCCATAAAAACTTTTTCTGAAGTAATAGGCAAGGTTCTTATGTTAACACCTACTGCATTTTTAACTGCTGCCGCTATTGCAGGAGGCGGTGTATTTATAACTACTTCCCCTATAGATTTTGCACCAAAAGGTCCAGTTTTTTCATAGCTCTCTTCAAAGTCTACTCTAACACTTTTAATATCTTTTCTACAAGGTATTTTATATTGCATAAAAGAATCTGTATCCATTTTGCCTTTGTAGTTATATCTTACATCTTCATACATTGCCATTCCTATTCCTTGGACAATTCCACCTTCTACTTGCATTATAGCAAGATTTCTATTTATAACAGTACCACAATCTACTACTGCTACATAATCTAGTAAATCTATCTTTCCTGTTTCTTTATCTACCTCAATTTCTGCAAAACCTGCTATAAAAGGTGGTGGAGATATTGGACTTCCATAACTTCCTCTTCCTATTAATTGAGTACCACTAGGTCCTAATAAAATTGCTCCAGAAAATTCTTTTAAACTTAATTTACTTTCATCTTTCATATTAACTATTATATTTTTACTAAATTCAATTTCATCTTTAGAAACTTTTAAAAATTCACTAGCAGATTTAATTATTTTTTTCTTTAATTCTTCTGCTGCTTTAACAACTGCCATTCCTGTTACATAGGTAGTACTTGAAGCATATGATCCTGGATCATAGGGTGAAGTATCGGTATCTGCAGCTACAACTGTTATGTTTTCCATTGAAGTTTCTAAAATTTCTGCTGCCATTTGTAAAAGTATTGTATCACTTCCAGTTCCCATATCAGTAGATCCTATATACAAAGTATAAGTCCCATCATCATTAAGTCTTATTCTAGCTGATGCTGAATCTATATTGGCAATTCCTGATCCTTGCATTGTTACAGCCATTCCTACAGCTCTAACTTTGTTTTCACTAATTTCTTTTGATGGATATTTTTCACTCCATCCTATCATCTTTTTACCTTTTTCAATACACTTATGAAGAGTAGTACTACTAAAACTTTTTCCTCCATAAGCTATAGATTTTTCTCCTTCTCTCATTAAGTTATTAAGTCTTAATAAAGTAGGATCTATATTTAGTTTTAATGCAAGTTCGTTTATAGCACACTCTAGAGCAAAAGTACCTTGAGTAGCCCCATATCCTCTAAGTGCTCCTGCTGGCATTTTATTTGTATAAACTACATTCCCTTTAAATCTAACAGCAGTAGTTTTATTATAAAGTGGTAATGTCTTTTGACCTACTACCCAAAATGTAGTTGGTGCATGTTCTCCATATGCCCCTGTATCTGACAATACATCTATATCAACAACCTTTATAGTTCCACCTTTATCTGCACCTACTCTTACTTTTAATCTCATAGCATGTCTACTTGTAGTTGTAGTAAAAGTTTCTTTTCTATCATATATGATTTTTGATGGTTTTCCAGTTTTTAAAGTTACAAGTCCTGTAAATATTTCTACTGCTGCAGTCTGTTTTCCTCCAAATCCACCACCAATTCTAGGTTTTATAACTCTTATTTTACTAGAAGGTATATTTAATGCTCTAGATAAATGTCTTCTTACATGAAAAGGTATTTGAGTTGAAGTAACAACAACTAATCTTCCAGTATGATCTATATAACTAAAAGCTCTATATGTTTCCATCATAGCATGAGCTTGTGCTTGTGTATAATAAGTTTCTTCAACAACTACATCACATTTTTTTATTTCTTCTTCCACATTTCCAAACTCTTCATTATGAGAACAAATTATATTTTTTTCTATATCCATTCCTAAATCTATATTACAATGTAAGTTATCTTCTTTATGGACTATAGATTTACTTTCTGTAGCTTTTTCAAAATCTAATACAGGTTCATAAATTTCATATTCAACTTTTATAAGTTTCATAGCTTTAAGTGCAGTTTTTTCGTCTACTGCAGCTACTATAGCAACCTCATCTCCTACATATCTTACAACTTGATCTAATATTAGTCTATCATAAGGAGACGGCTCAGGGTAAGATTGTCCTGCTAAAGTAAATCTTTCATTAGGAACATCTTTGTATGTAAAGATGCATTCTACTCCTTCAATATTTTCTGCTATTTTAGTATCTATAGACTTTATTTTTGCATAAGCATGAGGACTTCTCAGTATTTTTATAACAAGACACTCTTTCATAGCAATATCATTTGTATATCCTGGTTTACCTGTAGCAATAAACATACCATCTATCTTAGGATAACTTTTTCCTATATGCTTCATTACTGTTGTACCTCCAAATATTTTTTAACTGCTCTTAATTGACCTAAGTATCCTGTACATCTACAAAGATTTCCTGCTAAATATTCTTTAATTTCATCATCTGTAGGATTATTTAATTCTTTTTTCATAGCTACAACAGTCATTACAAACCCAGGGCTACAAAAGCCACATTGTTCTGCTCCTTCTTCTGTAAGTATTTTTGCAAACTTTTTAGCTTCAGTTTGTATTCCTTCCATTGTAGTTATTTTCTTTCCGTCAGCTCTTACTGAAAGTGTAGAACAAGACAGTGTAGGTTTTTCATCTACCCATACAGTACATAGCCCACAGCAAGTAGTGTCACATCCTCTTTTAACACTTAAATATCCTGCTTTTCTTAAAGTATCTATTAAAAGTTCATCACAATCTACTTTTAAATTATGTTTTTTATTATTTACAATAAGTTCTATCTGCATTCTACTACCTCCATAATAGCTCTTTTTAAAAGAACTTTACATAAAGCTTTTCTATATTCTAAAGAAGCTCTCATATTACTTCCAAAATCCAATTCATTTGATGCAATTTCTACTATTTTTTCTATATTATATGCATTCAAATTTTCCTCTTTTGATAAAGCTTCAGAAGCTTTTAAAGCTATTTTAGCTCCTCTAGGTCTTGCTCCAACTACAATTTTCCAATCATTTTCTAATTTTGATACAGCTACATTTAAAACTGGAAAATCACTTTTAGAATTTCTATGACTTTTATATACTCCAACTCTTTTATTATTTTTTATAAAAACTTTAGTTAATATATCTTTTTCATAAGGCCTTTTTAAAAATTCCTCTAAACTCATTCTTCCAGCTTTAAAAAGCTCCACTTCTGTATCTAAACAAAGTAAGGAGGTATTTACATCAGAAAATCCATATTTAGAAAATACAGTAGCACCTATATTAGCTACATTTCTAAATTGAATACCTATTATATCTTTTAAAGCTTTTTTTAAAACTCCGTTAAAAGCACCTTTTGTAGAAACATTTGTTTCCAAATCTCTAAGTGTAGAATATGCTCCTATTTCTATAAATTCCTTATCTTCTTTTATGTAATTTAAATTTAAATATTCAAGGTCAATGGCTGTTTGTATTCTTTTAGAACCTAACCTTAAAAATGCGCAACCACCTAAAATTGTATTATTTTTTTTAGAAACTAAAGTATCATATGCTTCTTCTAAAGTTTTAGGTTTAACTAACTTTGATATAGTAAACATTTTATACCTCCATTGTGATATTTATTTAGACATATTACTTACAGTATTCGATTTTGATTTATTTATTTCTATATCCTTAGGTAATATAAGATTTAAAAAGATAGCTATTATTGTAGATACAGCTACTCCCCCTTCAAATAGCATTTGCATCATATGTGGTAAATTCTTATATGCATCCGGTACTAAACTAAATCCAACACCTATTCCTAAAGATACAGCAAATATTACAGCATTTCTTCCAACTAAAGGTTCTTCAGTTATTTGATTTATTCCACTAACTAACATCATACTAAACATAACAAGGGCTGCTCCCCCTAAAACACTAGCTGGCATTAAGGCTATTACTGCACCTATTTTAGGAAATAGTCCACATAAAACTAAAAAAACCGCTCCTGTAGCTACAGAAAATCTATTTATTACTTTAGTCATAGTTATAATTCCTACGTTTTGACTATAAGCTGTATTTGGAAGCACATTAAAAATAGCAGCAAAAACAGTTCCTACTCCATCAGCTACAACTGCTCCTGATACTTGTTCATCTGTAGCTGTTTTCCCAAGACCTCCAGAAACTATACCACATGTATTACCTACTGTTTCAATAGTAGAAATAACAAATATTATACCCATTGATACTATAGCATCTAAATGAAATTCTACTCCAAATTTAAAAGGTATTGGTATAGAAACCCAATTTGTATTTGCAACAGAACTAAAATCAACTTTCCCCATAAATACTGCTATTATATATCCAATTATTAGTGCTATAAGAATTGATGACATACTAGTTATCCCTTTAGTAAATTGTTTCAATCCTAAAACTATTACTAACACTATAGAACCTAACATTAAGTTTTCAATTGATCCAAAATCTGGTGCACCTACTCCACCTGCAAAATACTTAACTCCTGTGGAAACTAAAGATAGTGCTATTGAAAATAAAACTATTCCTGTTATTAAAGGTGGAAAATATTTTCTGATATGCTTTAAAAAGAATCCTAATATTACTTGAAAAACTGCACCAACTAAAGCTGCTCCAAGAACTCCAGAAAGTCCATATTTCCCTGATATAGCTATACATACTGGTAAAAATCCAAAACTTGTTCCCATTATAATTGGAAGTTTTGATCCTACAGGTCCTATTGGATAACATTGTATTAAAGATACAATCCCTGCAACGAACATTGCACATTGAATTAGAAATGCTTTCTGCTCTACTGGTAATTTAAGAACATTAGATATTATTATTATAGGAGTTACATTACCAACAAACATTGCTAAAACATGTTGTAACCCTAATGGTATTGCTGATTTAAGTGGCGGTCTTCCATCTAAACTGTACAAAAGCTCATTTCTTTTATCTTTCATTTTCATTCCTCCAAGTTTAAATAAGTTTACTTAATGCCTTAAGATTTAGAATAATTATAACATAACTTGAAGAAAAAAGTCGAATGTTTTAATAAAAGTAAGTAATATAATTCGTATTTTTGTAAGTATTTTATTTTACTTGAAATAATATGAAGACACTAATACTTTTATATTAAATTTGGTATACTCTAATATTTTTTGTCTAAGTAAATAAAAATGTAAATTTATATAATCTAAAAAAGGAGTCTTATCTAAGACTCCCTTTTATCTGTTTTAATATTACATAATCTTTTTAATTTAAATTAACTACTGTTTTAAGTTTTTTTATAGGAAGTAGTACTACAACTACAGTTGTAAGTAATCCTTCAACTCCTGCACTAGTTGCATTATAGATAAAAGAATAAACCCATACGTTCATTCCCTCTGGTGCATACTGACCAAAATATACAGCTCCAGATACTATATTTATAGATACACTAACAACTACTGCAAGTAAACATCCTAATATCATTTTAGATTTTTTGTCATTTCCAAATACTCCTGCTAACCCTAAGGCCATAGTAGATAATATATAATCTAATAAAAACTGAGCTGGATGAATTATTACTGCTCCATTTAATAGTTTACAAAGTCCGAATATTAATCCACAAGTAAGTCCTTCTGATGTACCATATACTATAGAAAGAATCATTGCAGGAAGCATGGAAAATAAACTTATGCCTCCTCCTTGAGGATATTTTATAAATTGAATCATATATAATATATAAGACAATGCACTAAACATTGCTACTACTACCATAGACTTAGTTGTAATTTTAGTTTTTCTTAACTTAGCTAAGTAAATGCCTAAAAACACTATGCTTACTACCATTATAAGTATGTTTTTTATATCCATTATTTAACCTCCTTATATGCCATGTCCCAAAATTGTTTTTCATAAATACTACACTTTAAAAATATATCTAATAATTTCTTCTTTTTTTCTTCACTTATGTCTTTACATATCTTGTTTGTATAATCTATCCACTCTTCTGTGAACTTATCATAGCCTTCTGAATTATATGTATCTACCCATCCTTTATAAAAATTATCTTCTAGCTTGTCTTTATACTTTTCAGCAACATATTTTCCTACATAACTATAACTCCATGTACAGGGAAGAGTTGCTATGGCAGTCTCTATTAAGTCTCCTTTCAAACCTACAGCTTGCATATAGTTTGTATAATTTAATGTAACAAGTTCTTTCTCCATAAATTCTGCTTTACTTAGGTTTACTCCAAAACCTTTTAAGTACATTATATGAGATTCAGTTTCGTCTTCCATTGCTCCTTTTATAGAATTATAAAAAAACTTCATTTCATCCATAGTAGTAGCCTTAACAACTCCTATACAAAATACTTTTGAATACTCTTTAAGGTACAAATAATCCTGTATAAGATAACTTTTAAACTTCTCTTTAGGTAATGTTCCTTCTCCTAATTCTTTTATAAAAGGATGATTCAAATACTCGTCCCATATTGGTTTAGCTTCTTTAAATAAATACTCTGAAAACTCCATAATTTTTCCTCCCACTTTTCTTAGATACATTCAAATAAATAACTAGTGAATTTAATTTATTTTTCTATACCTAATGATAAAATTTTGCAAAATAAAAAAACTATACTCCAATAAGGAATATAGTTTAAAATATATGATTATTATATATTGTTAATAAAAGTATATAAATTTCTATACGTTAAGCTTTCCTCCGTTGGGATTATCCAAATCAGGTAATAAGGGTGTTGTCTCAGCCTTAACGGCACCCCTAGCTATTATTCTATTTTAATATAAGTATAAAATATTAAATCAAAAACATCAAGACTTTTAAATCATTAGTCCCATTACGATTATATCACTATAAACTCCATTCATATAATTCTCGTTTTTTAATCTTCCTTCTTCTTTAAAACCAAGTTTTTTATATAAATGTATTCCTCTATGATTAGTTTCATTTGTATCAAGATTAATTTTTTTAGTAATTCCATTTTCTTTTGCTAAGCTTATAAGTTTTTTTATAATTTTTGTTCCTAACCCCATATTGCAATATTTTTCTGATATAACTATTCCTAAAGTCCCTACATGTTTTCCTTTTGCTTTTTGAGTAGAAGTAATAGTTCCTATACTAATTATTTCATTATCTACTTTAGCTATTAATATTTCTGAGTTATCCTCTGCTTTAGTAGATTCTATAAAACTTTCATATTCCTTTAAAGACATACTAAATTCATTTTTACCAAATGAAAGAAATTCTGTTTCTCCACCTACTACATTATAAAAATCTATCATTTTTTGTGCTTCTTCTTTTTTAGGTTCTCTTACTATAACTTCTTGTCCATTTTTTAATAATATTTTTTCCATATACATAACCTCACTTAAATCTATAAATTACTAAATAAATCCTAGTAAACTTTTAAATTGTTTATGGTATTGTAAACATTTATAATTATACTATTATTAATATATTTTTACAAAGTTATAGTTTATATAATACTTTTATTTATTTTATGTCAAGAACAAAGTTTTTATTTGTTATTTCCATTTTTCCAATGCTTCTATCATAAATTTTCTTATATTTATATCATATACATGCTTTAATTTGTCTTCCATAAATACACTTTTAGGACTGCCGTCTCCTATAATTTGTCCTCTCTTTAGCATTATAACTTTATTACTAAATATATTGGCTAAATTAAGGTCATGTAATACACATATTACAATTTTATTATTATTTTTAGCCCAATCACATAAATTATTTAAAATGTCTATTTGATGTTTTAAATCTAAATGATTTGTTGGTTCATCAAGTAAAATAACTTCCGGATCTTGTGTAAAAGCTCTTGCTAAAAAAACTCTTTGAAGTTGTCCTCCTGATAGCTCATTTATAGCTTTATCTTTTAAGTCAGTTAATTCAACAGTCTCTATAGCTTTATTTATAATATCTTTATCTTCTTTTCTTAATGAGGACAGTGGACCTTTTAAATAAGCATATCTTCCTAAAGATATTGTTTCATAAACGGTATAAGAAAAATAAACATCGTTAGTTTGAGTCATAAGTGCAATTTTTTTAGATATATCTTTCCTACTTAATTTATTTATATTATTAGAGTCTAAAAGTATATCTCCCTTATATTTCATAAGTTTAGCTATAGCTTTTAAAAGTGTACTTTTACCGCATCCATTAGGACCAACTATAGAAATCATATTTCCTCTTTTAACTTTAAATGATATATTTTTTATAACGTCTATATTATCATATCCACAATTAATATTTCTAAGTTCTAACATTAAATCACCTACTTAGATTTTTTAAAATATATGTATGCAAAAAACGGTGCTCCAATTAATGCTGTTATTGCCCCTACTGGAAGTTCTGAAGGTACTACTATAGTTCTTGCTATTAAATCTGTAATAACCATAAAACATCCTCCCCATATTACACTCATGGGAATAACATAACTATGTTTTGCTCCAAATATTTTTCTTATAATATGAGGAATTATTAAATCTATAAATCCTATTACTCCACTTAAAGCTACAGCACTTCCTGTTAAAACAGAAGAAAAAATCAGTAAATTCTTTTTAACTTTATATGTATCTACTCCAACTGATTTAGCTTGATCTTCTCCAAAAGATAATATATCCATCTCTTTTAAATAAAACATAACACCCATTATTCCTATAATGAAAAATGGTATACCGACTTTAACATAAGACCATCCTTTCATAGCAAAAGAGCCCATTTGCCAAAGCACAATACTTTTTATATCTTCGCTGTTTAAAGCAGTTATCGTTGTTAATATAGCATTAAAAAACAGAGAAAAAACCATTCCTGCTAAAATTATAGTTTTATTTGACATTCCCTTATCTACCTTAGAAGAAAACCTAATAATAAAAAATACCGTTGTAACTCCACATAAAAAACCTACGAAAGGCATAGCAAGTTTGCCTATAAAAGGCACATAAATACCTGATATTAAAACTAATCCTACACCAAGGGAAGCTCCAGAAGACACTCCTAGAGTATATGGTGATGCCAATGGATTTTTAAGTATTGATTGAACTACAGCACCACTTACAGATAAAGATGAACCTACAATAAAAGCTAATAAAACTCTAGGTAATCTTATACTCCATATTATTGATATATTGTTTTTATCAATATCTTTAGTTATAGGTGTATGAAATATTTTATTAAATAATATAGATATTGTATCTAATAAATTAATATTGGAACTTCCTATGGAAATTCCAACACATAAAACCAAAATCACTAAAAAAATTGATAATATTATTAAAACTTTTTTCTTATTCATGTTTATCTTTATAAATATCCTTCGACATTTCTTTTAAAGCTTTTATTATATTATTAGATGGTCTAGATGAATAGTTTTTATCTATATAATAAACATTATTGTTTTTTACTGCTTTAATATTTTGCCATCCTGTGCGGGTTTTTATAGATTTAAGGGCATCTTTTTTAGGTTCACTTGTAAATATTACATCTGGATTAGCTTTTATTACTGATTCACTATTTACAGTTAACCAAGACTTTTGGTTTTTAAATATATTTTCTCCTCCAATAACTTCTATCATCTCATTTAAAAATGTATCTTTTCCAAAAGTAAATAATGATGGAGTTGATCCTATTTCAAAATAAACACTTTTTTTACCCTTTATCTTATCTCCTATTTCTTTCATAGATTTTATTTCTTTTTTCATGT
Source organism: Clostridium oceanicum (assembly GCF_039521385.1). Classification (NCBI taxonomy): domain Bacteria; kingdom Bacillati; phylum Bacillota; class Clostridia; order Eubacteriales; family Clostridiaceae; genus Clostridium; species Clostridium oceanicum. The sequence continues at coordinate 224,991 of NZ_BAAACG010000013.1, read as the reverse complement.
CACTTACTATCTCGTTACCTTTTTTTTCAGTATCTGTAACCTTAGATATAAACTTAATGTCATCATATATACCTTCTATACTAGAGCTACTTGGTATATATACAACTTCTATACCAGCTTCTTTAACTTCAGAAAAAGGATCCTCATTTCCATCTCTATTATGGCCTGAAGCTATTACTATATCTGGTTTTAATGAAACTATTGTTTCTACGTCTGGCGTTCTAAAATCTATTTTTTTAGCTTCTTTATTTACACCTTTAACATCTTTTGAATACTTATCTATAGCAACTAGTTTGTCTCCTAACCCAAGTTCTACTAAAACTTCTGTATTAGAAGGTGCCGTAGATATTATAGTATCTACCTTTTTAGGAAGCTTAAATTCGTTTCCTTCCCTGTCCTTCATAACTTGAGTTTTTTGACTACATCCTGTTAAAGCACCTATAACTATAAAAATCATAAATACTATAGATAATAATTTGTTTTTTAATTTCATATGTATACTCCTTTTTATTTATTAAGGGTTATAAATGCAAAATTATCATTGTTAAAAATTTTTAAATTTACTAATAAATTTATGATTTCCTATACAATAAAAAAACATACTCTTTTAAGAGTATGGGCTAAAATACATAGTTATTAAAGGATAGATTAATAAAAAAACTCCCTTACTATTATGTATAATAAACTATCTAATATTTCACCCTCAGAAAATACTAGTTTCTATAACAAGCAGGTCTCCCGACTTAACTTCATCCTACTATCTAGCCTTCCCAAATTTATCAGTGGCATATTAAGATTTCGTCAGTTTCACGGTTACTGGGGCAGTTGAAGAATTTAACTTCATTCCCTATTAAGGTAGATAAAAATAAATAACTAATCAATATATTTTAAATTTATTATTTATTTTCAATACCTAAGTATAAACACTTGTTATAACTTTTGAAATTGTTTTAATAAATTTTATATTATCAATCTATAACATTATATATCAATTTTTTAAAATTATAAAGGAATCTATAAAATAACAACCTTCCCCCTATACAGAATGGAAAATACTAATTATTAACTTTATTCTATATAGGGGGTATATTTAAAATTTTTTTTATTCTTTAGAGCTACTTAAACCTACATAAGCATTAAATGCTCCTATAATAATAAAAACAAGACCAAAATCTTTTTTCTCAACTAAACGTATTATACCAAAAAATATAAAAATAATTCCTACAACAAAATATAATTTCCATACAGCTTTACCTGGAGTTACTTTACTATTATTATTTTCATTTTTCCATAACTGATTTAATCTAAAACTATATGCACAAAAGGGCATAAAACTAAAGATAAATACAACAATACTTACCAAAAGCAATGCTAATATAACAAGAAATATAGGCCTAAAAATTTTCAAAGAAATAACTAACAAAATACCTAAAATAACAGATGAAACTAAAGAATAAATAGACCCTTTACCCATTTGTTTTTTTATCCTAGTATATTTATCAATCTCTGATTCACGATCACTATAAATAGGCTTTGTACCTTCTTCTGCTGAAAAAATGTGTATTTCATTACCCATAGAAAGAACATGTTTCCAACCTGCCTCTAAAAATATATTAAAATATTCATCACTTGCTTCATTTTGATAATCTAAGCTATATTCTATATCTTTAGGCTTATCTTTTTTTAATTTATAGAAAAACCCTCCAACTATACTTTCTAATATCCAACCTTTTTTAGCATAATTTTTTAATTTTTTCATATCACTTTCTTCACTAAAAGCAAACCCACCTATCATAAAATATTTATTTTTCATTTGGCATTTTCATCTCCCTTTAATCTATCTTAAAAAATTCTCAGCGAATTTTACCATTTGCTTCTTTCTATCAATCTCTTTCAAGAGCATCTCTTTTCCTAAATTTGTAATTTTATATGTCTTTTTATTTTGGTGTTTTTCAGATTTTAACTCTATAAGCCCTGCTTTTAAGAGTTTTTTAATAGTTGTATAAAGTGATGCAGGTCCAATTGTAACCTCACCATTAGTTAATTCTTCAACTGTTTTCATAATTAAATATCCATGGTTTTCCTCTATAACACTTGCCAGTATATAAAAAGCAGAATCCGTTAATTCGCCTACACCAATAGAATCTTTCCTTGCCATGTTATTCTCCTTTCTATACAATGTATCATTTAATGATATATCATTAAATAAACTATATCATTTAATGATATATATGTCAATTTTACTATACATCATTTTTAATATGTTTAAATTAGTTAAAAACAAATAAATTAAGTTAAAACCTTAAATTTATAATTTTATTAATATCTATATATAAGCTATTAATTTTATAGAAATAAAAAAATGACTAATGAATCCGGTACATTAGTCATTTAAAAAAATATTTAATTTTTAATTAATTCCAGAAGAATAACCAGTACTAGTTTGTTTTTCATTATATTTTAATGCTAATGCATTTGTATTCTTAATTAAAATATTCATAGCAACAAAAGGTCCTATTCCACATAAAAAAGCTCCAAATATAAACCACATAAGTACTGATGTTCCATTTTCAGAAAAATGTAACTTATATCGTGATGCATTTTCTGCTAACCTATTACCAATATTATAATACCAAAACCATGCATATATTCCACATGTAATTATAGATAATAAAATAAATTTTAAAAGTCCTCCTGTTTTCTTTCCATCGCCATCACACATTATATTAACATCTTGAGCTAATTTGTAAATAAACCAATACCCATATATACCTAATGTTAAAATAGTAAATAATATGTATTTTCCAAGTCCTCTATTTGTATTAATCATTGAAATCTCCTTTTTGTAAAAAACTATAAAATTTATAAATAAGTCCATTTTTAATATTTATATTAATAACAATACCATCCGGATTAAAAAGTCTAAATATATATATTGTTATAAATGCTACTATTCCAACAATTATTAACACCTTAAATTTTTTATCAGATATTCTATCCTTCACTAAAAATAAGAAAAAATAAATTACAGGTAAAAAAAATAATGGATGATAATAAAATGCTCCTTTAATATCTAAATGAAATAGGCATCCCCATGCTCTAGTCATTCCACAACCAGCACATGAAATACCTGTTAAAAATTTAATAGGACATCCAATTCCAATAATGTTATAAAAACCATATAATGAAACCATAATAATTCCAAATTTAATATATTGATTAATCTTTATATTTTTCATATTAATATATCCATTCAAAATTTAGTTATAATTTTTTCAATTTATTATACTATATTATTCATTATATGACAATATTTTATATTTTTCTTCTTTTATTTCTATAATAGTTCAAATTTAAAATATCTTAAAAATTTAAACTAAGTTTATTCAATCTATAAATTTTTACAAAAAAAAACGACTAATGAATCCGGTACATCAGTCATTTAAAATATTATTTTTTATTTTTCATATATAGCCTAGTAAAATATACTAATTATATTTTCACTATTATCTACCTATAAAATTAAAATTGTATCTTTTATAAAACTTGTAAACTCTTAAATTTAATTACCTTCATTTTCAGTTTTTTTATTTGTTAATGATCCTGAGTCTTCCTTACCATTTGTTTCCTCTGTAGATGTTTTTAAATCTGTATTTTCATCTGTGCTATCATTTTGCTCTTTAGAATCTATATTTTCATTTGTTTTATCCTGTGATTGTTTTGGATCTACATTTTTATTTGTTCCACTATCTTTAAAATTTGTATTTGTATTTTCATTTTTTGTTCTTGTTGATGATTTCGAATTTGAATTTTTATTTGGTTTTTCTGTTGATGATGTTGAATCTTTATTTTCATTTCCTTTATCTAACTTTCCATTTGAATCTATATTTTTATTTTCTTTATCAGATTCTTTTTTTGAATCATTAGACTTTTTAGGAACACTAGTTTTTGTACTTGGTGCTTGTTTATCATTTGAAGCTCCATTAAAATAAAATTTTATTAAAGCTCCCATAATCACAACTAGAAGAATAGATGTAATTGCTATTATTATTTTTTTATTTTTATTAAGTTTATTTTTTCTAGGGATTATTTTTCTATTTTTATTATTTACTAACTTATCAGATTCTGATACTTTATCCATAATCATTGTTAAATCATTATTTGAGTCAGAAGCTGTATTATTTTTTTTTCTATCTTCCCTTGAAATTATATTGTTTTTATCCTTAGATTTATTAAACAATAAGAATGAAGATAAAAAATTATTTTTTCCATCTATAGAATGTATTTGCTTAAAATTTTCAGGTGATCTCATTGTAATAATAGGCTTATTACAATCTTCCACATATACTGTAACTGAAAATTTATCCCCTTTACTTAAAAAAGGTATACATATATCTAAAGTATTATTTTTTATTAAAGATTCAAATTTTAAACCTTTTGTTATTTTAGCATTTTCAAATTTTAAATTATTTTCTAAACTATGTATATTTAAAGTTAGATCATGTATTATTTTTTTTGATTGATTAGAAACATGAATAATATATGAGTATACTTTTTTATTATCTTTTTCTTTAACTTTAGGCTTTCCTATATCACATAATATTCTAGGCCCTAAATTTCTCCAATAATCCAGTAATAATCCAGATATAATTGATATCATTATAGTTATAATCGCAGTTTTAATAATATTCATCATATTAACATTCTCTTCCTTACTATTTCAGATTTCCTAATAAATTATAAGTTTTATAGATAGTTGTGTCAACTAATAAAAATATTTCTATTTTTATTAGTTATTTACAAAAATAAAACTAAATTTTATAAAAATATTAACATTTAGTTTTATTTTTATTTGATGATGAAAAATTCAATATATTTATTATTAAATCTACTATTAAAACAACATATATATCTAAAATATTTTTTAAAACTACATGTAACACCCTTTATTATATAAAAAATATTAAATGTAAATGTTTTAGAATCAAGAAATTTATGAAAAATTTATAATTTATTTAAAATAAAAAAAACCACTAGTTAAACTAATGGTTTTTCAATCTCCAGCATGATGCTTCTGCAAAACCAACACATGAAGACCTACATCCACTATTTGATTAGTTGTCCTTAAAAAAGTTACCTATATCAAAGACTAGCTTTTCACTTTCTTGATATTTTTAAAATTGATTTTCTATATATTTTTTATTTTTTAATTTGAACCTTAAATATTGCAATTTAACTATTCACTAGAAAACTTTTATTATAACTTTATTAAAACTTATTGGCACCTCAAACAATCTAAATTTTTCTAGTTAACTATTTTTCTTTAATATGGATTTTACTGACCTTTTCAGCACATCAAAAAAACTTAATGAACGAACTATTCGATTTTCATCAACATAGTTTCGAACAACACGAAGTACTTTTTTAGGTTCTTTAGAAGCAAAAGTATAAGTACCATTTTTCTTAGTTCGAATTGCATATCTAGGAATCCACTTTCCTTTTAACATTACAGATGTAATAACATAATCAACTTCTTCCCAAGGAATTTGAATATATTTACCTGAATCACGGGAATTATAGAACTCAAAACCTTTATCTCCTATCATAATCTTTCCATAGTTTGAAATACCAGTAAAAGCTGTTGCATCAATTACTAAATCTACCTTTGTATTAAGTGATTGAACCATTTAACTCATACCTCTTTTCTACTTATATATACATTCATTTTTATTATATGTTTTCTATATATTTCTATCAATTATTTTTTAAAAAACATATAATAATTTTTATTTAATAAAAAGCTTAGGCTAAAAAGCCTAAGCTTATAAAACATTACATTAAACCTATTAAGTGGAAAACAATACCAGCCGCAAATAATCCAAAGATGATTAAAATTGGAGATACTTTTTTCTTTAACAATTTCATACAAATAAGTGTAACTAATAACCCTGCAAGTCCAGGAATTAATAAATCTAAGTTATTTTGCAAAGTAGTAACTTTGTGATCAGTTAATGACAAACCTGCACCTTGTTGTAAAAGAGCTTCTTTAATTCCTTTTGCACCTTCTGGAATCTTACTCCAATTAATGTAAGCACCTTTACTCAACTTAACAGATGATACTACTGGTGTAAATTTAACAGATACCCATCTGTTTACTAATGATCCTAAAATGAACATACCAAGGATGGATGCTCCTTTTGTAATATCTTGTAATAAACCACCGGATAAATCATCAGTAATACGAGATCCTGTCTTGAACCCAAACTCTTGTGTATACCACATGAAAGCCATACGAATAGCATTCCAAGCAAAGAAAAATATAATTGGTCCAAGTATGTTACCACTCATAGCAAGTGAAGCTGCTAAACCTCCTAATATTGGTCTAAGAGTAAACCAGAAAACTGGATCTCCAACACCTGCTAAAGGTCCCATCATACCAACTTTAACACCTTGAATAGTTACATCGTCTATTTCCATACCGTTTGCACGGTCTTCTTCTAAAGCTAATGTTACACCAAGAACTGGTGAAGCTACATATGGGTGAGTGTTAAAAAACTCTAAGTGACGTTTTAATGCAGCTGCTCTTTCTTCTTTAGTTTTATATAATTTCTTGATTGCTGGAATCATAGCAAATGCCCAACCACCATTTTGCATTCTTTCATAGTTCCAAGAACCTTGAAGGAAAAATGAACGGAACCAAACAGAAATACGATCTCTTTTTGTTAACTTTAATTTTTTTAACATTTTCGTTTTCTCTCCCTTCTTAGTATTTATCAATAAGATCCCCTACCGGATCACCAATATTTGAATTTCCACCATTACCTGAACCACCTTGTTTACTAAGTGCTAGGTAAATAAGAGCTAAGGCTACACCTATTGCTCCAAGTCCTATAAGTGTAATTTGTGAAATAGTTGCTAATACAAAACCAATTACAAAGAATGGCCATACTTCTTTTGTAGCCATCATATTGATTACCATTGCATAACCAACAGCTACAACCATTCCACCACCTATTGCTAAACCATCTGTTAACCAAACAGGCATAGATTCAAGTAATGCACGAATTGGACCAGGTCCAACTGCTAATATTAATGCTGCTGGAATTGCAATACGTATACCTTGTAAACATATAGCAATTATTTGCCACATTTCAACAGCTCTTAAATTTCCTTCTTTAGCTGCAGAATCCATAAAGTGTACGAAAGCTGTAGCAATAGTACGACAAATAATTGTTAATAATAGCCCTGCAACTGCTAGAGGAACAGCAATAGCTATTGCTGAAGAAACTCCTGCCTGACCTTGACCTCCAAGAACTAAAATTATTGCGGATGCAACAGATGCTAACGCTGCATCAGGTGCTACGGCAGCTCCTATATTTGCCCAACCTAAAGCAATCATTTGAAGAGAACCACCTAAGATTAAACATGGTAATAAATTTCCTGTAACTAATCCAATTAATGTACAGGCTACTATTGGTTGATGGAATTGGAATTCATCCAATATACCTTCTATACCAGCTAAAAATGCTACAAAAACAACTAATAGCACTTGAACTATATTTAAAGTCATAATTATTAATCCTCCCTTTCATCTAACTAATTAGATTATTTTCGTTTATTTAATTCATCTTGTGCTTTTTTAAGTATTTGATTCATATCTTCCTTTGAATCATTTGGTACTTTACGAACATCAAAATCAAGTCCAGCTTGTTTTAACTTGTTGAATGTATCAACGTCTTTCTGATCCATAGCAAGGGCTTTATTTAATTGAACCTTTCCTATAGAGTGAGCCATAGAACCAATATTTATTGTTTTTAAAGCTATTCCAGCTTCTACAACTCTAAGCACATCTTCTGGATTTTCAAAAAGAAGTAGTGCACGTTGTCCTCCAAAATGTTCATTATCTTTTCCAAGTTTAATCATATGATCAACTGGAACAACATGAGCCTTAACTCCTGGAGGAGCAGCTTGTTGGATTAAGTTTTTACGAAGATCATCTTTAGCTACTGCATCTGAAACAACAATAATTCTTGTAGGGTTAACAGTTTTTGACCAAGCAGTAGCCACTTGTCCGTGAAGTAAACGAGAATCAATACGAGTTAAAACATATTCGAATGATCCTGGTGCTCCTGCGTTACTTTGTTGATTTGAAACTGCTCCAGTTTTAGCAGTATCTGCTGGTTCTAATTTTTCTGGCTTAATTTTAACTCCTTCTCTAGCTGACGTTAAGATAGAAGCTGCAATTTCCTGTGCAGATTCCATTGAAAGACGAGAACCATAAGCTTCAATAACCATCGGTAAATTCATACCAGCTACAATTGCCCATTTATCTTTGTGTTCTTCAAATAATGTATTAGCTTGATTAAATGGTGTACCACCCCAAAGATCAACTAAGAATAAAACTTCATCTTGGTTATCAAAGGATGCTACTGCTTCTTTAATTTTAGCCTTAATATCATCAGGTCCTTCACTAGGCATCAATGAAACAGCTTTTACATTTTCTTGTTCTCCAAAAATCATTTCACTAGATTGCAATATGCCTTTAGCAAATTCTCCATGACTTGCAAGAATAATTCCTACCATTTTTATACCTCCTATTTTTTTATTGTTACAAAAACGAAAAGCATGAGCATTTAAAAATAAAACAAAATAATATAAAATGAAATTTCATCGCATTATGTGCACCCTAAATTAACCTATAAAAAATATGATAATATCTTATAAAACTGTACAAATATGCGATATAACAAATGTATATTATTTTATTTTATTTCTCTATGCTCATGCCTAATTTAATAGTAACACGCTAGATATTCTTATAATTTACTTATAAACTCTTACTATATATATTTCTAATTTGATTACGTTTTCATCATAACACTTTTTTTTAAGTTTTGCAATACAATTTTAAAATTTTTCAAAGTTTCTTAAATCTAATTTCATATAATTGGTTTTTATTGCATTATTAAACCTTTACATCACATTGTAAAATTTAACATTATGAATTATTATTATTCTACAACTATTAATATTATTTTATATAATGTTAATAGCTTTTCAAAAACAAAAAGTCCTTGAATCCAAGGACTTTATATTTTATCAATATTATAATTTATGTATGGTGGAAGCGAGGGGAATCGAACCCCTGTCCGAAAACAGCAACTCTTGAGCATCTCCGAGTGCAGTCTATCTTTTGACATTCCCTCCTCTAGACACCGACAGACAGGTTTCTAGATTCAGTAGCTTCATTAATTCCGTTCTTTACTCAAAGCTTTGTAAAGCTCGGTTCCCCACTAATCGACGCCAGGTCCTAAGCTGTGGGAATCTTAGGTTGACGAGCTGCGCTAATTAGGCAGCTAATGCTAAATTATTGTTTTCAATTATATTTAACTCCTAGTTTTTTTACGAAGGCCCAGGAACCCCTTCGACTCGCTTCTCAAGAGCAACTTGCCCCCGTCGAAACCATTACGCCCCCATGTTATTAATAATCAACATGTACATATTATTATACTACATTTTCATGTTATTATGCAAATTCTATTTTGTACATATAAATTATTTTAATAAAAGCTCACTTGCTTTTGTGATTATTATATTACTACAGTATAAAATATTAGGCAAGTGAAAACTATATACTAGTATGTAATGTTCTTCTACAATTATTTTAAATTTCTTTTTTAAAAATTTTTTATTATTTTTAGAATATATTACATAGATTAAAATAAATAAATAATTTAAAACTTATTACTTTTATTCATAATCTCTATTATATATTATTTTTTCTATTGTTTTAGCTGTTTTTATTTTCTTTTCTGTTGCTGTATCTAAAGTAGATCTAACAACTTCTGTATATATTAAATCTATAATAAATATCTGTGCAATTTTGGTTGAGACAGCACCTGTTTGAAATAATGTTTCCTTTGATACATAGTATAGGCAAAAATCTGACATACTAGCTATTTGTGATTTTTCATTAGTACCAATGTACATTACTTTAGCACCATTTTCTTTAGCAAGTTTAACTGCTTTTATAATTTCTGGTGTATTCCCTGAATGAGATATAGCAACAATCAAATCATCTTTATCCATAATAGATGCCATCATAAGCATTGTGTGTCCATCACCATAAACATTACAATTTAATCCTATACGCATAAATTTATATTTAGCTTCTTCAGAAGTTATTCCAGAATGTCCTATACCCATAAAATGAACTTTTTTAGCTTTTAATATGGCTTCTGTACACTTTGTAATCTTATCATAATCTAAAATAGACATTGTTTGTTTTAAAACTTCTAAATTTATTGTATAAAATTTTCTAGCAATAGTTTCTATAGAGTCATCTTTATCTATTGGACCACTTAAAACATTATTTTGTGTAAGAGATATTTCTTTTGCAAAAGATACTTTAAAATCTTGAAATCCCTTATACCCTAGTTTTCTACAAAATCTAATTATAGTTGCTTCTCCCACTCCACATAACTTAGATATTTCAGTAACTGTTTTATATATAACTTTTTCTTTATTATTTAATATATATTCTGATAGCTTTTTTTCTGATTTTGTTAGTTTAATTTCTGAACTTTTTAGCTTACCTATTACTCCCAAGGATACTGTCATCCCCTTCAATCTTATTTTAATTTAAAATCTACTTTCAAATTAATTCCAACTTCAAACATTCTATTCCAAGGTGAAAAAGTTTCAACTTTAATTTCAGTAACATTTTTGAAACTATTTTTAATATATCTATCATAACAATGGAGAAGTTTTTTATTCATAATATCATTTACATATTCACCCTTATTTTTTAAATCGAAATAATTAGCACCTAATTTAGGCAATACATTATCTGTTATATCTTTTCTTACTATAGCTTGGTAAAAAACATCTTCAAATAAATGATAAATAAGATTTTTCTTTTGTGCAAGTTCATTTTTATTATTACTTATAGAAATTATTCCTGCCCCTATAGTTGTTCCAAGAGAATTACAATTTGTATTCCATCCTTTATAAGATATTATTTTATCTAAAATATTTAATTCATCTAATATCTCTATAAATTCTAATTCTCCACCATTTGCAAATCCACTATCACATATTATAACATTCTTATTCTTATCAATAAATTGTTTTATTTTTTCGCAAAATGAAAATAAATTTCTAAAACTCGTATAGCTTATATCTTTATGGAATTGATCCCAGGATTCTTGCATTATTTTCCCTGGAGAATTAATAGCTAAAATCAAATCTGCCTCTTTAGGATCATCTACTATAATGCTATTAGTTACTCCTATATGAAATTTCAAACTTTCATTCATAGGTCTATCTTCATATAACGGTATAGTTTGAGGTCCCAATGTTGAACTAAAAAATGGATATATCTTTATTCTATCTTTTCTAAAATCATTTACTGCTCTTGCCATCAAAGATACACCAACTTCATCTGCTCCTGGATACATATGAACTTTTCTTTGTAATCTTTTTTCTCTTATTTTTTTATGAACTTTACCTTGATCTATTGCAGTATATCCAAATTCTGCTGAATCATCTTGTGGAATAGCTAAAAAATCTATTATATTATTTTGAACTAAATCTATAATTTCTAAATTAATATTAGAATTAAAATCACGTCTATTTTCATAATCTTTTATAACATCCTGTGGAATTTCATTTTTTATTTTGCTCAAATCTTCTATTTCTTCTTTTGTTAATCCTACTCTATTTTGTTTATCTATTAGATATGCTCGTTTAAATATTCTCTCTCCAAATTCTTCATAATAATCAGGTTCTTCATCTGAACTATTATATCTTGGTGTACGCATTATTAAATTTGAAACATATATTTTAATTTTAGGATTTATTTTTTTTATTTTTTTTATATTCTCTATCATCTGCTCTTTATGATCACTTGAATAATAATGTATTCTAGATGGTAAAAGTCCTCCATAAACCATCATATCTATAGACATGACAATAGAATCAGCTGTCTTACATTCTGAAAATAAAAACTCCCATAAATTATTCAAATTAGCTTTTTCTTTTTTATTACCAAGTAAATCTTTACTTGGATATATAATTTCTAATTCCTCATTGGTACTACTCATATATACAGGATATAAATAATTACAAGGTCTTTCATCTAATGGTACATATAATATTTTTTTCATCTTTATCCCCTTTCATAGTAACTAATTGTATCAATATTTAGCAATTCGAAACCATTTTAAAAATTATATTATTTTTGATATAAATCATTTTTAAATTTGAAATTATTATAATTATTTACTTAAAAAATTACTTAATGCACCTATTATTCCAGCATCATTCTGATTTTTTGCAAAAGCTACTTTTGTATTTTTAAAAACATATGGAATTAATTTTCTTTCTATTTTTTTCACTAATATAGGGTATAAATACTGGTCTTGTGATGCTATTCCTCCACCAATAACTATTATCTCAGGATTTAAAATCAAAGCTATATTAGATATTCCTATAGATAAATTTTCTAAAAGATCATCTACAGCTTTTATGCAATCTTTATCATTGTTTTTGACTAGTCTAAAAATATCTTTACCATTTAATTTATTTTCTTTTGTATTTTTTATGTTATTGACTTTTTCTACAAGAGATCTAGTTGATGCTACATCTTGAAAATCATTTCCATTTATATTCATATATCCAATTTCCGCTGCACTAAAACTATTACCTGTATATAATTTGTTATCAATAATTATACTTCCACCAATACCTGTTCCTATTGTTAATGAAAATACACTATTAAATCCTTTAGCCACGCCATTATAAGCCTCTGCAAGTCCTGCACAATTCACATCATTTTCTACTTCAACTCTTAAATTAAATTCTTTTTCTAATTCCAATTTAAGTTTCATCCCTGTATATTCTGGTATAAGTTTAGATGCAAATATTATAGATCCTTCCTCTGAATTAACTATTCCTGCTGTGCTTATACATATTCCACTTAAACTATATTTGATTATAAATTTATTTACTATATTCTTAATTTTAGATAATATACTTTTTCCACCATTATAAGCTTCAGTATCACAACTATCTTTTTCAATGATCTCTCCATTTTCTTTTAGCACTCCATATTTAATAGAAGTACCACCTATATCAAAGCACATAAAGTTTTTCATGAGCGTCTTCCTTTCATATTATCTCTTTTATTAAATTTGGATATATAATTTTGTCTATATCTTTTAGCTCATATAATTATAAGTTATTTTTATTAGTAAGATTAAAACACATTAATATTTAATCTTATACTGATTAAATATCTTAATAAATATTAATTTTGCTATATTATTAATAGATTTTATTATTCTAATAAAAAAGCTGTCTCAAATTAGAAAAATAGTACAACATATCAATTAATTTTCCTGCTCAATATTAATATATTGTATATAAAATTCTTTTTGAAACAGCCCCTTTGTATTTTAAAATCATAAACTAGCTTAAAATCTACTATTCAAGTAACTATTTTAGTTATTAAAAATCAACTTAAAATTTAGTTTATAAAATAATCTTAAAGTTACTAACAATTATGTAAATAAATTTATTGATTATTTCTCTTATAAAGTTCTATAAATTCCCTAGCTAAATCTCTTACAACCATTGAAGTCATTAAATGATCTTGAGCATGAATTAAAAGTACATTAGTATCTACATTTTCTCCTGCTGCGTAAGATTGAATTAAAGCTGTTTGAGACTTATGACATCTTTCTAATGCTTCTGATGCTTCTTCTATAAGTTTTTCAGCTTCTTCAAATTTATTTTCTTTTGCCAAAGCTATTGCCTCCATAGAACAGCTTCTTCCCTCTCCTGCATTTGATATCATTTCAAAATACATCATTTCATTATCCATACAGCTTTCCTCCTAGCTTCTACTTTTTAAAATCAAAGTAACAAAACTTTGTTTATTTATATTTGGAATAGTTATTTTGTTATCTTTTATATTAATTTTAGATATTTCTTCTTCTTTAACATTTGATAAACACACTTCTTTTATTAAACTATTTAAATTTAAAGTAGCATCATCTATATTTTTATCCGATTGATTTAATAATCTTAATACATAAGAACTACCTTTTTCTGATTTCTTAAATGCCATAATTCCTAATCTATCATCTACATCAAATAATGAGAATTGTTCTTTCATATTCTCATTTTTATCTCTTGTAAAATCCTTAATATGTCTTGATTGAACATCTACACAAAACATACTAGCTTCTTTAGAGATTTGTGACACTTCTTTTATACCTTCATCAATATATATCGAATATTCACTAGTAACTTCTTTTAATACTTGAGAAGAAGGAGTCTTTAAATGATACCCTGAAGCTCTTCCTGGTCTAATTTTCAAATCTTCTTTTCCAAGTCTACCAACGCTTCTTATAAGAGTTAAAGCAATTTTGTTATCATCATATATTTCATATTCACAAGCTTCTTTACTTAAGACTGAAAAAGTATTTTTAGTTTCATTAAGCTTTACATATCTTTGCATAACATATATAGGTAATACTAATTCTGTAGCTCCATCTTCTAATTTTTTACCCTTTTCAATTACATTTTTTCTTACTATAGTTCCAAAATGATCTTCTGATAAATTAGTTTTTGATTTTTCAACATCAGTAAATATTGCTCTTATCATATGATCTTTTGCATTATTTACAACTTTTGTTTTAAATCTAACTTTTTTATCATCCTTTAATAATGAAACTTCTGTAATAATAGATGATTCTACATAGTTATCACTTCTATTATGATTAATACATCTATCTGGACTACTAATCACATGAGTAATTCTATATTTAACTTCATATTTATTATTTTCCATAATCTCAATACATGGCTTTGAATTTTTAGTATTTATAATTTTATCTTTTACTGGCGGAGAATAATTATATTCATCACCATCATCACCTTTTTCTTCAAACCACAATATATCTTTATAAACTACACAATTTAATTTATTGGTAATATTTAATGTACCATTTTCATTTATTTTTACAGCTAAATATTTATTTTCAAATGTTTTATTTATTTCATCACACATTAAATCACTTTTAATACAAACATTTGTTTTTTCTCTATAACATATTTTAATAGCTTTATAACCCATAGATGGAACTATATCAGAATCCAGCTTAATTTGTACTTGCTTTAATTCACCTTTTTCTTCTGCTTTTGCTTTATCATTTAAATTTAAAAGACCATTATAATATTCAATTTCATTATTTATTTTGTCTAAATTATTTAATTTCACATAAGGAATTTCATTATTATTTAAATCTTTTATTACAAAATCAGAACACTTAACATATAGGTTTAAAAATACTAAATCCTTACGTTTATATGGAAGAGTATTAAATAATATAATTGGCTCTTCATTCTCTTTAAGTAAACTAAAATCAATTTTGTCACGTAAGAATCTAAAATTCAACCATATCATTTCATTTAACCCATGTCTCAAACTTAATAACCTATTATATACAGATTGATTTACACTCTCTGGAGAAGATGAATATATAGAATCGTGAAATTGGTTTTTAAATAATATCTTCCAAAAGTAATTTGAAAGTGATTGATGATAGTTTCCTCCTAAAGAACTATTTATAACAGACATCGGTTCTACTATAGACTGAATAAGCTTTTCATATCTTTTCATAGGATTTTTAATATCCATTCTTGTAGATGATATACCTGCATGAATTCTTCCAAGGTCAGCAGATCTTGCCTCTCCTTTTGTAATTTCTATTTCTCTTTTGTTTTCCTTTATACTTTTAGAAACTTCATCTACATATATCTCTGGATTTGATATTTTTATATCGTATCCTTCTTTTTTAAGCCTTCCTTTTACACCTTCTATTATTTCAGTAATTTCTTCTTGAGGTCTTGCGTGGTCACTTCCACCCATAAATAATATTTGATCATCTTTAAATCTTTCTTCTGTATCTGAAACTACTTTTTTAATATCTTCATAAGCTTTTTCTTTATCTTCTGGTAAATATCTATAGTGACCATATCCTAATGGAAAGTGTACTGTTAAAAGTTTATCGCCATTTGGAGCTTCCCATAGAAATACTGAGTCTTTTGTTCTTCTATAATCAAATCCTCTCCAAACAAAGCAACCTTTCATTCCTATTTCCTTAAAAATTTGTGGAATAGTCTGGATTTGTCCAAAAGCATCTGGTATCCATCCTATCTCCATAGAATGACCCATATTTTCTGCTATATTACTTCCTATTAGTAAATTTCTTAGAATAGATTCTCCATTTACTAAATAAAGATCTGGTTGAGTATACCATGGACCTATAAATATCCTTTTGTTTTTAACATAATTATTTATTTTTTCTTTCATTTCTGGTCTTATCTCAAGATATTCTTCTAAAACCGCTGTTTGACCATCGAAAACAAAATACTTATAATCTTCATTTTCATCTAATATATGGAGTAACATATCAAAAGTATATGTTAACCTTATTTTGAATGCATCTGAAGATCTGTACCATTCCCTATCCCAATGAGTATGGGGTATAAAATGTATAGTTTTCATATATATTTCCTCCTGTTGATGCGATTATTTTTCACCTTCAACTAAACTATTTTGTTTAAGCATTACTTTTACAAAAGGTGCATATAAGCATATATCTAACACAAATAATGCTAACATTAATAATATTGGTGAAAGCTTAAATGCTCCTAAAACCCATGTGTTTAGAAATACTGGTTCAATTCCGGCATTTAATACAACTAAAGGAGTTACCAATCCTGTAGATACTGCAAAATAAGATATTATCGCATTTATAACTGGTATAAATACAAAAGGAATAAACATTAAAGGATTTAAAACTATAGGAAGTCCAAATATAACTGGCTCGTTTATATTAAATAATCCTGGTACAAGCCCTAATTTTGCTATTGATCTTTCGCTAGATTTTTTAGGTGCAAAAATTAAAAGTGCTACTATTAACGCTAATGTACATCCTGATCCACCAATCATTGCATATATATTTGATATAGTATTTGGTGCAACTTCTTTTATGGCATCAAAACTATTAGTTTTTGCATATAAGTCTATGTGTTTCATGAATATTGGAAGCCATAATGATGATATAACTCCCCACATTATTGAAAATCCATGTAATCCAAAGAACCAGAGTAGTTGCATTAAAAGTATTACTATTATTATTGCAGGTAATCCTGTTCCTACATTAGATAAAGGTGTAACAATAAAATGCTTTATTAACTCTTGCATTGAACCATATCCTGCTACTAAGATTGCTTCTTTTAAAAACGCAAATACTGTTAATATTATGATTATAGGTATTATAGCTAAAAAGGAATTTAAAATTCCTGGAGGTACACTATCTGGAAGTTTAATTGTAAATTTAGTTTTAACTAATTTGTTGTATAGTGCAGATGTAACCAATCCTATAATTAAAGCAGTAAACATACCTTCATAGTTAAAATACTGTGGTGCATATCCAGCTAAGGTAACCTTACTTTTAATATCAATTATTTGTGTTGGAACAGTTACAAAATACGCAACTAAAGCAAGAAGAGCACTCATAATAGGATTTATTTTTGAATTTGTGGCTTTATAACTATTAGCTAAATAATATGCTGATGCTAAAACAATTACTATACCCATAAGCCCCATTGCTGTATTACCTACACTACCTAACACGTTAGATATAACTTTTAAAGTAGCTATTTGTCCAAAGGAAGGTTTTTTCATTAAGTAATCAAGTTGCATTTTTATTAAATTTGAGAAAGATCCTACTACAGTAAAGGGAATACTTAATATAAATGCATCTTTTATAGATTGTAATACTTTGTTATCTGCTATAACCATTGAAAATTTTCCTAAATGATTTTCTAAAAAATTAAGAAATTTATTCACCCATTCCACCCCTTTATAATTAGTTATATTTATTTATTGTTATCTATTAATTTAATTGCCATTTCTAAAACAGCTTTTCCATCACATCTACCATAAATCATAGGATTTATAACATCTATTGGTATATTTAATTCTTTAGCTTTTGGTTCAAATCTTGATTTTAAAAATCTCATTTGAGGTCCAAGTAATATCACCTCAGCATTTTCCATTTCTTGTTCTAC
The DNA here is from genome assembly GCF_039521385.1 of Clostridium oceanicum. NCBI lineage: Bacteria > Bacillati > Bacillota > Clostridia > Eubacteriales > Clostridiaceae > Clostridium > Clostridium oceanicum. The sequence continues at coordinate 206,844 of NZ_BAAACG010000013.1, read as the reverse complement.
TTTATCTTGGCCAACTGCCCATATTGTAGCTTTTATCCCCTCTTGCTCTGCATACTTTTCCATTTTTGTTACTAATAAACTTGTTGACATTCCTGATGAACATGCTAATAATATTTTCATTTTTTTTCCTCCTTATTATTTAATCTTTCTATTAGTGTCTTTTTAATTAAGATTTTTATTCTAATGTGGCTTTATAAAATTTTTGCGTTATAAGTTGAGGCCTAGTTATTGCAGATCCAACAACTACTGAATATGCTCCAATTTCTAAAGCTTTTTTTAAATCATCTGGAGTATTTATTTTACCTTCTCCTATTACAGGAATATTCGTAGAATCAACTAACTCTTCTAATAACTCAAAATCTGGTTCATCACTTTTTTTAGAATATGGAGTATAACCTGATAAAGTGGTTGATATACAATCTACTCCTAACTTTTCTGCATTAATACCTTCTTCAAAAGTGGATATATCAGCCATAACTAGCTTTTTATTTTCATGAACATAATCTATTAAAGATTTTAAATTTTCATTGTTAGGCCTTTTTCTTAAAGTACAATCTAGAGCTATCATTTCGCAACCTGACTTTAAAAGTTCATCAATTTCTACTTTAGTAGGAGTTATATATATATCTGAATCATCATACTTTCTTTTTACTAATCCTATAACAGGTAGTGATGTAACTTTTTTTATTTCTTCTATGTCTTGTCTACTTTGAGCTCTTATTGCAACTGCTCCACCTTCTTTTGCTGCCTTAGCCATTCTTCCCATTATAAATGAACTATAAAGAGGCTCATCTTCTAAAGCTTGGCAAGAAACAATTAGTTTTTTATGTATATCTTTTAGCAATTACTACACCTCCGGAAATCCTTTTCATAATTTTAATTAATTATTAAATACATAATATCAATTTTGGAGAAAATTTTCAATATTATTTTTGAAGTTTTTTTTCATTTTTATTTAATTTTTATTATTTATATATGGTTATTATTTATTTTTTTAGATTTAATACTAATATTATACAAATTTTATAGATTTAATTTCATATCAGGTGTTATTTTTGAAAATTTATTTCATTATTTTATATATTTTAAATCATAACATTCCCTATCCTTATATTATATTTTGAAAATTTTCTTCTAAATTTAAAATGCTAAAAAATCATAAATTTATATGATACAATTTTACATAGTATTTTTATTAGTTAAATCCACTTACTTTGAATCTAATAAATATACTAATAAAATTTACAATATCTTTAATAATAAAAAAAGAGATAACCATTAATCCTGGTTATCCCTCTAATATAACTTGTATATTCATTTTTTATGTTATGTATTATTTATTAATACCTTGATGCATTCTTCATTTGTCTTTCTATATCTCTCTTTGCAGATTTTTCAATAAGTGACTGTCTTTTATCATAGTTTTTCTTACCCTTTGCTACTGCTAAGGCTACTTTCACCCTTCCATGCTTTAAATATAAAGTTAAAGGTACAAGTGTGTATCCTTGTTGAGTAGTATATCCAATCAATTTATCTATTTCTGATTTATGGAGTAAAAGCTTTCTATCTCTTAAAGGATCCTTATTAAAAATATTACCTTGTTCATATGGACTAATGTGCATATTTCTAACAAAAACTTCTCCATTTCTAACTTCTGCATAACTATCTTTTAAATTAGCTTTTCCTGCTCTTATAGATTTAACTTCCGTTCCTACTAATTCTATTCCAGCTTCATACTTTTCTTCTACAAAATAATCATGTCTAGCTTTTCTATTTTCTACAAGAGTATTTGATGCTTTTCCTTTTACCTTTCCCATATAATCACCTGCCTAACTAAACAAAAGGTTTTATAAAATACGTATATTATAGTATACCATTTGCCCCTAAAGTTTTCAAATTACCTTTTCATATTATATAAAAATATAAAATACTAATTATTCCTTAACCTTTATTATAATACAAATATATCTTTATTTAATAATTTAATATAATAATTATTAATTAGATTTTTCAAATATATTAGTAGTCTCTTTTAAAATTTTAAAATTCGTTAAATCATAATGAAGAGGAGTTAAAGTAACATATTTATTTTTTATATAATAAATATCTGTTCCTTTATCAAGGTTATCATTCATTTTTCCTTCTAATTTAAAAGTTTTATTACCATCATCATCTATACATTCAACAAAATAGCTATCATATATTTTGTTTCCTATACTACATACTTTTAATCCTTTTATCTCTTCTTTTTCCAAAGAAGGAATATTTAAATTTAAAACCACATCATTTCTTAAGTATTTTTCTCTAGATTTACCTAATACTTTTAATGCATAATCAGCTGCTAAATCATAGTTTATATCTTTTCCTTTAGTTATCTGAAGAGATACTGCCATAGATGGCAAGTTATATATAGATCCTTCAATTGCAGCAGAAACAGTACCTGAATACAATATATCATTTCCTATATTAACCCCTCTATTTATACCAGATATAACTATATCTATTTTTTCTTTTATAATTTTATCAAGCCCTATTCTTACACAATCTGCTGGAGTTCCACTTACCTTATATGCTTTAACATTTACCCCTTCTATCTTTGTTTCTTCCACTTTAATTGACTCTGCTATAGTTATAGAATGACTACAAGCACTCTTTTGCTCTGAAGGAGCTACAACTATAACATTATGCTCTTTTATTAAATGCTTAGCCAAAACTTTTATACCTTCAGCTTCCACTCCATCATCGTTTGTCAATAAAATATTCATATTAAACCTCCCAAATAATAAATATAAAAAACAAAAGATGTATTTCTAAAAAATATTCTCCTTACTAAAAAAATATATCTAAATTATATATCCTTTTATTTTTAAATTTATAAATCCCTATTTCCATAATTAAGAAGCTGTCTAAAAATAGAAAAACAGTACAATATATAGATTTAAATCTAAATATATTGCATATGGAATTCTTTTTTTAGGCAGCTAATATTATTTAAAATTCTTCTTCAACCTCTTGGTTTTTTTCCTTATCTTCTTCTTTTATAAGATCAAAATATACTTCATGACTATCCAAATCAACTTTAGAAACTTTAATTTTAACTTCATCCCCAAGTCTATAAATATTTTTAGTTCTTTCTCCTATTAAGCTTAAATGATTTTCATCATAAATATAATAATCATCAGCTAAAGTACTTATATGAACTAATCCTTCTATAGTATTAGGCAATTCTACAAACATACCAAAATTAGTTACTGAAGATACTATTCCTTTATATTCTTCTCCTATTTTTTCACTCATATATTCAGCTTTCTTTAAATCATCTACTTCTCTTTCTGCTTCTTGAGCTACTCTCTCCATTTCTGAAGATTGCTTTGATGCTCTTTCCACTTCAGATGATAACCTATTTGATCTTTTGTCATTTATTTTACCATTTATATATTCTTTTATTATCCTGTGTATTATAAGATCTGGATATCTTCTTATAGGAGATGTAAAATGACAATAATATCTAGCCGCAAGTCCAAAATGTCCTATACATTCTGGTGAATATCTTGCTTGTTTTAAAGAACGAAGAAGCAAAGTACTTACTACTGTTTCTTCTTTTTCTCCTTTTACCTTCTCTACAATGTTTTGTAATGCTTTAGGATGAACTTCATTATTCCATCTCACTACATATCCTATATTATGAACGAATTCATTAAAATGCATAAGTTTTTCTTCGTCAGGCTCTTCATGAACTCTAAAAACAAAAGGTAAATTAGCCCAATGCATATGTTCTGCTATAGTTTCATTACAAACCAACATAAATTCTTCTATAATTCTATTTGCTATAGCCCTTTCATAGGGTTTAATTTCTTCTGGCTTTCCATTTTGATCTAATATTATTTTACATTCCTCAAAGTCAAAATCTATAGCCCCTCTAGTCATTCTTTTATTATATAAAACTCCACAAAGTTCTTCCATAAGTTTAAATTCATCTATTAAATGACTATATTTTTTTATAAATTCTTCATCTTTATCTCTTAAAATTTTAGTTACAGCTTCATAAGTCATTCTTTCTTTAGATTTTATGACACTTTCTACTATTCTGTGATCTACCACTTTACCTTTGCTGTTTATTTCCATAAAACAACTTAAAGCAAGTCTGTCAACATTAGGATTTAAACTACAAATACCATTAGAAAGTTTTCTAGGAAGCATAGGAATAACTCTATCTATCAAATATACAGATGTACCTCTTTTAAAAGCTTCTTTATCTAAAGGATTATTTTCCTTTACATAATTAGAAACATCAGCTATATGAACTCCTAAATAATAATTTCCATTAGGTAGTTTTTCTAAAGATACACCATCATCTAAATCTTTAGCATCAGCGCCATCTATAGTAATTATTTTTAAATCTCTTAAATCTTCTCTTCTTTCATATTCTTCTTCCGGTATATTTTCTGGTATACCTTCTGCAAAAGACTTAACTTTTTTAGGAAATTCTTCTGCAAGCCTATGTTTTCTTATTATAGTTAAAATGTCAATTCCTTTTTCTTCTTTATATCCTAATATCTCAATTATTTTTCCTTCAGGACTTCTCCTTTTTTCTGGATATGTCATTATCTCAGCTACTACTATTTGACCAGTTTTAGCACCATTCCTCTGAGATTTAGGTATAAATATATCTTGATATACTTTTTTATCTTCTGAAACTACAAAACCAAAATTCTTACTGTCTTCATATGTTCCTATAACAGTTTTGTTTCCTCTAACTAAAATTCTTATTATTTCTCCTTCGCACCTTTTACCGCCTGCTTGTTCTTTAACAATTTTAACTACAACTTCATCATTATTCATAGCTCCATTCATATTAGATGAAGGTACAAATATGTCTTCTTTTTCATCATCTCTTATAACAAACCCAAAACCTTTTTGATGCCCTTGTAATTTTCCAACTATAAGACCCATTCTAGATGGTATACCATAATGATCTGTTCTAGTTTTTACTATCTGACCTTCTTTTTCCATAGAATCTAGAATTTTAGAAAAATCTTTCTGATCACATTTTCTAATACCAAATATTTTCCTTAGCTCTTTTATATTCATAGGCTTATACGCTTGTTCATTCATAAAATTAAATATTTGTTCTTTTATATTCATACCATACCTCCTGTATTGGATACCTTATAATATTTATAGTTATAGTTTAATCATTTTAACAAATTTTATTATGAATACTAAAAATTTCTCTACTTTTTTAATGTTATATTAATTATATATATTAGTCAATTTAATTACTTATTTGGATTAAATCACATTAAAATGAATAATAGCCTAAATATATAACTATAATTAATTTTATAAAACAAAAAATAAAATATAGCTGCTTTTAACAAACAGCTATATTTCTTATATGTAAATTACTATTTAACTATCATATTTTGTACTAGTACAATAACCGCAAATAATATTGATAAAATCACTGTAAGTCTTGATAAAACAGATTCTGAAGTTCTTGTTTTATTTTTAGCATAAAACGTATCAGATCCTCCACCCATAAATCCGCTCAATCCGTTAGTTTTACTAGGCTGTTTTAAAACTAATATTATCAATAAAATAGAAATTATAGTTAACGAAACTAATAAAAAAGTATTCATTATTTACCTCCTACAGATCTATCTAATCTTCAAAATAAAATACTTATATAATTGTAACATATAAAATAATCAAATACAATCTTACATATATAGTAAGAATAATAAAGATACCTATTCCTAAAAAAATATTTACTTCACTAAGGAAAATTTATAGATTTATTAGACAAATAAAGGAGACTAATAAAATTAATCTCCTTTATAAATATATATTTAAAATTTTAAGTAAACTATTTTTTTATGTTATAAAAAGCTTTCAATCCTCTGTATTCTCCCATATCTGCAAGTTCTTCTTCTATTCTTAATAACTGATTATATTTGGCAACTCTTTCACTTCTTGAAGGAGCTCCTGTTTTAATTTGCCCTGCATTTACAGCTACAACTAAATCAGCTATTGTTGTATCTTCAGTTTCTCCTGATCTATGAGATACTACTGCAGTATATCCTGCTCTTTCAGCCATTTCTATGGCATTTAATGTTTCTGTTAATGTACCAATTTGGTTAAGCTTTATAAGAATTGAGTTAGTTACTCCAAGTTCTATTCCTTTTTGGAGTCTCTTAGTATTAGTTACAAATAAGTCATCTCCAACTAATTGAATCTTATTTCCAAGTTTTTCAGTCATAATAGCCCATCCATCCCAATCTTCTTCAGCCATACCATCTTCAATTGAGATTATTGGATATTTTTCAACTAAATCAGCATAAAAATCTACCATTTCAGTTGCATTTAAAGTTTTTCCTTCACTTTTTAATTCATACATTTTACTTTCTGTATTATAAAACTCAGATGCTGCTGGGTCTAAAGCTATATATATATCTTCCCCTGGCTTAAATCCTGCTTCTTTTATTGCTTTAATTATTACTTCTATAGCTTCTTCATTACTTTTTAGGTTTGGTGCAAATCCACCTTCGTCACCTACACCAGTAGCTAATCCTTGTTTATTTAATATTGATTTTAATTTATGGAATACTTCAGAGCACATTCTAAGTGCTTGTGAGAAAGTTTCTGCACCAGCTGGCATAACCATAAATTCTTGAAGGTCAACATTATTATCAGCATGAGAACCACCATTTAATATGTTCATCATAGGAACCGGTAAAACTTTTCCGTTAACTCCACCTATGTATTGGTATAAAGATAATCCTAAAGATTTAGCAGCAGCTCTTGCACACGCAAGTGAAACTCCAAGCATTGCATTTGCACCTAGTTTTCCTTTGTTTTCTGTTCCATCAAGTTCTATCATTGTTTTATCTATGAAAACTTGATCAAGAACATTCATTCCTACTAACTCATCTGCTATAAGTGTATTTACATTTTCAACAGCTTTCAAAACACCCTTACCATTGTAGATTGATTTATTATCATCTCTTAATTCAACAGCTTCAAATATTCCAGTTGAAGCTCCTGAAGGTACTGCTGCTCTTCCTACTGTTCCATCTTCTAGTTCTACTTCTACCTCTACAGTTGGGTTGGATCTTGAATCTAATATTTGTCTTGCGTAAACATCTACTATTTCAATATAACTTTTCATTTTACTTCCTCCTAACTAATATTGGTTAAATTTTAATACCATTTATATTATAGCTATTATTTTAAAAGACTATTCCCTGTCATTTCTTCTGGTTTAGGAAGATTCATTACTTCTAACATTGTAGGAGCAATATCTGCTAATATTCCATTATCTCTTAACCCTTTATTTTCACTATTATTAGATACATGTACAAAAGGAACTAAATTTGTAGTATGTGCTGTAAAAGGTTTTCCAGTAGAATAGTCTATCATTTCTTCTGAATTTCCATGATCTGCAGTAATAAATACTGTTCCATCTTTTTCTAAAACTTTATTTACTACTTTTCCTAAGCACTCATCTACAGCTTCTACAGCTTTTATAGCAGCTTCCATTACCCCTGTATGACCAACCATATCTGGGTTTGCATAATTTAATATTATCATATCATGCTCATTTTGGTCTAATCTTTCTAAAAGCTTATCAGTTACTTCATAAACACTCATTTCTGGTTTTAAATCATAAGTAGCTACTTTTGGAGAAGGTATTAAGTCTCTATCTTCATCTTTATTAGGCTTTTCTACTCCACCATTAAAGAAGAAAGTAACATGAGCATATTTTTCTGTTTCAGCTATTCTTAGTTGTTTCTTACCTTTTTCACTTACATACTCACCTAAAGTATTTTCAAGTGTTTCAGGTTTAAAAGCAACTTCTACATTTTCTAAAGTGCTATCATACTCTGTCATAGTAACAAATTCTAAGTCTAAAGTATCTCTTTTAAATCCGTCAAATACTTTATCATTTATAGCTCTTGTAAGTTCTCTTGCTCTATCTGGTCTAAAATTAAAGAATATAACTGAATCATTATTTTTCACTTCAGCTATTGGGTTACCGTCTTCTGTAATAACTGTTGGAAGTACAAATTCATCTGTTTTATTATCATGATAGGATCTTTCTAATCCTTCTATTGCAGTTGAAGCTTTTTCACCTTCACCTTTAACAATAGCATTATATGCAAGTTCTACTCTTTCCCATCTATTATCTCTATCCATAGCATAATATCTACCTGATATTGTAGCTAATTTGCCTACTTCTTTTTCTTTCATATAATCTTCTATATCTTGAATGTATTCTTTTGCAGAAGAAGGTGCAACATCTCTTCCATCTAAAAATCCATGTACATATACTTTTTCTATATTCTTTTTCTTGGCAAAATCTAATATTGCTTTTAAGTGATTCATATGAGAATGAACGCCACCAGGTGACAAAAGTCCTAAAATATGAAGAGCAGAATTATGTTTTAAAGCGTTATCTGCTGCTTTATTTAAAGCTTTGTTTTCAAAAAAATCTCCATCTTCTATTGACTTTGTGATTCTTGTAAGTGCTTGATACACTATTCTACCAGCACCTATATTTAAATGTCCAACTTCTGAATTTCCCATTTGTCCATCTGGAAGTCCTACACTTAATCCACTTGCTCCTAGTTTAGTATGAGGATATTTTTCTAATATCTTATCTAAATTTGGTTTTTTAGCTTGGCGTGCTGCATTTCCATCAACTTTATCACTAATACCAAAACCATCTAATATCATCAAAAGTACTGGTTTTTTACCCATTGTCTGCCTCCTTAATCTCAACTAATTAATAATTCACTATAGCTGAAAAATCATTAGCTTTTAAGCTTGCTCCACCAACTAATGCTCCGTCTATTTCTTTTTCTTCCATTTGTTCTTTAATTGTATGAGGTTTAACTGAACCACCATATTGGATTCTTACTTTTTCTGCTACTTCTTTTCCATACATTCCTTCTATTACGCTTCTTATATATCCAATAGTTTCATTAGCTTGCTCATTTGTAGCAGTTTTTCCAGTTCCAATAGCCCAAATAGGTTCATATGCAACAACTAGTTTTTCAACTTGTTCTTTTTCTAAATCTTTTAAATCTATTTTTATTTGCATTCCTAATACATCTTCTGTTATGTTTCCTTCTCTTTGTTCTAAAGTTTCTCCACAGCATACTATAGGAAGTAAATTATGTTCAAATGCTTTTTTTACTTTTTTGTTTACTGTTTCATCAGTTTCATTAAAGTATTGTCTTCTTTCGCTATGTCCAAGTATAACGTATTTAACTCCCATTTCTTCTAGCATTTTAGGAGATATTTCTCCTGTAAAAGCTCCACTTTCTTCAAAATGCATATTTTGAGCACCTACAGCAACGTTACTTCCTTCAGTTTCTTTTAATACTTCTGAAAGACAAACATATGTAGGACAAACAACAACGTCACATTTAGCATCTTTAACTAATGGTTTTAATTCTTTAACTAATTCTACTGCTTCATTTACAGTTTTGTTCATTTTCCAGTTTCCTGCTATTATAGCTTTTCTCATTAAAATCACGCTCCATATATTATTATTTAGTTATTTTTAATATTTTTTATATTATTTATCATTAAGTGCTGCTATTCCTGGAAGTTCTTTTCCTTCTAAGAATTCTAATGAAGCTCCACCACCTGTTGATATATGTGTCATTTTGTCTCCATATCCTAGTTGGTTTACAGCAGCTGCACTATCTCCGCCACCTATTATTGTTACAGCTTTAGCTTCAGCCATTTCTTTAGCTACTTTTAAAGTTCCATTTGCAAAGCTTTTAAATTCAAATACTCCCATAGGTCCGTTCCAAACTACTGTTTTAGCTTTTTCAATTGCATCACAATATAATTTAGCAGTTTTTGGTCCTATATCTAGTCCCATGTATCCATCTTCTATATTTTGATCTTCAGTTACAATAGCTTTTGCATCTTTATCAAATTTATCAGCAACAGTATTATCTATAGGAAGTAATAAATTTACACCTTTTTCTTTTGCTTTAGTTATCATTTCTTTTGCATATTCTACTTTATCTTCTTCAACAAGTGAAGTACCGATTTTATATCCTTGAGCTTTTGAGAATGTATATCCCATTCCTCCACCTATTATTAAAGTATCAACTTTTTCAAGTAAATTATTTATAACATTTATTTTGTCAGAAACTTTTGCTCCTCCAAGTATAGCTACAAATGGTTTTTCTGGTTTTTCAACTGCATTACCTAAGAATTTTAATTCTTTTTGTATTAAGTATCCACAAGCTGCAACTTTTAAGTATTTTGTAACTCCTACTGTTGAGCAGTGAGCTCTATGAGCAGTTCCAAAAGCATCATTTACAAACACTTCTGCAAGTGAAGCTAATTCTTTTGAGAAGTTATCTTCATTTTTAGTTTCTTCTTTTCTAAATCTAGTATTTTCAAGTAAAACTACATCACCATTTTTCATGTTTTCTGTAGCATTTTTAGCATTTTCTCCAACTACATTATCATCTTGTGCAAACACAACTTCTTTTCCTAACATTTCAGAAAGTCTTTTTGCAACTGGTGCTAATGAAAGTTCTTTTTTAGGTGTTCCTTTTGGTTTACCCATATGAGAACAAAGTATCACTTTAGCATCATTTTCTACAAGATATTTTATTGTAGGCATAGCACCTACTAATCTATTTTCATCTGTTATTTTTCCATCTTTTAAAGGAACATTAAAGTCGCATCTTACTAAAACTTTTTTTCCAGCTACATTAATATCTTCTATAGTCTTTTTATTATAATTCATTGACATTCACCTCTTAATTAAAATTAAATAAATAGTATATACTATTTATTATTTGTGATATACTATCTTCTACTATTCTATCTTTTTGCATAGTATAATGTCAATATTTAGTATATCATTTGTTTTTAACATATAATATTAAAATAATTTATAAAAAAAGGTTTGGACTTATAGCCAAAACTACAAAACCAAACCTTTTTAACAAGGATACTAGTTTAGATATAAGTTTCTAAATAAAGTTATCCTTTTGTTTTAAATTAAAGTCTATCTGAAACAAATTTAGTTAAATCAGCTAATCTGTTAGAATAACCATATTCGTTATCATACCAAGAAACAACTTTAACTAATCTATTATCGATTACGTTTGTTGATAATCCATCTACGATTGAAGATCTTTCATCTGCTTTGTAATCCATAGATACTAATGGTTCTTCACTGTATCCTAATATTCCTTTTAATTCACCTTCAGCTGCTTTTTTGAAAGCTGCATTTAATTTTTCTACAGTAACATCTTTTTTAACTGTACAAACTAAATCAGTTAATGAAACTGTTGGTGTAGGTACTCTTACTGCCATACCATTTAATTTACCTTTTAATTGTGGTAATACTAGTGCAACTGCTTTTGCAGCTCCTGTGCTTGTTGGTATCATTGATTCAGCAGCAGCTCTTGCTCTTCTTAAATCACTATGAGGAGCATCTAAAACTTTTTGGTCTCCTGTATATGAATGAATTGTTGTCATTAATCCTGCTTCGATTCCGAATTCTTCATCAATTACTTTAGCAAATGGTGCTAAACAGTTTGTTGTACAAGAAGCGTTTGAAATTATATCATGTTTTGAAGCATCATATTCTTTTTCATTAACTCCCATAACAATTGTTATATCTTCGTTTTTAGCTGGAGCTGAAATTAAAACTTTTTTAACTGTTCCACCTAAATGTAATGAAGCTTTTGCTTTATCTCTAAAGAATCCTGTTGACTCTATAACTATTTCTGCTCCTGTTGAAGACCAGTCAATGTTTTTAGGATCTCTTTCTGCGAATATTTTTATTTCGTTTCCGTTTACTACTATTGAATTTTCTTTTACTTCAACTGTTCCATCAAATTTTCCGTATAAACTATCATATTTTAATAAATGAGCTAGTGTAGCTGCATCTGTTAAATCGTTGATAGCTACAACTTGTAATTCTCCACCATAATTTTTAACTAAAGCTTTGAATACGTTTCTTCCTATTCTTCCAAAACCATTAATTGCAACTTTAACCATTCTAAGTACCTCCTAAAATTTTTAATAGCATTATATTTATTTTTATATTTATTTTTAACTAGTTTAATTAAATTAATAACTTTATATAAAACTAAATTAATAATATTAATTTAGTAGTTTAACAATTTCTCTTGCTGCCCCTTCATCTGTTATAAGGACACTGTTTTTATTTTTTATCTCTGCAGCAACAATAGCTTTTCCTTTAGATTTTCCACCAGTTACTGCAATTATAGTATCTACATTACTAATATTTTCTCTTTTTATTCCTATAGTAGGATTAGAATAAACTACTTCACCTTCCATATTAAAATAATATCCAAAGGCTTCTCCTACTCCTTCTTTTTCTCTTATAAAATCAATTTCTGATTTAGATACTCCTCTTCTTCTAGCCATAACATCAGCTATTCCTATACCATAAACTAATATATTAGCTTTATGAATTATATCTAAAACTTTCTTAATTTCATTTTCTTTCATTATTGCTTTTAAAGCTTCTTCGCTTAAGTTATCTGGAACATGCATAAGTTTGTAGTTAGCATTAATTTTCTCTGCTAATTTTGCTACTAAAGTATTAGCTTGTATTTCTACTTTTCTTCCTATGCCACCTCTTGCTGGAACAACAACTAAATTTTTAAAATTACTAAACCTAGGTGCATTATCAACAACTTCCTTTATAGTACTTCCTCCAGTTATAGCTAATATACTGTCATCTTTTAAAATGTTTTTTATATAATTTCCAGTAACTCTTCCAAGTTCGCTTTTAACTGTTTTATCTTCATCTAAATCTCCTGGAACTACTATAACTTGTTTAAGCTTTAATTTATTCTTTATTATATTTTCTATTTCTTTTAAGCCTCTTAACTCTTTTATAAATTCTTTTAAACTATCTGTTATAATTTCTCCTTCTTTGGTTACTGTCATTCCTGAAGTATCTATATCAATCAAATTTTGATTTTTTAAAAAACTTACTTCCGTTCTGACTACCCTTTCACCTATACCTATATCATTTGCTAATGCTCTTCTTCCTATAGGCTGCTTATAATAAATAGTTCTTAAAATATTATATCTTTTTTCTAAAAGCTTAAGCATTTCTGGAACAACTTTCTGTTGTAGTTTTAGTAGCTGTTGCATTTTATACACTCCTTAGCATACGAAAGGGTGTGGACTGTATATGTCCCTACCTTTATATTTATGTCCCACCTATATTATAATCTAAATAGAAAAATTTTTAAAGAGTTTTGTAAAAAAAATATTATCTTTTACAAAAAATATCAATTTAAACGTTATTATGTTGTATTTCTATGTTATTTTTCCCCTAATACTTTTTTTTATTTAATTTATTTCAAAAAAATAAGACCATGAAAATTCATGCTCTTATTTTAAAAACGTTTGCGGCATTTAGAAGATTGTATTTTCATCTCTTCTCTATACTTAGCTACAGTTCTTCTAGATATTTTTATATCTTTATCTTTTAGCTTATCCGCTATTTTTTGATCAGACAAAGGTTTCTTCTTATCTTCATCTTCTATATATTCTTTTATTTTTTTCTTTATGAGTTGAACTGATATATCTTGTCCTGTCACATTATTTGATGTTATACCTGTAGTAAATAGACTTTTAATTAAAATTGTACCTTTATTAGTATAAATATATTTATCTCTTATTGCTCTACTTATTGTAGATTCATGCATTTCTAAGCTATCTGCTATTTCTTTTAATGTCATAGGTTTTAAATATTCTATACCATAATCAAAATAATCTTTTTGGATTTCTAAAATTTTCTCTAAAACTCTATATACTGTACTTTTTCTATTTTGAATACTTTTTATTAAAAAAAGAGCTTTGTCTAATTTTTCCTTAACATAACTTACAGCTTCTTTATCATCTTCTTTTAAGATTAGCTCTTTATACATTTTATTTACCGTAAGTTTAGGAAGCAAATTATCATTCATTATTATATAGTAATCTTTATCTATCTTCCTTATATATGCATCTGGAACAATATAATTAACTTCTTCCCCTGTATAAAAACCTCTTGATGGCTTAGGTTGAAGGGTTTTTATTATATCTCCATATTCTTGAGCTTTTTTTATGTTAATTCCTAATTCTTTTGCTATAACATTATACTTATTTTCAGCAACTAAGTTCAAAGAACTATCTATTATGTAAAATAAATTTTTATCTTCAATTCCTCTTTTAATAAGCTGAATTCTTAAACATTCTTCTAAATTTCTTGCACATATTCCATCTGGCTCTAAAGATTGTATTATTGTTATAGCCTTTTTTATATAGGATAATGGAACTTTTAATTCATTGCTTATATCATCATCTTTAACTTCTAAATATCCTCTTCTATCAATATTTTCTATAACATAAAAACATACAGCCTTCATATTTTTATTTTCATTTAAATCTATTATTTGTTCTTGAAGATATTCCTTTAAAGATTTTTTTTCGGAAATGAAGTTAAAAGGAGATACTTCTTCTTTGTTTTTATCATATTCTCCATAATCATATTTATTATATGTAGAATCTTTAATCAATTCTTTATAATCTATTTCTTTATTTACGTTTTCTCCATCATCTACTTTAGAATCTAGAACTGGATTTTCTTGCACCTCTTTATCTACATATTTTTCAAGTTCATATGCAGACATTTGAAGAAGTTTTATAGATAACTTCATCCTTTGAGTCATTACAAGTTTTTGCTCTTGGGTAAGCATAAGATTAAACCCCATATTTACCAATACCTACACCTCCATTTCCTCTTTTAATTATATCATAAAACGCCTTAGTAAACATTTATCTTAAAGAATTATAAGCTTTTATATTCGGTTTTCAAATATTCATAACATAAGTTTATATTCCTATATATTAGATAAAAATTTAAAACTCTAAATATTAAATTTCAACTTCTATTATAGTGTAATATATACTCAGATGATAGCTTATTTTATATATATTTTTAGAATTTTGCAATTATAATACTTATCATTAAAAATTACTATAGAATAAACTTTCTATATAAAATAACCTAATATATTATTTAAACAAAAGGTTTGAATGTAAAAAAATATATTACCTTCAAACCTTCTATAAATATATTATTCAATTTAATAATCTAAAATATACTTTGTATTTCTTATATATTTTCTACTATTGTTTTTTTATATTAATTTATCTCATCCCCTAATAAATTGAGTATAGTCTTTGTAAATATAGTCCTACTATCTAATAATTCATAAATATTATTTTTAATGCAAAAATCCACACATAACTTACTACATCCAGGTTCAATTTTATCAGAAGCTATTTTTGTAGATATTTTAAATGGTTTCTTAAATTGAACTTCTTTTATACTACTACATTTATCATCAGATAGATAAATTATTTTTTCTACAATCTTTCCTACAATTATAACATCATATATTTTTATTTTTTCATCATCAAGAGTTGTAACTTTACTTGGATTAACAATATAACAAGTATTCTTATCAATTGAAGCATTTATATCTAATACTTTCTTTATTGAAGGGCTACATTGTGGTAATATCAATTTTTGTTTTACTTTTATAATTCTACAGTTACCACATATTAATTTGTTCTTTACTATATTACTTTCTCTAATACCTGTTAATATTTCCCCTATATTATCTTCTCTATAATTAAATCCTAATACTGCACTGTTTATAATTTTTAAAATATTACATACACATTCTACCCTTACTTTAAATTCTACAACTACTTTTTGCTGAGGAATTATTGAAGCTAAATTAATTCCATCTTGAGGGTTTATTCCTACAACATTCATATCGTTTATTTTTACACTATCTTCTATAAATGTTGTTCCATATGGTATACTATCTCTTAAAATAGAGTCAAATATTATTATATCTCCTAGATTAGTGATTTCTACTGTATAAGTTATTATATCTCCTTTTTTAACTTCATCTTTATCAGAAGATTTTATTATTTGTATATTTGGATCAATTATAGGTGCTGGTGGTGCTGGATTTAATGATATTATTGTAGTTAATACTTCATTACTTTCATCATTCCCATTCCTTATAGGTTCATTTGGTGCTAATTGATATCTATCCATTGTCTCAAATATATTGCTTACTTCACCATTTAATGGTTCTTCTTCAACTACAACTTTAAATTGAATTTCTGCTCTCTCCATAGATTTTATAGTTCCTATTAATATAGGTCCATCAAGATTAAAATCTGGTCTACTTAATCCATTTACAAGAATACTACTTTGAACAAAAGTGGTATTTTCAGGTATAGGATCTATAAACTCTACATTTTGTATATCTACTGTACTATCATTACTTATTACATTAGTATAAGTTAATATACTTCCTATTGCTCCAATCTCTTTATCTACATTTTTAATTATATTAACATCTACTTCTTCTACATTAGTTATAGCTTCATTACTCTCATCGCTGCCCTCTTCTATAGGTTCCGTAGGATCTAATTGGAACTGATAATTTATTTGAGATATATTTCTTATTTTCTTATCATTTGGAAGAGACTCTACTTCTACTCTAAAACTTATTATAATCATATCACCAATCTCTAAACTTCCTACACCTATAGGATTTTCAGGATTTAATCCTGGTTTACTTACTCCATCTACAATAACACTATTTTCAATAAAACTAACTTCCTCTGGTATGTCATCCTTAAACTGTACATTATCTAATCTGATACTACCAGCATTTTGCATTACATTAATATAGGTTAATGTTTCTCCTACTTCTACAATATTCTTATCTGGTATTTTAACCACATTTATCATAGGTTGTTCTGCTCTTGTTATAGTTTCATTACTTTCTTCTGTTTCTTCTTTTATTGGCTGACTTTGATCTAATTGATATTGATATTTTATTCCTGATCTGTTGCTTATTTGGTTATCACTTGGTAAACTTTCTACTGTTACACGGAACTGAATTATAATACTTTTATTAGGTTCTAATTCTCCTAATTGTATTGGATTATTAGGATCTAAACCAGGACTTTGATTTCCATCTATTATAACACTGTCCTGAACAAATACAGTATTTACTGATACACCATCTATAAATTCTACATTTTCTATTTTTATACTACTATTATTTGTTACTATACTAGTATAAGTTATTTCATCTCCTACTTTTACAAAGTTTTTATCTGCATTTTTACTTAAATTAACAGATATTTCTTCTACATTAGTTATTACTTCATTACTATCCTCTGTTCCATTTTCCACTGGATCATTTGGAGACAGCTGATATTTGTAATTAACTTGAGACTCATTTTCTATTTGTTTATCATCTGGTAAACTCATTATCATTACTTTAAATTCTACTGTTACACTGGTTAATGTTGATATTGAATCTATACTTATTCCGTTTTGAGGATTTTCTCCTAACCTATCCCTACCATCTACCTTTACACTATTAGTAACAAAAGAAGTATTGGTTGGTATTATATCTATAAAGTTTACATTGTTTATTTCTAGGGTACTATTATTTTCTATTATATTTGTATAAGTTATTACGTCTCCTACTTTTGCAAAATCTTTATCTGCCTGTTTCTCTAAATTCACTACTATATCAGATATATTTGTTTGAGTTTCATTACTATCTTCACTATTATTTATTAGAGGCTCATTAGGATCTATTTGATATTCATAGTCTACCTGAGACATATTTCTTACTATTCTATCCTGAGGCAAACTTTCAACTATCACTTCAAATTTAACCTCTACAGCTCCAAATAATGGTATTATTCCTATACTTATTCCACTAGCTGGATTTTCTCCTGGCTTATCTGTTCCATCTACCTTTACACTGTCAACAACAAAAGAAGTATTTGCTGGTATTCTATCTATAAAAGCTACATTTTCTATATCTATCGTACTATTATTTTGTATTGTATTTGTATAAGTTATTATATCTCCTACTGCTGCAAAATTTCTATCTGATTGTTTGTTTACAGCTACACTTATTTCTTCTACATTTGTTATAACCTCATTACTATCTTCACTTCCATTTTCTATTGGATCATTTGGAGATATTTGATATTTATAGTTTACTTGAGATTCATTTAGTATTTGTTTATCATCAGGTAAACTCATTACCATTACTTGAAATTCTACTACCGCATTTCCTGATGCTGGTATTACCCCTATACTTATTCCGTTCTCAGGTTTTTCTCCTGGTCTTCCTATATTATTTACCTTTACACTATCAATAATAAAGGAAGTATTGGCTGGTATTACATCTATAAAGTTTACATTATTTATTTCTAGTGTACTATTATTTTCTATCCTATTTGTATAAGTTATTATATCTCCTATTTCCGTAAAATCTTTATCTGATTGTTTTATTAAATTAACTGTTATCTCTGATATATTTGTTTCAGTTTCATTACTATCTTCACTACCATCTCTTAAAGGCTCTTTAGGGTTTATTTCATATTGATAATCTACCTTAGACATATTTCTTACTATTCTATCCTGTGGTAAACTTTCTACTGTTACCTGAAATTTAACCTCTATCCTTCCCAATGATGGTATTGTACCTATACTTATTCCCGTAGCTGGATTTTCTCCCGGTCTGTCTGTTCCATCTACCTTTACACTATCAGTAACAAAAGAAGTATTTACTGGTACTCTATCTAGAAAGTTTACATTTTGTAAATCCACTGTACTATTATTTTGTATTATACTTGTATAAGTTATTATATCTCCTACTGCAGCAAAATTCCTATCAGACATCTTATTTACAGCTACATTTATTTCTTCTACATTTGTTATAACTTCATTACTATCTTCAGTTCCATTTTGTATTGGTTCATCTGGACCTATTTGATATTCATAGTTTACTTGGGACTCATTCATTATTTTATTATTATCTGGTAAACTTTGTACTGTTACCTTAAACTCTACAACTACACTTTCTGATACCGCTATAGTTCCTATACTTATTCCACTCTCAGGATTCTCTCCAGGTCTATCTGTGCCATCTACCTTTACACTATTAGGAACAAAAGAAGTATTAGTTGGTACTCTATCTATAAAGTTTACATTATTTATTTCTAAGGTACTATTATTTTCTATCCTGTTGGTATAAGTTATAACTTCTCCTATTTCTACAAAATCTTTATCTGCTTCTTTTTGTAAATTTGTTCTTATAATAGATATATTTGTAGTAGTTTCATTGCTCTGTTCACTACCATTTTCTACCGGTTCATTTGGACCTACCTGGTATTCATAAGTTATATCTGATTGATTTATTATAACTTCACTTTGAGGTAGACTCTCAACCTGTACTTGGAATTCTACAACTATACTTCCTAGGGAATTTATATCTCCTAAATTTATTCCATTGGAAGGATTTTCTCCTGGTCTATCTACATCATCTATCTTAACACTATTAGGAATAAATATAGTATTTGCTGGTACACTATCTATAAAAATCACGTTATCTATCCCTATAGTACTATTGTTTTGTACTATACTTGTATAAGTTATTATATCTCCTACAGATGCAAAGTTTCTATCTGCCACCTTATTTATAGCTATATCTATCTCTTCTACGTTTGTTATAACCTGATTACTATCCTCACTTCCATTTTCCACTGGATCGTTTGGAGATACTTGGTATTCATAGTTTACTTGTGATTCATTCAGTATTTGTTTATCATTTGGTAAACTTTGCACTATTACTCTAAACTCTACAACTATACTCTCTGATACTGGTATATCTCCTATACTTATTCCATTAGAAGGATTTTCTCCTGGTCTTACTATATTGTCTACCTTTACACTATTAAGAACAAAAGAAGTATTGGTTGGTACTCTATCTACAAAATTTACATTATTTATTTCTAGTGTACTATTGTTTTCTATTGTATTTGTATAAGTTATTATATCTCCTACTTCTACAAATTCTTTATCTGCTTCTTTTAATAAGTTTACTGTTATTTCTGATATATCTGTTGTAACTTGATTACTTTCCTCACTACCATCTTCTACTGGTTCATTAGGACCTATTTGATACTTATAATCTACATTTGATTTGTTTTCTACTATTTGGTCATTTGGTAGACTTTGTACTCTTACTTGGAACTCTACTACTACACTTCCTGTGTTTGGTATTATTCCTATACTTATTCCACTAGCAGGATTTTCTCCCGGCCTAGATACATTATCTACTTTTACTGTATTTGGTATAAATGTTGTATCATCTGGTATATCGTCTGTAAACATTACATTACTTATTTCTACTGTACTATTATTTTCTATTGTACTCCTATAAGTTAATATATCTCCTACTGCTGCAGATCCTCTATCTACTCCTTTATTTAAATCTACAATTATCTCTTCTACATTTGTTATAACTTGATTACTATCTTCACTTCCATTTTTGTCTTCTTGACCTATTTGATATTCATAATTTACTTGGGATTCATTTAATATTTGTTTATCATTTGGTAAACTTTGTACTGTTACTTGAAATTCTACTACAGCATTTCCTAATACCGGTATTATCCCTACGTTTATTCCATTAGCTGGATTTTCTCCTGGTCTTGGTGTATTATTTACTTTTACACTATTAGAAACAAAAGAAGTATTTGTTGGTATGGTATCTATAAAGTTTACATTACTTATCTCTACTGTGCTATTATTTTCTATTGTATTTGTATAAGTTATTGTATCTCCTACTTCTGCAAATTCTTTATCTGCTTCTTTTAATAAATTTACTGTTATTTCTGATATATTTGTTGTAACTTCATTACTTTCTTCATTTCCATCTTCTATCGGCTCACTAGGACCTATTTGATACTTATAATCTACATTTGATTTATTTTCTACAATACCATCATCTGGTAAACTTTGCACTGTTACTTGAAACTCTACTGCTACACTTTCTGTGTTTGATATTATTCCTATACTTATTCCACTGTCTGGATTTTCTCCTGGCCTAGATACATTATCTACTTTTACTGTATTTGGTATGAAAGTAGTATTGTCTGGTATATCATCTGTAAACATAACATTATTTATTTCTATTGTACTATTATTTTCTATTGTACTCCTATAAGTTATTATATCTCCTACTGATGCAAAATTTCTATCTGCTCCTTTATTTAAGTTTACAGTTATATCTTCTACATTTGTTATAGCTTCGTTACTATCTTCACTTCCATTCTTTTCTTCTTGACCTATTTGATATTCATAACTTATTTGAGATTCATTTACTATTTGTTTGTCATTCGGTAAACTTTGTACTGTTACTTGAAATTCTACTACAGCATTCCCTGATACCGGTATTATCCCTACATTTATTCCATTAGCTGGATTTTCTCCTGGTCGAGGTGTATTATTTACTTTTACACTATTAAAAACAAAAGAAGTATTTGTTGGTATCGTATCTATAAAATTTACATTGCTTATTTCTACTGTACTATTATTTTCTATTGTATTTGTATAAGTTATTATATCTCCTACTTCTACAAATTCTTTATCTGCTTCTTTTAATAAATTTACTGTTATTTCTGATATATTTGTTGTAACTTCATTACTTTCCTCTCTACCATCTTCTACTGGTTCACTAGGACCTATTTGGTACTTATAATCTACATTTGATTTATTTTCTACTATTTGGTCATTTGGCAAACTCTGTACTCTCACTTGAAACTCTACCACTACACTTCCTGTGCTTGGGATTATTCCTATACTTATTCCATTCTCTGGATTTTCTGCTGGTCTATCTACGTTATCTACTTTTACTGTATTTGGTATGAAAGTAGTATTGTCTGGTATATCATCTGTAAACATAACATTATTTATTTCTATTGTACTGTTATTTTCTATTGTACTCCTATAAGTTAGTATATCTCCTACTGCTGCAAAATTCCTATCTACACCTTTATTTAAATCTACAATTACTTCTTCCACATTTGTTGTAACACGATTACTATCTTCACTTCCATTTTTGTCTTCTTGACCTATTTGATATTCATAATTTACTTGAGATTCATTTAATATTTGTTTATCATTTGGTAAACTTTGTACTGTTACTTGAAATTCTACTACAGCATTTCCTGATACGGGTATTATCCCTACATTTATTCCATTAGCTGGATTTTCCCCCGGCCTAGCTACATTATCTACTTTTACACTATTAAGAACAAAAGAAGTATTTGCTGGTATCGTATCCATAAAATTTACATTACTTATTTCTACTGTACTATTGTTTTCTATTTTATTTGTATAAGTTATTATATCTCCTACTTCTACAAATTCTTTATCTGCTTCTTTTAATAAATTTACTGTTATCTCTGATATATTTGTTATAACTTCGTTGCTTTCCTCATTTCCATCTTCTACTGGTTCACTAGGACCTATTTGATACTTATAATCTACATTTGATTTGTTTTCTACTATTTGGTCATTTGGTAGACTCTGTACTCTCACTTGAAATTCTACTACTACACTTCCTGTACTTGGTATTGTTGCTATAGTTATTCCATCCTCTGGATTCTCTCCTGGTCTATCTACAGTATCTACTTTTACTGTATTTGGTATAAACGTTGCATCATCTGGTATATCATCTGCAAATACTACATCACTTATTTCTACTGTACTATTATTTTGTATTATACTGGTATAAGTTATTATATCTCCTACTGATGCAAATTCTCTATCTGCTCCCTTATTCAAATTTACAATTATCTCTTCTACATTTGTTATAACTTGATTACTATCTTCACTTCCATTTTTATCTTCTTGCCCTATTTGATACTCATAATTTACTTGGGATTCATTTAATATTTGTTTATCATTTGGTAAACTTTGTACTGTTACTCTAAATTCTACTACAGCATTTCCTGATACCGGTATTATCCCTACATTTATTCCATTAGCTGGATTTTGTCCTGGTCTAGATATATTATTTACTTTTACACTATTAGAGACAAAAGAAGTATTTGTTGGCATCATATCTATAAAGTTTACATTACTTATTTCTACTGTACTATTGTTTTCTATTGTATTTGTATAAGTTATTATATCTCCTACTTCTACAAATTCTTTATCTGCTTCTTTTAATAAATTTACTGTTATTTCTGATATATTTGTTGTAACTTCATTACTTTCTTCATTTCCATCTTCTATTGGTTCACTAGAACCTATTTGATACTTATAATCTACATTTGATTTATTTTCTACCATTTGGTCATTTGGTAGACTCTGTACTCTCACTTGAAATTCTACTACTACACTTCCTATACTTGGTATTGTTCCTATACTTATTCCATCCTCTGGATTCTCTCCTGGTCTATCTACAGTATCTACTTTTACTGTATTTGGTATAAAAACTGTATTATCTGGTATATCATCTGTAAATATGACATTACCTATTTCTAGTGTGCTGTTATTTTGTATTGTACTCCTGTAAGTTATTATATCTCCTACTGATGCAAACTCTCTATCCGCTCCCTTATTTAAATTTACATTTATCTCTTCTACATTTGTTATAACTTGATTACTATCTTCACTTCCCTTTTCTATTGGTTCATTTTCTCCTATTCTATACTGATAATTTACTTGAGATTCATTTACTATTGTTTTATCATTTGGTACACTCATTACCATTACTTGAAATTCTACTACTACACTACCTGATGCAGGTATAGTTCCTATATTTATTCCACTTTCTGGATTTTTTCCTAGTCTTAGTGTATTATCTACCTTTACACTATTAGCAATAAAAGTAGTATTGTTTGGAATATCATCTGTAAATAATACATTATTTATTTCTAGTGTACTATTATTTTCTATTGTACTGCTATAAGTTATTGTTTCCCCTACTTCTGAAAATTCTTTATCTCTTTCTTTTAAAAGATTTACTGTTATTTCTGATATATTTGTTGTAACTTCATTGCTTTCTTCGTTTCCGTCTTCCACTGGTTCACTTAGTCCTATTTGATATTTATAATCTACATTTGATTTATTTTCTACTATCCCATCATCTGGTAAACTTTGCACTCTTACTTGAAACTCTACTACTACGCTTCCTGTACTTGGTATTATTCCTATACTTATTCCACTCTCTGGATTTTCTCCTGGTCTACTTGTATTGTCTACTCTTACTATGTTTGGTATAAAAACTGTATTATCTGGTATATCATCTGTAAATACTACATTACTTATTTCTACTGTACTATTATTTTCTATTGTACTTTTATAAGTTATTATATCTCCTACTGCTGCAAACTCTCTATCTGCTCCTTTGTTTAAATCTACAATTATCTCTTCTATATTTGTTATAACCTCATTACTATCTTCACTTCCATCTTCTATTGGATCACTTGGAGATAGTCTATATTTATAATTTACTTGAGATTCATTTTCTATTTGTTTATTATTTGGTACATTCTGCACTATTACTTGAAATTCTACTACTACACTTGCTCCAGATTGTATTGTTCCTATACTTATTCCACCCTCTGGATTTTCTCCTGGTCTCGGTATTGTATCTACTTTTACACTGTTAGGTACAAATAGAGTATCCGTTGGAATATCATCAACAAAATTCACATTATTTATTTCTAGTGTACTGTTATTTTGTACAGCACTCCTATAAGTTATTGTATCTCCTACTTCTGCAAATTCTTTATCTGCTTCTTTTAAAAGATTTACTGTTATTTCTGATATATTTGTTGTAACTTCATTACTTTCTTCACTTCCATCTTCTACCGGTTCACTTGGACCTATTTGATATTTATAATCTACATTTGATTTATTCTCTACTATTTTATCGTCCGGTAAACTTTGTACTCTTACTTGAAACTCTACAACTACACTTTCTCTAGCCGGTATTGTTCCTATACTTATTCCACTCTCTGGATTTTCTCCTGGTTTAGATATATTGTCTACTTTCACAGTATTTACTATAAATGTTGTATTATCTGGTATATTATCAGTAAATGTTACATTATTTATTTCTATTGTACTATCATTTTGTATTGTACTCCTATAAGTTATTATATCTCCTACTGCTGCAAACTCTCTATCTGCTCCCTTATTTAAATTTACAATTATCTCTTCTATATTTGTTACAACCTGGTTGCTATCTTCACTTCCGCCTTCTATTGGATCATTTGGAGATAGTCTATACTCATAATTTACTTTTGATTCATTAATTACGGTCTTATCATTTGGTAAACTTTGTACTGTTACCTGAAATTCTACTACTACACTTGCTCCAGATTGTATTGTCCCTATACTTATTCCACCCTCTGGATTTTCTCCTGGTCTCGGTATTGTATCTACTTTTACACTATTTGGAACAAATATCGTATTATTTGGAATATCATCAATGAAATTCACGTTATTTATTTCTATTGTACTATTGTTTTTAATTGTATTTGTATAAGTTATTGTATCTCCTACTTCTGCAAAATTTTTATCTGCTTCTTTTAGTAAATTTACTTCTATCTCTGATATATTTGTTGTAACCTCATCACTTTCTTCACTACCATCTTCTACTGGTTCACTAGGACCTAATTGATATTTGTAATCTACATTTGATTTATTTTCCACTATTCCGTCATCTGGTAAACTTTGTACTCTTACTTGAAATTCTACTATTACACTTGTTGAAGCTGGTATAGTTCCTATAATTATTCCATTGCCTGGATTTTCTCCCGGTCTATTTGAATTGTCTACTTTTACTGTATTAGCTATAAAAGTAGTATTATCTGGTATAATATCTTTAAATATTACATTACCTATTTCTACTGTACTACTATTTTGAATTGTACTTCTATAAGTTAATATATCTCCTACTGCTGCAAATTCTCTATCTACTTCTTTGTTTAAATTTACCTCTAATCCTTCTACTGTAGTTATAACATCATTACTTATTGAATTAGATTCAATAGGATCAGCTCCCTGAGCCGGTGGGAATTTATATACAGCTTCTGAAAAATTAGTTAATAATGTAGGAACTGCTTGGTTATCTACTGTCACTCTAAATGTTACTTCTTTACTATCCCCAGCTCCAATTGTATCTAAATCTATTCCTTGATCTGGAGATATCCCTGGAATAGTATTTCCATCAACTGTGACACTATTAGGCACAAATGTAGTTCCGGTAGGTGGTGTATCAGTAAATAACACTTCGTCTCCAGCTATTTCTCCTACATTTTCAACATTTATAGTATATAAAAGTTCATCTCCTACTAAAGCTACTTCCTTATCCACAGACTTAGTTAAAACTAAATCTGCAGCTTCAGTATCTATTTCTATACCAATAGCATTCTGTAGATACGTATCACCTTGTGTTATCAATCTAACAACTGCAGATGTTTGCCCAGGCTGTAATGCACTAGTTCCATTTACATTAGTTATATCCCACCCTTGTCTACCTGCAATAATATTAGTAGCATTTATCACATTTTGGTTTCTATCTCCAAAGGTTCCACTAGTATCTAGCTGTCCATTGTTATCATTTATTTGAGATCCAAAAAAGTTATCAGAAGGATTGTTAGGTCCTGCTAGATTTACTAAACTACCTACTGTTGGTCCAAATAATAATTGATCATTTACAAAAATTGCATCTCCTTCTTGAGCACTAGACAAAATTCTCGCTTCATCTATACCTGTAGTCGGCGTAGTAAAACCAGATATTGTAACATCAACAGGGGCGCCTCCTGTTCTTATAAGACTAGATCCTACAAAAACACTTAACGTTCTTATAGGTAAAGTTGGATTGCCACATACTACAGCTAATGTCCAACCTACATGATTATCTGTATTACTATTTGGTGTTATAGTAGCTGGTACTCTTCCTACTGTATATTGCCCTGCTCCAGCATTTTGAATTATATCTGTTACATTTTGAGTTCTTACATAAAAATTAGGATTAGTTAATGTTTGAGAAGTATCAGAATCTGGTGATATATCAAAAATGCCATTAGGAGTTTCCATGATAACATCATCATCAATAAATTGACTTACATCTTGATTTCCAATAAGATAAGACCCACCCCATATAAGTTCTGCATAAAGCACTGTATCTGAAGGCCCAATATTTAACATTGAAGATGATGAATTTTCTCTCCAATCAAAAGTTATATTTTCATTATTTGCTAAATTAACTATTCCAAGCCAAGAAACTGGCGTTGTTAAACTAGTATCTGTAGTTATAAAAGCACCTATAGAATTACGATTACCTGGCTGATTGCTATTAGTTCTTTTACTTAGTCCTAATGTATTTCCAACAAAAGTTATAGCACCTCTACTTACTGCTGAAAATCTATTAATAAAAGCCATATTTTATTCTTCCTTTCATTATTATCTTAAATTTAAAAATGTTTCATAATATAGTATGCAAAGTACAATATGAAAGTTATATAGCTTCACTAAATAAAAAAAAGTAAGTAAAATTCAAATTTTACTTACTTTTTTTAAATATACTTTTAATTATCTATCTTTGACCTTTTTCGTATGGCTGACCATCTGCCGCTGGAGCTACTGTTTTTCCAACAAATCCAGCTAATGCAAGCATTGTTAGTATATATGGAATACTTGAATATACTTCTGTTGGTAAATTCCAGCTAAATCCTTGTGCAAATATTTCAAAGGATCCACCAAACGCAAATAATAAACATGCCCACATAGTTCCAAAAGGCTTCCAATTACCAAATATCATAGCAGCCAATGCTATAAATCCACGTCCTGCAACCATTCCTTCTCTATATACAGGAGTTATACCAATAAGTGCTGCTCCACCAAGTCCTGCTAAAGCACCTGACAGTATAACACACATATATCTCACTTTATAAACATTTACTCCCAATGTATCAGCTGCTTTTGGATGTTCTCCAATAGCTCTTATTCTAAGTCCCATAGGAGTTTTAAATAATACATAGTTAGAAATTATAACTGCTATCAATGCCATTATAACAAACCAATTTATTCCTCCAAGTAATGGTCCTATTATAGGTATAGATTTTATAGATGCTGGTATGCTATAAGGTAATGCCTTAACTATATCTGTTTGGCCACCTTTTTTAAACACCTTAAATATTAAGAAACTTGCTAGTGCTGAAGCAAATAAATTAATAGCAGTACCTGATATAATCTGATCTGCTTTTAAATTTATACTCAAAAATGCATGTAACAAAGCGAGTAATCCACCAGCAATCACTGCAAACAATATTCCTATTACAGGACTACCTGTTAAATGAGTTCCTAAAACTGAGAAAAAGGCTCCTATTATCATCATACCTTCAAGTCCTATATTTACTACTCCTGATCTTTCAGAAAATACTCCTCCAAGGCCTGCAAAAACTAATGGAGTTGCACTTCTTAATGTAGCTGTTATTAATCCTATTATCATTAAATTATCCATCAATTAACACCTTCCTCTTCTTTTTCTTTTCTGAAAAGTATTTTACTATATAATCAGTAGCAACAAATATTATTATAATAGATTGAACTAAATAAACAATTTCTTTAGGTATTCCATTAAGTTGTAACATTTTAGAACTACTATTTAATGCTCCAAATAATATAGCTGAAGGTATACATCCTATAGGATTATTTTTTGCAAGTAAAGCAACTGCTATACCATCAAATCCAAAACTTGGAAGAGCCATCATGTCTTGAGCTTGATGCATTACACCTGCTATATGTGTAGCTCCACCAATTCCACCAATAGCTCCTGAAATAACCATTGCTAAAATAGTATTTTTAGCTATATTTATTCCACCATACTCTGCTCCAGAAGCATTAAGACCTACAGCTCTTATTTCATAACCTACAGTAGTTTTCTTTAAAAGCCAATATATAAATACAGCACATACTATTGCTATTATTAAACTTATATTAGCTCTACTTATATTACTAAATCTTAATAACTCTGCACTTTTTTGTATTAAAGGAGTATTTGCTTTTCCTTTAACTGCAAATCTTGATCTTAATATTATATAATTTCCTAAATATAATGCTAAATAGTTCATCATTATAGTATTTATAACTTCATTTGTTCCTATTTTAGCTTTTAAATATCCTGGTATACCAGCCCAAATAGCACCTGCAACTATACCACCTAATACTATTAAAATTCCATGAACTATAGGATTTAATCCTGGTATAAGTCCAATAAGTGCTGCTGAAACCATTCCTACTATAAATTGTCCTGCTACTCCAATATTAAAAAGTCCACATCTAAAAGCTACAGCATTTGCTATACCTGTAAAAATTAAAGGTGTTACATATACCATAGTTTCTAAAGTCTTTCTTTTATCACCAAAGCTTCCATTCCAAATAGTTTTAAATAAATCATTTAAAGCTGAGAAATATTGAAGTGGAGAATATCCTTTGGCCCACATTACAAAAAACACAGATACAAATACAGCAATTATTATAGCTAAAAACGGGAAAGCTAAAGCTTTTAATCCCTTAACTAAAGGATTAGAAAATGATTTTTGTTGATTTTTATCATTACTCACTATCTTTCACCTCTTTTTCACTATCTTTTAATGTTCCACCAGCCATTAATATCCCTAATTTTTGTTCATTAGCTTCTTCTCTATTTAAAACAGAAATAACTTTTCCATCATACATTACTGCTATTCTATCTGATAGCGCTAACACTTCGTCTAGTTCAAGAGAAACAAGTAATACTGCTTTACCATTATCTCTTTCCTGTACCAATCTTTTATGGATATATTCTATAGCTCCTACATCTAGTCCTCTTGTAGGTTGAGCAGCTATTAATAACTTAGGATCCTTTGATATTTCTCTTGCAACTATAAGCTTTTGTTGATTACCACCTGATAGTGAAGATGCATATACTTCATCATTAGGAGTTCTAACATCAAATTCTTCTATAAGCTTATTGCAATACTGTCTTATTTCTTTATAATTCATAACTAAACCATTACTATGAGGTTTTCTGTGATATGTTCCTAGTACAGAATTTTCGTATAAAGGATATTTAAGAATAAGTCCTCTTTTATGTCTATCTTCTGGGATATGTCCTACTCCACTATCTATTATTTGCCTTGGAGATTTGCCAATTATATTTTTGCCATCAAGTTCTACAGTACCTGATTCAGCCTTTCTAAGTCCTGTTAATACTTCTATAAACTCACTTTGTCCATTTCCATCTACTCCAGCTATTCCTAATATTTCTCCACACTTAACTTCTAAATTTACTCCTTTTAAAACTTCTACCCCTCTTTTATCTTTTGCAGTTACATTTTGGGCTTTTAATATTTCTTTTCCTATTTTTGCTTCCTTTTTATCTACTTTTAAATTTACTTTTCTTCCTACCATAAGTTCTGCAAGCTCATCTATATCAGTTTCTGAAGTCTTAACAGTACCTGTAACTTTACCTCTTCTAATTATAGTTACTCTATCACTCATTTTCATAACTTCTTTTAACTTATGAGTTATAAGTATTACTGATTTACCTTGCTTTTCTAAGTTGTCTATTATTTCACTTAATTCATCAATCTCTTGAGGAGTCAAAACTGCAGTAGGCTCATCAAGTATTAATATCTCAGCTCCTCTATACAAAGCTTTTAATATTTCTACCTTTTGTTGTTGTCCTACAGATATATCCTCTATTACTGAGTCAGGATTTATATTAAACCCATATTTATCTGCAATTTCTTTAACACTTTTTTTAGCCTTATCCATATCTAGTCTAAAACCTTTTTTAGGTTCTATTCCTAAAACTATGTTTTCTGCTACAGTAAAATTATGTACCAACATAAAATGTTGGTGAACCATTCCTATTCCTGATTTTATAGCATCATTAGGAGTTGTCATATTAACTTTTTTATCTTTTATGTATATTTCTCCTTTTTCCGGTTGATACAATCCATACAGGATATTCATAAGTGTAGTTTTCCCTGCACCATTTTCACCAAGCAAAACATGAGTTTCTCCTTTTATTAAATCAAAATTCACGTCATCGTTAGCTACTGTTCCAGGAAATATTTTTGTTATATTTTTCATTTCCACTACTCTATCCATGAAAATTCTCTGATTATATGGTTAAAAAACCAAATAATCAGCCACCTCCCTCCATTCCATTTTGTATAATGTTATTTTAAACATATATTCTATAAAAGCTAGATGATAATACATCTAGCTTTTATTATATTATTCAATTAGCTTATTAGTAAAGTGTTATTTTATCTCTGTAGGTGTAAAATTAGCTAATTCTTTTCTAGTTGCAGGAACTTTTATTTTTTCTTCTTTTATAGCATTTTTATATTTTTCAACTAAATCTAAAACTTCTTTTGGAGTATTATCTTTAGAAGTTCCAGCTACTGCTACACCATCTTCTTTAACTCCAAGTTCTATAGTTTTTCCACCTTCAAATTTACCATCTACTATTTGTTTTGTAGCATCATATGTTGCAGTATCTACTCTTTTTAACATACTAGATAATATTACATCTTTATATTTTGGAACTGTAAGCGCTTGATCTTTATCAACACCAATTGCCCATACTGCTTTTCCTGAATCTTTTAATTCTTTAGCAGCTTTAAACATTCCAATTCCAACTCCACCTGCTGCATGATATATAACGTCACATCCAGAACCATATAATGATTTAGCTAATTCATAACCTTTATTTGTATCTCCAAAACTATCTGCATATTTAACCATAGCTCCTGGTTTATTATCTTTTCCCATTAAAGCTTTAGCAGCTTCTGGATTTACTGATTTAACACCAGCTATATATCCTGCTTCAAATTTATTTATAGGAGCAAAATCTTTACCACCTATAAAACCAACTTTATTAGTCTTAGTCATTTTTCCTGCTATAACACCCATCAAGAAAGATCCTTCGTGATCTTTAAATTTTAAAGATAAAACATTAGGAGCTTTTACTTCTGTATCAACTATAGCAAATTTTTTATCACTATATTTTCCTGCTACATTTTTCATTGCTTGCTCCATTTGGAATCCTACACCAAAAACTAAATTACAATTATCATTTACTAATGCTTCTAAGTTTGATTCATAATCTTCCTTTTGTTTAGATTCTATTGGTTTATATTCTACACCAAACTCTTTTTGAGCTTTTTTAACACCTTCATCTGCTGCTTGGTTAAATGATTTATCATTTAATCCACCTTCATCAGTAGAAAGTCCTATTTTTACTTTTTCACCTGAATCTTTTGTTGAAGATTCTTCTTTTTTAGCTCCACAACCTGCCAATAATGAAACTGTCATTATTCCAGCTGCCAAAAATGCAAGTATTTTCCTTTTTTTCATTGACATTACCTCCCAATTTTATACACAATTATTAACTAGCAATTAACTAAATTCTACAAATCCTAGCCATTTCCTGCTAGAAAGTTAAAATAATTTTAAAAATATTAAATTTAATGTATTTTCATTATATTAAATTAACAATTCAATATAAATTCATTTATTATGATTTCCTACATTAAAAATTTTATTAATTTATCTCTAAATAAAATAATACCATATTTTATAAACGTTTTCATTCAATTTATTTATAATGGCTGTATCTTTTTAAGATCCAGCCTAATTATTAATAATTTTCTATGAAAAACACTCCACAAGCTCCTGGTCCTGCATATATACCAACTACACATCCAACCTCACATTCTATAAAAGGAATATCATCATCACTTAAATTTTCTCTTAATACTGACAATATATCTTTATTTTGAACATGTAATAGTATTGATTGTTCTGAAGGTTTTATTCCTACTCTTTTTAAGTATTCATTAACTGCTCTTATTGCTTTTTTACTGCCTCTAACTTTATCCTTTATTACCATTTCCCCATTTTCTACTGCTAAAATAGGTTTTATTCCTAAAACATTACCAATAAATCCACCTGTCTTTGAAAGCCTTCCACCTTTAACTAAATAATCTAAAGTTTCAAAAGCTAGTACACTTTTAACATGAGGAATAGCTTCCTTTATTTCATTTGATATTTCAATATAATTTAAACCTTGCTCTCTCAAATTGCAAGCCTTGATTACTAAAAGCCCTAGTCCTGACGTTACGTTTTGACTATCTATAATTTCTATATCTTCAGATTCAAGTATTCCTTTTGCTATACATGCAGATTGATATGTTCCACTCATTTTTGATGATAAATGTATAGATACTATTTTATACCCTTGATCTAAATAACTTTTATAACAATCTACAAATCTTTGTGGATTAACTTGAGATGTAGATGGAAAAGTTCCTTCATTATCTATTTTATCAAAAACTTCAGCTAAAGTTATATCTACTCTATCTTTATATGTTTTTTCTGGGAAAGTTACTAGTAAAGGAATTACATGTATATCATATTTATTTATTATTTCTATAGGTAAATCTGAGGTGCTATCTGTTATAATTTTTATTTTATCCATGCATATTCCTCCTATTTCATATTTGGAAAACCTAATTGTCTCAATCCTTCATATGCAACAACTGCTACTGTGTTAGATAAGTTTAATGATCTAGTACTGGATTTTATCATAGGTACTCTTATACATTTACTAAGGTCTGAAGATTTTATATCATCTGGTAGTCCACAGGATTCTCTTCCAAAAACTATAAAGTCTCCCTCTTTAAACTTTGCATCTGAGTAATAATTATCTCCATGAGTAGTAGAAAAATAAAAATCTGAATCCTTATATTTTTCTCTTAATTCCTCATAAGAATCGTATATAGATAAATCTAAATATTTCCAGTAATCTAATCCTGCTCTCCTTAGATGTTTTTCATCTAAACTAAAACCTAGTGGCTTTATTAAATGGAGTTTACAATTTGTAAGCACACAAGTTCTAGCTATATTCCCTGTATTTTGAGGTATTTCTGGTTGAAACAAGACTATATTTAAATTCAAAATATTTTCCTCCTATTAAGATAAGATAAAACTATACTAAATGGTACAATAAATATATTACTCCATTATTAAGTTTTAGTAAAGACTATTAAGTACATCATATAGAAACTTTTCGACTATATAATATAATTTATACTTTCTTCTCCAAAATATTTTATTATATTATTTTTAAAAAAATCCTTCATATCATTTAAGTCTTGATCCTTATATATATATTTTCCATATCCAAATTGACCATATTTAAATTTTCTTTCTTCTTCTTCCATAGGAAGTAATGTACTTGGAAATATATCTAATATATTTTGTTTTGCTCGTTTTGTAAATCTATGAGATATAACTTCAAATTTTATTTCTTTATTCCTAAATAAATTTTTTATGGTTAACAATAAATCTGTATATTCATTTTTCCAATTATCATATATAAACACTGGTGCTATTATAAATCCAACTTTATATCCAGCATCTGCTACTTTATATGCAGCATTTAATCTATCCATAATTTGAGGAGTTCTATGTTCAAATTCTTGTATTATTTTTTCTGTATTTATACTAAATCTTATAGTTGTTTTATTATTGTGATTGAGATTTAATAAATTATCTATATTAGTAAACTTAGTAACAAACCTAAACTTCATATTATCTTTTTTACCAAAATATTCTATAGTGTCTTTTAAAGAATTACTATATGGTTCTACTGGTATAGGATCAGATGTTGCTGCCCCTTCAAAAATAGTAGTTTCAGGAAGTCTTTCTTTGGCATATTCTTCAGCTTTATTAAGAATTTCTAAAGTATTAGCATATATTTTTATATATGGTTTTTTACCCATTTGAGTGTTCAAGTAACAATACTCACACATTCCCATGCATCCACTAACTAAAGGTAATTGATAATGGGCTGAGGGTTTACAAGTTTGAAATTTTAAAGATTTTCTTACACCTACAACTAAAGTATTTTTTCCTTCTAAATACATATCGCTAGGAGTTTTACCAGGTATACCAGTTACTCTACCACTTTTTGAATATCTTATATCTAAATTTTTATCTTTAAATTTACTAAGTAATATTTTACCTTTTTCATAATCTAATGCTGCTTCTTCAAATACAACTCTTTTTGGATTAAACATACTTACTATCACCTCTAATAGTATTATTACTATAATTCTAAATTTTATTTACAATAATACTTAATAAATTAAAATAAATACTATCTATTAAACTCCCTTTTTAATTAATTTATCAACAGGTCTATAAAAATCATCTGATACTAATTCTTTTTTTATAATCTTACCGTTTTTTATTATATTTCTATAAGTTTTAACCTTATATCCCATAGATGAATTATTAGTAATTTCAATTTTTCCTTTAGGAATACTAGAGTCATATATATATTTTTCCTTTGGTGTTATAGTATCATAAACCTTAGAGCTTATTTTATAACTTATATTATTTAAAGATTTATTAGAATAAATGTTAAAGTTCACATTTCCATTTGAAGTTTTTCCTTCTATATATATGGGATATTTTAAAGTATTTTTAAATTTCAAATCTATGCTACCATAATTAACTGTAGCATCTCTTCCAAGTTCCACATAATGAGATGGAATTGAATGATGCTCTCTTTCTACTGGTTTTAAATTAGCCTCTAAAATACAATTATATAATGTACTAGACACTTGACATATACCTCCACCTAATCCTGGCTGAGCTTTAGTTCCTACTATTACAGGTGCTTTTTTATAGCCTTTTTTTAAAGTCCTTGGGCCTACTATTTTATTAAAACTAAATATATCATTAGGCATAAGAAGAGTCCCATTTATACTGTCAGTAGCAATTTTTATATTATTCATTCTCTCACTAGAAGAAATGCTTCCATAGTTTGTAGTATAATTTGATACATTTTTATTTATTACACTAAGTTTATTTTTTGTTATCTTTGCTTCAGATTCATTTACAGGAGCTTTAATATTTATATCTGAAAATGATTTAGATTTTATTTTTGATTCTAACATTTTGTTAAGTTTATCTTTATCTAGTTTTTTGCCCTTTTTATCATCTGTAATATTTATATTTCCATTTGATACATTTATTTTAGCATTTTCATAATTTCTATTTATTTTCTTTTCTACATAGTTCAAAAATTCTCTCAAATATTTTTTATCATAAGAAAGACTTAATTTATATTTTTTAGTTTCTTTTTTATTTATAATATTATATTTATCTAAAATTTTTAAGTTCTTCCCATAATCGAATGCTTCATCAATAGCTTTATCAATATCATATTTAGGTTTTAATTTAGAATATAAAAGAGAATAACTCTCTCCGTCATCTATTATATTTATATTTTTTTTCTCAATAGGATTTGAAAATTTTTTATTCATTATATTTTTTGCCTCAGTTTTACTTTTAGAAGATAAATTTATATTTTCTATATATACAGAAGGATATATTAAATTATTATATTTAGATACTTCATTCTTAATATATATATACCCTCCCCCTAAAGATATTAGTACTAATGTAACTAAAACTAAAAATATTTTAGTAATTTTACTCATATTAGAAAATTTCCTTACTGCCATAATTCACACCTCATAATAAAATATAAATGTATAGTTATATATACTTATAAAAATTAAACTTAATAACAAAATATAAAATTCATTATATATATTTAGTTTAAATTGATTTTTATATTCATAAATAAAACTATATACATTAAAAATAGCAAGAAAAAAAGTTAAGACTAAAAGTCTTAACTTTCTATTTAATATAGGTTATATTTATTTACCACTTGAATAAATATTAAATGCAATTTGACCATTACTAGTATAACTTTCAATGTATACAGGACTTGAAAAATTATTTTTAAATTTATAATCTATATTTCCAAAATCAACTGTAGCATCTTTTCCTTCTGGAACATAGTGAACTGGTAAAGTATGATGAGTTCTTTCAGTTGATTCTAAACCAGCTTTATCAACTGCATTAAATAATGTTGTTGATACTTGACATATTCCTCCACCTATTCCAGGTTCAAGCTTATCCTTTATTATAACAGGAGCTGCTTGATAACCTTTTTCAGAAGTTCTTTCTCCTACAATACCATTAAAACTAAATACATCTCCAGGCATTATTGTTGTACCATTTATAGCTTGAGTAGCTAGCTCAATGTTATTTTTTCTTCCTGGCTGTGAACCACCATAATTGGTAGAATAACTTCCTACTTGAGTACTTACAGAAGAAAGCTTGTCTGATGTAATTCTTGGCTTAACTGTATTTATAACTGCTGTTTTAGTTACATCATTAAAATTTTCAGGACTAATACTAGAAACTAATTCCTTTTTCAATTTATCTTTATCAAGTGCCTTACCATTTTGACCTGGTGTAACATCAAAATTTCCTCCATTTAATGACAAGGAAGCATTTACAGGATTAACTTTTACAGCTTTTTCAATCTTAGATACAAAAGAATCTATAGTTTTTTTATCATATCCAAAATTCAAATGAAAATTCTTTCCTTTTTTATGTTTTATAATATCATACTTTTTGAATATGATTAAATTTTTACCATAATTAAAAGCATCATCCATTACTTTATCTAAATTACTAGTAGATTTTAACTCAGAATACTTTAAAGTATAAGTTTTATCATTAGCTTTTACATTAATTTTTTTGCCAAGTATTTTATTCCAATAATTTTTTTCAACTAGTTTCCTAGCCTGTTCTTTAGTCTTTCCTGATAAGTCTATACCCTCTATAGATACCCCTGGATATATTAAATTGTTAAAATGTTTTATTTTTGAGTACTGATAAGTTCCAAATCCAGATAATACAAATAATATTATTAAAGAAATTATTATTGCATACATCTTAACTGGCTTTTTAGGTTTAGCCCTCCTTGTTACTCTTACTTTACTTTCCAAATCAATCACCCCTTTAAGACCATAAACATTATACTACAAAATATAAAAACTTTATACAACACATTTAAGTGATTATCTTTTAAAATAACTAATTATAGTATATACTGTAAATTAATCTAAAGTATTGTTATACTTTCAAATACTTTTAAATTTTTATACTTTAAAATTTATCTTAGTTATTTTTAAACTTAATTATAACATAATAACTTATACACACATAATATCAAAAAATCCCTTTTAATTTAATACATAAAGGTTACAACTTTTAAGGAGGTAGTAAATTTTATGGATAAAAAAAATAATATAACTACTAAAGAAAACAAGAAAAATATGGATAATAATAAAGTAGAATTTATTGTAGGTAAACTCTTAACAGAAAAAAACCTTACTATTTCTACTGCTGAATCCTGTACAGGAGGACTTTTAGCTGGAACTCTAATAAACTATCCTGGAATTTCATCGTCTTTTCTAGAAGGGGCTGTTACTTATAGTAATGAATCAAAAATGAAAAGATTAAATGTAAAAAAAGAAACTTTAGATAAACATGGAGCTGTAAGTACTGAAACTGCAAAAGAAATGGCAGAAGGAATACGAAAATCTTCAAATACAGATATAGGAATATCAACTACTGGAGTAGCTGGCCCTGGAGGAGGAACAAAAGAAAAGCCTGTTGGACTTGTTTACATTGGAATTAACATACATGATAAAACTTTAGTTGAAAAATTAAATTGTTCTGGTGATAGGCAATCCGTTAGAAACACCGTTGTAAATAAAACTTTAGATATGTTAAAAAAAGAACTTTTAAAATAACTGTTAAAACTAAAATGCATAAATGTTATATAATGTTTGCTATGAATAAATTTCTAAAAAATAATAATTAATTATTTTTTAGTATAAAAAGTCACTATGAACTTAAAATTTATATGATTTTAAGTTCATAGCAATTTTTATTATCTATTATAAATTTACTTTAAAAACTTTTATTTATTCATATTAATAACTACTTGTTTTACTGAATCTGAAACACATTTTGCTACTCTTTTATCAAAAGGATCTGGAATTATATATTCATTATTTAATTCTTTTTCATCTATTAAGCTAGCTATAGCTTTTGCTGCCGCTAACTTCATTTCTTCGTTTATAACTTTTGACCTTGCATCTAATGCTCCTCTAAATATTCCTGGGAATATTAAAACATTGTTTATTTGATTTGGAAAATCTGATCTTCCTGTAGCAATTACCTTAGCTCCTCCTAATTTTGCTTCATCTGGCATAATTTCAGGAGTAGGATTTGCCATAGCAAATATTATAGCATCTTTATTCATAGTTGATACCATTTCTTTTGTAACTATTTTAGGAGCAGATACCCCTATAAACACATCTTTTCCTTTTATTACTTCTTTAAGATTTCCTTCTTCTTTATCTCTATTAGTTATAGCTGAAATACTTTTTTGAGCTTCATTTAAGCCTTGTCCATTTTCAACTAAAGCACCATTTTTATCACACATTACAATGTTTTTAGCTCCAGCTTCCATAAGAAGTTTACATATAGAAATGCCTGCAGATCCAGCTCCATTTATCAGTATTTTAGCTTCTTCTAATTTTTTATTAACTACTTTTAAAGCATTATATATTCCTGCTAGAACAACTATTGCTGTTCCATGTTGATCATCATGAAATACAGGTATATCTAATTGTTTTTTTAATTCTTTTTCTATATAAAAACATTCTGGAGCTTTTATATCTTCTAAATTTATTCCTCCAAATGTAGAAGATATAAGTTTAACAGTTTTTATTATTTCATCTGGATCCTTACTATCTATGCAAATAGGAAAAGCATTAATATTTGAAAACTCCTTAAATAAAAGAGCTTTTCCTTCCATAACAGGAAGTCCTGCATAGGGACCTATATCTCCTAATCCTAAAACTGCTGTACCATTGGTAACTACTGCAACTGTATTTCCCTTCATAGTGTAATCATAAACTGAATTAATATCTTCTGATATTTTAATACAAGGTTCTGCTACCCCTGGAGTATAAGCTATAGCTAAATCTTCTTTATTTTCAACCTTTATTTTTGATTCAATTTTTAGTTTTCCCCTGTTTTCCTTATGTACCTTTAAAGCCTTTTGTCTTATATCCATAATTGCCTCCTTTTTCATTAAAAATTATCAACAGTTTATATTAAAAACATATCCACATGTGGATATGTTTTTAATATAAACTGTTGATAACTTGCTTATTAATATAATCATACTATATAAAATAGAACAAATGTATATATTCCTATAAAAACTTTCACTTGTCTAAAAAATACTAGTTTTATTTCACAAGGTTATAGTAAAAAATCAACTAACTTTAAAAAACATTTTTACATATTATATATTTTTTAAAATCCTAAATAAATATTTTTACTTATCAATAGAATTATTTATATTATCTTTATAGTAAACACAATATTTACTTATAGGACAAAGATTACATTTTGGGTTTCGTGCAGTGCAACATCTTCTTCCATGAAAAATCAAAAGATGATGCATAAGTATCCATAAATCTTTAGGAATTATTTTTTGAAGCTGTTTTTCAGTATTTAGTACGTTTTTACTTGAAGCTAATCCTATTCTGTTAGATACTCTAAAAACATGGGTATCAACAGCTATAGTTGGAACATTAAAAGCATTAGCTAAAACTACATTTGCTGTTTTTCTTCCTACTCCAGGCAAAGTAATTAAATCTTCATAACTATTAGGTACACTGCCATTAAAATCTTCTTTTAATTTTGTACACAAAGCTACTATATTTTTTGATTTGTTTCTATAAAGACCTATTTTTTTTATATACTCTTGAAGCTCTAATTGAGATAAATTTAAAAATTCTTCTATAGATGGATATAATAAAAATAAATCTTTAGTTACTTCATTAACTTTTTTATCTGTTGTCTGTGCTGATAATATAGTTGATATTAAAAGCTGAAATGGTGTTTTATAATTAAGTTCACATTTTACATCAGGATATAATTTTTTTAATTCATCAATAATATTATTTACAATCTTTTTTTCCATTTCAACACCACCTTCTATATTTAAATTTTATATACTCCTCTATATTCTTCTGGTAATAGATCTGCTATTTTATACATTATAAGATCTATACATCTTTTCTCGTGCTCATGTTTTGTTTCTTCTTTTACCTTTTTAGGTAACTCTAAAGGTTTTCCTATATTTAAAGTTACATCAGCATTTTGAAAACTTTCTAGAGCCATATTTTTATCATTTATAGGTAAAAGTTTTTCTGTACCACTTAAACCTAAAGGTACAAGTGTTGCTTTAGATAATTTTTTAATCAAAATTACTCCCTTTTTAGGCTCCATTAATTTCCCAGTTCTACTTCTTGTCCCTTCTGGGAATATAAGCATATTGTTACCTGCTTTTAATGTTTTTATAATATTAGATATTGCTTGTTTATCTGCACTATTAGGCTTTATACATACAGTTTTAGTGATTTCCATTCCAAGTTTAGTCAATTCATTACTATTAAGCTTTACACCTGCTACAAAAGTTATATCTTGATCTTTTAATATTTTATCTATAATTAGTGCATCTGAATTACTTAAATGATTACATACAAAAAGTATTGGTTTATCAAGATCTTTTATGTTCTCGTACCCTGTAATATTAATATTTGCATATTTTTTTATATATCCATTTAATATAGTTTTTGCAACAAATCTTAGAACCCCTCTAGGTAAACACCCTATAATCTTTGATGTCATAGGAGAAATCATAGTAAACACCTCACAAAAGTAAATTATTAAAAATTAATACATATAGATTATAATTTGAAATAGTCTAAAAGTCTATTATAATAATCTAATATATATGGGGAATTTATTTTTTCTTTATCAATATAAAGATTATTTAACTTCATCATATTTATTATAGCATTTCTTTGTAATATATTCTTTCCTCTCCACCCTGAAGAAGTTAATTTATATTTTTCTTTAAATATTTTATTATTTATATATATAAGTTCATCTAGGTTTATTTTTGACATAAAATCATAAGGTTTAAATTCATTTAAATTACTCATACTTATATTTTTATTAAAAGGACATACTCTTTGACAGGTATCACAGCCAAATATCCTGCCTCCTAATTTTTCAAACCATTTATCATCTATATGCTTCTTTTGAGTTATATAAGATAAACATATATTAAAATTTTTCTCTTTTAAAGCTCCTGTAGGGCAAGAATCTAAACACAACCTACATTCTCCGCACAAATTTTTTTTAGGTTTATCTTCCTCCATATCTATGTCTGTAATTATTTCTCCTAAAAATACATAGGATCCATATTTAGGAGTAATGAGCATTTTATTTTTGCCTATAAACCCTACACCTGCTAAATAAGCAATATATCTCTCTGGAAGAGCATTACTATCTACAAAATAACAAGCTTTTCCTCCTAAGGATTCTATATAACTACATATTTTTTTTAGATAACTTGAAACTACTATATGATAATCTTTTCCTTGAGTGTATTTAGAAAAATATACTCCTTTATTAATTTTATTATGGAATAAATAAGGGAAAGCAATAGAAATTATTGTTTTCCCATTTTCCATATATTTATAAAGATTAATTCTATTTTCTAAATTAGATTCTTCAAATTCATTTTCTAATCCGTTTAATTTTCTATTTTTTAATACTAAAGTAAGCTCATCAAAAATTCTACATTTAATAGTACCTATTGTATCAATCCCTAGTTCATTACAATAATTTTTTATCTTATTTTTATAGTTCATACTTTATACCTCTAGCATAAATTTTTATTATAACTTTATATTACCATATCATTAAATATTTCTTTTGCTTTTCCATCAAAACCATCTATAGTTATTATTGGAGATGTTTTTGTAGCTCTTACAACTTTAGCTGGTATTCCAACTGCTGTAGATCCTTCTTTTATATCTTTTAAAACCACTGCATTTGCTCCAATCTTACAGTTGTCTCCAATTTCTATAGGACCTAATACCTTAGCTCCGCAACCTATAGTTACATTATTTCCTATAGTAGGATGTCTTTTACCTTTATCTTTGCCCGTTCCACCTAAAGTTACTCCATGATAGAGCATTACATTATCTCCAATTTCTGCCGTTTCTCCAATTACAACTCCCATACCATGGTCTATAAAAAGTCCTTTTCCTATAGTAGCTCCTGGATGAATCTCTATTCCTGTAAAAAATCGTGCTAATTGAGATATAAGTCTTGCTATGAAAAACAACTTAATTTTGTAAAAAAAGTGAGCTATTCTATGCTGTATTAAAGCATGCATAAATGGGTATAAAATAATTACTTCTAATGGATTTCTAGCTGCTGGATCTTTTTCCATAGCACTTTTTATATCATAAGCTAACATTTTAAACGGATTTCTCATAACTTTTCCTCCTTATTTTAATTTAATCATATAATCCTGTGGATATATATTTTTCACCACCATCAGGAGATACAGTAACTATCTTTTTACCTTTTCCTATCTTTTGAGCTACCTTTATAGCTCCTGCAATATTAGCTCCTGTAGATATACCAACTAATATTCCTTCTTTTCTTGAAAATTCTCTAGCATATTTATAAGCTTCTTCATCAGATACAGTTATAACTTCATCTACAAATTTTTCTTCATACACTTTTGGTATAAAACCAGCACCTATACCTTGTATCTTATGAGCACCTGGTTTTCCTCCAGATATTACTGAAGAACTTGAAGGTTCTATAGCTATGATTTTTATATCTTTATTGATTTCTTTTAATTTTTTACCTATTCCAGATATAGTTCCACCAGTTCCTACAGATGCTATAAAAACATCTAAATCCTCTATATCTGAAATAATTTCAATTGCAGTAGTTTCATAATGTTTTTTTGAATTAGATGGATTTGAAAATTGTTCTGGTATAAAATATCCTTCTTTTCCTTTAGCTATTTCCTCAGCTTTTTCTATAGCTCCACTCATTCCTTTATTTCCTTCCGTAAGAACAAGCTCCGCTCCATAAGCTTTTATCATATTTCTTCTTTCTATACTCATAGAATCTGGCATAACTATTATTACTTTATATCCTTTAAGAACACCAACCATAGCAAGACCTATACCCGTATTTCCACTAGTAGGCTCTACTATAGTATCCCCTTTTTTTATTAATCCTTCTTTTTCTGCATCCTCAATCATACCAAGAGCTGCTCTATCTTTTATGCTTCCACCAGGATTAAATTTTTCAAGCTTAACATAAACTTCCCCCGAATTTTCTTTATCTGAACTTTTAAATTTTATAACAGGAGTATTACCTATCAATTGTAGTGCGTTATCATATATCATTATAATTCCCCCTTAAATTTAATATACTTTTTTAATATTTTAAAAATTTCACCACAAAGGAGCTAATATTTTATAAATAAAAAAACCCCGT
Source organism: Clostridium oceanicum (assembly GCF_039521385.1). Classification (NCBI taxonomy): domain Bacteria; kingdom Bacillati; phylum Bacillota; class Clostridia; order Eubacteriales; family Clostridiaceae; genus Clostridium; species Clostridium oceanicum. The sequence continues at coordinate 162,503 of NZ_BAAACG010000013.1, read as the reverse complement.
CTCTAAAATATAGAGACGAAGTTATGCTCCGTGGTTCCACCCTAGTTATGCTATTATAGCATCTCTTGTTTTTTAAAGCACAGCACAATTTATCATAAGCTATACTCTATCTCTATAACGGGAGAACCCCGATGTAGCCTACTTCATTCGGTACATAACTCCAAAGGGCACTTCACATAAAACCTCTTTAGAAACCTCTCAGCAATTAGTTTCCTCTCTTAAAATTAATTTTATGTTACTTTCCTTTTTCAACGTTTTTATTTATTTCCGAGTATTTTAGTAAAGATTATATAATATTATTATATGACTATTTTGAATTTTGTCAACCATTTATTATAAATTTTTAATTACAAAATCTATGCTTACCTATAATCTTAATTAATGGTCTTGACCAAATCCAAGCACTTGTAGCCTTATCAGGGTTAAAATAATATATTGCACCTCCAGATGGATCCCAACCATTTAAAGCATCTCTTGCAGCATTTATTGAACTTTGTTTTATTTGAGCATTTATTTGACCATCAACTATAGCTGTAAAAGCACCCGGTTGATATATTACTCCTGCTACAGTATTAGGGAATTTAGAATTTCTTGTTCTATTTAAAACAACTGCACCTACTGCTACTTGACCTTCATAAGGTTCTCCTCTCGCTTCACCATTTATAAGCCTTGCAAGTAACATTACATCTTGATTATTAGTATATTTTTTGCTAGAAGAAGAAGTTTTACTACCTACATTTATACCTAATGCAGCTAAAGTTCTATCTCCTATAACTCCATCTACTTTTAACTTATTTTTTGACTGAAATTTTCTTACTGCTTTATAGGTATTATATCCATAAACTCCATCTACTGATCCAGTATAATATCCCCATGCCTTTAGTTTGGTTTGAGTGTCAGTTATTATTTTACCTTTTGAACCATAGTAATAAGATACTGCTCTACTAGCATTTTTATAAGGTAATATGTAAAGAGTTGTACTGCTATATGATAAAATTATTGCTAATACAAATATTATAGCTCTTTTTAAATATATATTATTCTTTTTCATAAGAATCCTCCTACTACAATTCCAATATCTAACAAATAATTTAATACTCTTTTATTTTTATAGTTTCAGAGATATTAACATATTTTTATAAATATTTTAAATATAATTATTTATAAACTTATTTTGTGCATAATAAAATAAAAAATACCTATTATTTCATAAAAAAACAAAAGAACCAGTACAATATTTATACTGATTCTTTAGGCACTGAAAATAAATAACAGGTCAAAGATGCGACGGATATCTATTTGAATGTGCCTTAATATTCTAATATATTATTTTTTATTTTAATATAATCTACATAATTAATCTTTTTATCTTTTTTTTCCACATAGGTTTAAAAACGTCTGATATTATATCATCTATAACTATAGAACCACACAATTTTTCATTGTCTTCTATAACTGGTATAGATAACAAATCATATTTAATAGCTAATTCTATAACGTTATTTATATTGTCCATATCTTTTATCTTTATAACTTCTTCATTCATAATATCTTTAAGTTTATTATTAGGAGATGCTATTATAAGATCTCTTAAGGATACTATTCCCTTTAATCTTTCATTTTCATCTACTATATATATATCATAAAACATTTCATCTTTAGGTTTTAATCTTCTTAATACATCTATAGTTTCTTCTGCAGTTATATTTACATTAAAAGATATAAAATCTTTATTCATCATACTTCCTGCTGTTTCTTCCTTATAGTCCATAAGCTTTCTTATATCTTTAGCATCTTTTTTTTCTATATTTATAAGTATCTTTTCTACAGTTTCTTCATCCATATCTAGTAAAACATCTGCTGCTTCATCTTTATCCATATTATATATTACCTCTATCTTTTTAGGTAGTGGTATATCTTTTAATATTTGAGCTTGAACTTCTGGTTCTATTTCTTCAAAAGTATTTGCTGCTAAATCTTCATCTAAATTTTCAAAAACTAATTTTCTATAGTTAATATTCATATCTTCTATTATGTCTGCTAAATCAGCTGGATGTAATTTAGACAACTTTTGATAAGGAACACATAATTTCAAATTATTATGAAGCATTTCTAAAGACTCTACATTGTCCCACATAATTAAAGTATCTGTAGGTTTTCTATTAAATGATTTATATAGCTTATAACCTAATTTCTCTAGCCCAATCTTTCTACTAAGTGCTAAAAACCCTGTATCAACAGCTATTACCTTGTATTCACCTGCTATTTGTCCTATTCTTAAATCATTAACTTTAACTAATTTTTTGCCATTAATATCTATTATTTGTTTATTCAAAAGATTTTCTGATAGTAAATAAGAATATTTTCTTAATATTATATCTCTGCATCCTCTAACTTTTATTATCGCTCTTCCATCATCATCGTAAAAATCTATATTCTTAAACTCATAATTAGATGTTTCTCTTCCTTTTTTTAGCTTATAAGCTATAGCCCTAGGATAACTATCTTCTGTAGTTACATAAATGTCTACAAGTTTTCCTATACAGTCTCCATACTCATCATATATTCTTTTGTTAAGAACTTTACTCAAGAAGAAACTTTGTAATTTTTTCATAAATATTCCTCCTCTCAATTGTGCAGAGGAATACCCATTAGACTTAGCTTAATAAAATATCCCTCTGCCTTTTATTTTTTTTATTTTTGATACTCCTCCGACTAAGAGGGACACCTTCCATCTAATCATCACCTTTACAAATTAATAAAATTAAAAGGAGCCTAAATTAGACTCCTAAATACTCAAACTAAAATTAACCTAAAAACTTTAATCGTTGAGTTTTAGCACTATATAGCTTTAGATTTAATAAAATCCAGCTACATTAAGTAGAACCTTAGTTCGGTAATACCTGGTGACCCATTGGCATCTCTCGATGTTTCCGGGCAGCAGCGTATATCTATATAGGAGCCTCACCTAACGTACAAATTATTATATTGTCTTATACTTTCATTATATTTATTATCATGCAAATTTGCAACCAAAATTATTAAAATTTATTTAATTCTTTTGGTAATTATGAAACATACAGGAATATTACAAATTTCATAGCTAATCATTTAATATTATCTATTTCCTTTGATAATATTTAAGTACACTTGTATAATAAGATTATTGTTAATAATAAATGATAGGAGAATAAAAAACATTGAAAAATAATAAATTTTTGCCTGTAAATAAAGAAGACTTAAAAGCTAGAAATATAGATCAATTAGATTTTATAGTAGTAACAGGAGATGCCTATGTTGACCATCCATCTTTCGGTACAGCAATTATATCAAGAATATTAGAAAGTGAAGGATTTTCTGTAGGAATTATTCCTCAACCTAACTGGCAAAACACTGAAGATTTCAAAAAATTAGGTGAACCTAAATATGGTTTTTTAGTTAATTCAGGTAATATAGATTCTATGGTAAATCACTATACAGCTTCTAAAAAAAGAAGACACGATGACCTATACTCTCCTGGTGGAAAAGGTGGCCATAGACCTGACAGAGCTGTAATTGTATACTGTAACAGAATAAAAGAAGCATACAAACATGTTCCTATAATTATTGGAGGAATAGAAGCTAGTCTTAGAAGATTTGCTCATTATGATTATTGGGATGATAAAGTACGTAGAAGCATATTAATAGATTCTAGTGCTGATTTACTAGTATATGGTATGGGAGAAAAACCAATAGTCCAGATAGCAAATCTATTAAAATATGGAATGAAAATAGATAAAATAAGAGATGTAGAAGGTACTGTTTTTGTATCTGATACCTTAGATGATATTAAAGATTACATACTATCCCCTTCTTTTGAAGAAGTATCTACAAATAAAAAAGCCTATGCAGAAAGTTATAAAATACAATACTATGAACAAGATCATATAAGAGGTAAAGCAATAGTACAACAACATAAGAATAAGTACATAGTTCAAAATATTCCTCAAGAACCTTTAGAGACAGAAGAAATGGATAAAGTATACAATTTGCCTTACGCTAGAACATATCATCCAATGTACGAATCTCAAGGAGGAATTCCTGCAATCAAAGAAGTTAAATTTTCTATAACAAGTCATAGAGGTTGCTTTGGAAGTTGTTCTTTCTGTGCTTTAACTTTTCATCAAGGTAGAGTAATTCAAAACAGAAGTGGTGAATCAATAATAAAAGAAGGAAAAGAAATTACCAAAGATGAAAATTTCAAAGGATATATTCATGATGTTGGTGGTCCTACTGCTAACTTTAGACATAAAGCTTGCAAAAAACAGGAAACTTATGGTACTTGTAAAGATAGACAATGTATGTTTCCAACTCCATGCAAAAACCTTATTGCAGACCACAAAGAATATTTAAGTGTACTTAGAAAATTAAGAAGCCTACCTGATGTTAAAAAAGTTTTTATACGTTCTGGTATTAGGTTTGATTATCTAATGCACGATAAAAACGATGAATTTTTCATAGAATTATGTAAACATCATATAAGCGGACAATTAAAGGTTGCCCCTGAACATATAAGCGATAAAGTTCTTAGCTGTATGGGAAAACCTAAAAAAGAAGTTTACAATGCTTTTGTTAAAAAATATTTTTCTATAAATAAAAAATTAAACAAAAAACAATTTTTAGTTCCATATTTAATGTCTAGTCATCCTGGAAGTGATTTAAATGCAGCTATTGAACTTGCTTTATACATAAAACAAATGGGATACACTCCGGAACAAGTTCAAGATTTTTACCCAACGCCAGGAAGTCTTTCAACTACTATGTACTACACTGGAATAAATCCTTTAACTTCTAAAAAAGTTTATGTTCCTAAAAGTCCAAAAGAAAAAAGCATGCAAAGAGCACTACTACAATTTACTGTACCTAAAAACTATGATTTAGTTAAAGAAGCTCTTATAAAAGCTAATAGATTAGATTTAATAGGATCTGGTCCTAATTGTTTAATACCAGATAAAAAACCTAGAAATTATAGAAAAAGAAATCACAGTAATACTAAAAATAAGCCTAAATCTAGAAATGAAAAAAATACTGAATATAAATCTAAATCTAGGTCAAAAAATATTTCTTTTTCAAAGAAATCAAAAACTAATAATAAAAACAAAAGAAAAAGACGCTAAAATAAAAAATATTTATTTTTTATTTACGCAAATAAGACGGACACATTTTTGTATCCGTCTTATTTATAATTAAATTTCACGTTATCTAATTTTTCATTCTTATATAAGATACCAAAATAAAATAATAATACTCCAATAGAAAATAGAATAATTTCATACATAATAATCCATTGAGCTGTAAACTCCTTTAAATTAAATAAACAAGTAACATTTAATGGATATACTTTTAATGTTATAAACAAAGTTTCAGATAATACGCAATAAAAAAATGGAATTAAATATGATATATACTTATTATTAATTATAGTTGAAATACCTAAAGCTAAAGTTGAAAATATAGCATAAAAAATAAATGAATTAACTAAAATTATAATGCAATATAACCATTTATTACTATAATATATATAATTAAAAGGCCCTTGTATATTAAGACTAGGGTTGATATTTATTATATTTATACCATAAGTACACCCTAAAATTATAAGCATAACTAATGATGATAACACTATTATAACTCCACTAACTACAGCATTAACAATCAATCTAGTTAATACATATGTATATTTATTTTCTTTACTATAAATAATATCTAAATATCCAGATCTTTTATCTTGTAAATATGAACTAGAATAAACTATTGCAGCTAATAAAGGTGATATTATAGAAAGCATACTAAACCTTCCAATATTTCTACAATATAAAAATACATCTATAAAATCATAAGTATTTTTAAAATTATATACACCTAAACGTATAAATTCTAGAAAATTAATAAAAAATATGCTTAAAATAACACCAAAACATATTATTGAGTTTTTAGAGAAAAATCCTCGTTTAAACTCATCTTTTATATAACTTATCATAAGTTTTCCTCCTTAAAAGCAAATTATTAATAAAAATAAAATTTGATTAATAATATATTGATTGTAAAATAATCTCTATTATTTAATTATCTTTTAAATATTACCAAAAATAAAATTTAAAGTAAACAATTTTATTAAAATTAAAAGCATTAAAATAGAGCTTAGCTCTATTTTAATGCTTTTCTACTTTTTTCAAATAATAATAAGTAGTATATACCCAGAATAAATCACAAATCATATTATAAGGTATAATGCTGTAGTCTCCTATATTTAGTATTGACTGAATAATACCTACAATACTACTTATTATAACCATAGATATTACATTAAAATTAACTAAATTTCTTTTTAAAATTCTAAAACTTACTACTAAAAATAATAAATTTAAAAGTATATAATAAATATCTATATCTATTGGAGTACATAAGTTCATTGTATATAATTTATTATTATATACATTAATCAAAGTAGGATATTTAACGGTAATAACTAAGTATAGCACTGTTAATACTAACATAACAAAATAAGTATAAGATAAATTTAATTTATTATTTCTAACAGATATATATATACAAATTAATCCTGCTATAGGTATAGATATGCTATTCATGAAATAAAAATATTTTAGTAAATATAAGTTTTTTATATTGGTAGAAAACATTAAAAAACTTATAGAAACATATCTTAAAATTAAAGTTAAAAACACAAATAGTAAAATAGCTTTAATCTTTTTAGGACAATATAAGGTCTTAATTAACCCTTTTATTAATAGCAAAAATATAAGTAATAAACAAAATATAATAGCAAAAATATCAAACATACTATATATCTCCAACAACATTATTCTTAACTTATATCTATTAATAAAAATAATCAATTATTACTACAAATTTTCTATTCTAAGCATCCAAGCACTTGTAATTTATCTTTTTCACATTCTATAGATAATGGAAAATCTGGACCTCTTTCTCCATCTATATCTGTAACAATATTTTCATGACATTCTATTTCTAATTTTTCTGTTTTAAAATATTCAATAGCATTTATATTTTCTAAATGCTCTCCCTTTATCATTTTTATAAATAAATTTATCATATCTTTTATAGGACATGCTTTTATTATTATTACATCTAATAAACCATCATCCATTTTAGCTTTGTAGGCCATATTTAAATTTCCTGCTGTTTGTCCATTAAAGACCAACATAAGATACATATATCCATCAAATTTTGACTCTTTTGAATTAACTTTTATTTTTAATTTTCTAAAGTTAGGTAATTGTTCTAAGCCTTTTACATAATAAGCTAATTTACCTATGGTGTTTTTTAAATTTACATCTGTTTTTTGAGATATGTCAGTAAATAAACCTGTACTTGCTACATTTACAAAGTATTTATTGTTAATTTTACCTAAGTCTATATATTTTGGCTTACTACTTAATATCCTTTCACAAGCAAGTTCTATGTCTAAAGGCATTTTTATAAATTTGGCGAAATCGTTAGCAGTTCCAACTGGAAGTATTCCTAATGGTAAATTTATATTTCTTTTTTTCATATGATTTACAACATTATCTACAGTACCATCTCCACCAGCAACTAATATATATCCATAAGTATCATCTATATCATCAAAGGCATTATCTATTCCATATTCAAGTCCTATTCTATAAGGAACTACTTCATAATTATATTTTTGATGCATCATTACAACAGTATCCAATCTTGATATTATCGTTTTTTCTCCTGAATATGGATTATATATAAATTTTACTTTTTTCATTTTCAAACCCCTCTATACAATGTCTTTCTTTATTATAAAATAACTATTTAATTATATCACTATATGTAGATAGTCTACAAGATTGTAATCTAAATCTTGTAGACTATAATTTTTTTAAAAACTAACTATTTTGCTGTGAAATACCTGATAGTGCACATCCTGCTTCATCTTCATGTTTAGGTTCTATTGCTATATCCCCTAAAGCAACTATTCCAACTATTTTATCATTTTCAGTAACTGGAAGTCTTCTTATTTGTCTTTCACTCATTAGTCTACTTGCTTCGTGTATATCCATATCCTTACTTCCGCATACTGGATTAGAAGACATTATATCAGATACTTTTAAATTATTATTTTGTTTTTCTGCAACAGATCTTAAAGCAATATCTCTATCAGTTATTATTCCTATTACTTCTTCATTATGGCATACTGGTATTGAACCTATATTATGTTTTTTCATAAGCTCTGCAGCTCTTTCTATACTATCGTCTCTTTCTAAAGTTATAACATCTTTGCTCATAACATTTTGTAAATTCATAAAAACACCTCCGAATTTATATTTCCCATAAATAATAAATTTTATTTTGGAAAATTTTGAGTCAATTCTTAATTTATTATAAAGAAAACATTATTTTTTGCATAAATAATGTTTAAAGGCTTAAATATATTGTAAAAATATTGTATAATAATATATAATCTATCCTACACACTATGATTTTACTTAATCGAAATTTAATTTTTTTTTTAGGAGTGATAAAATAATGGCTAAAATAGCTAAAAGTGCTGTGCCAAACACATTTACTTTAGGTAATTTAAGTTGTGGAATAATGTCTTTAATGATGACATTCCAACAAAACTATAGATGGGCTTGTTTATTTATATTATTAGCAGGAGTAATGGATAGATACGATGGTAGAGTAGCTAGATTTTTAAAAGTAGATAGTCCAATTGGAAAAGAGTTAGATTCTCTTGCAGATTTAGTTTCTTTTGGTGTGGCACCTTCTATATTAATTTTTCATACTTATAATTTTGTAAATTTAGGAATATTAGGATATATACTAGTTTTATTATTCCCTATAGCAGGAGCATACAGACTTGCCAAATTTAATATAACTGAATTTGACGGACAATTTTCAGGTATTCCAATAACTATAGCTGGAATGGTATTAGCTTTATTCAATCTTGTAACTTTAGGTAAAAATGTTTTACCTACTTTTACAATAATCTTAGTTGTAGCTTTATCTTATTTAATGGTAAGTAATGTAAAACTTAAAAAGTTTTAAAATCGTGGTTTTTAAACCACGATTTTTTTAATCTTTACATTCTAAATCTTCTTGTATTTCTTGTTGTATATTTTGAGCTTGAAGTTTACATCTTATAATTTTAGATTTTAATCTACAGTAATTTAAATAGGTACAATTTGTTTGTTCTAAAACACAAACAATTTCATCTATCATATTGCCTACTTCATCTACTCTTTCTAGTGCATCTTTAACCTGCTTTCTTCTTGCTAAAGCAATAGAATTTAAATCAGCTGCTCCTCCAATTAAAAGTCTATATGAATTAACTAATCTTGTAAGTATTTCGCATAAATTATTTACATCACAGTAATAGTTATTAACTACTTTTCTATATCCCATAAAATACACCAAATAAATTTATATCATAAATATTATATTATAAAAATCTTTAAATCATGCAATATAATAATAAGCAAGTGTAACTATAATATAGGTAGATATTAATACCACTCCTTCAAACCAATAAGTTTTACCATCTTGAAACACAAAGAATGACATAATTCCAGCTATAATTGCAATTATTATTTGAAAAGGACTAAATAATAAAGTCATGTTTAAATTTAAAAAATATGAAAATATAACTAGAATTGGAGTTACAAATAAAGATATTTGTATGCTAGATCCTATAGCTATTTCTAAACTTAAGTTTATTTTATTTTGAAAAGCACATATTATAGCTGATAAATTTTCTCCCATATTTCCCAATAGTGGTATTAGTATTATTCCTAAAAATTCTTCTGATACATTATATGCATGAACAACTTGTTTTATATTTAAAACTAGACTTTCACTTATAAAATAAATAAAGAGTGAACAAATTATTATTTCAAACAATAGTTTATAAAAATTTTTATCCTTTTTTAATATATTTTCTTCATTTTCTCCTGTTGTTACTATAAATAAATTACTATGGGTATATAAAGAAAAGACTAACCCTAAAATATATACAAAAATCAATACTACTGCAACTTTCACACTTAATACTGCTATGGTATGCTGACCCATTTTATTAAAAGAGGACAGGGAAGCTATTATTATCATAGTAGACAATGCTATAAAAAGCATACTAAAATTTGTCCTAGCTACTATTTTATTAAATTTTTGTTCTTTATATTTAACTCCTCCTGCAAATATAGATACTCCTAATACTAAAAGTATATTGCTTATTATTGCTCCAATCAAAGCAGATTTCGCCATACTTATCATTCCACATTTTATAGACCAAATTCCCATACTAAGCTCTGGTATATTACCAGAAGCTGCAGACAATAATCCGCCCTTTTTTTCTCCAATATATTCTGATATAAAAGAAGTATTTTTCCCAACTATAACTGCTAAAGGTATTATGATTGTAGAATATAATAATATATTAAATATACTGCTACTAGTAGAAATATTCATTATAAATATAGATAAACATATTATTATATATTTTATATATATTTTCTTCATATAAAGCTCCTTCTCACTGTAGTTAGCGAATAACATATTATTTAAAAGTAAGTTAACTTAATATAAATAAAATACAATCACATATTTAATTTTAATTATTTTATTCTCTAGTATTTTATTCCCTAAGGTTAAAAGTGTTACTTAAGGAATATAAAAATAAATAACAAGTAAAAAATAAAGAAAATATTTTATAAAAGACTTACTAATTAGTTATTTCACAGTATATAAATAACTAAAAAAATAAACTCGAAATAAAAAACTTTATTTCGAGTTATATAAAAACATTTAATATTTATAAAAACAACTTCCTCCTATAAATTCTCTTAAAATAGAATTATTAGGAACATCGTCTGTTGGAACTTCTTTAAAAAAGTTTAGAAAGCTTTTTAATCTTAAAGCTTCATAATAAACAGGACTTTGAACATTAATTTTATTAAGTTCTTCTAATGCATATTTTTTGAGCACACATAATTCATAAACTAGAGTTGAATTAAACATAACATCTGCATTTTCTTGAAATACAAATATATTTTTTTCTTCACCTTTTTTAATAGAAGGCCACATTTTTAATGTATCTTCTGCCCCGTATCCTCTTGATAAATAATCTCTAACTATTCTTCTTATAATTCTAACATCTGTAGTAGAAATCCTATTATGATCGTCTATATTAAGTTGAGTTAAAGCACTTATATATATTTTAAATTTATTTTTGTCAGGAATATGCTCAGTTAGTATATTATTTAATCCATGTATTCCTTCTATTATAAGTATGCCATTTTTAGGTATCTTTATTTTTTTACCTTCCCACACTCGCATTCCCTTTTTAAAATCAAATGATGGTAATTCTACTTCTTTACCTAAAGAAATATCTACAAGATTTTTATTAAATAACTCTAAATCTAAAGCATATATAGATTCAAAATCATATTCTCCATTTTCATCTTTAGGAGTATGCTCTCTATCAACAAAATAATCATCTAAGGATATTGAAAAAGGAACAAGACCATTAACTCTTAACTGTATTGATAATCTATTTGCAAATGTTGTTTTACCTGAAGAAGAAGGTCCTGCTATGAGTATTATCTTTACATCTTTTTTTTCACTTATAAGATCTGCTATATTGGCTATCTTTTTTTCATGAAGAGCTTCAGAAACTCTTATTACATCTGGAGTCTCTCCCTTTACCACTTTATTATTTAATGCTCCTACATCCCCAAGGCCTAGTATACCAGCCCATTTTTCTGTTTCTCTAAATATTCTTGTAAGCTTTTTATATTCTATAAATTCTGGAATTTCAATAGGATTTTCAGCTGTTGGATATCTTAAAATAAATCCTGGTTCATAATACATAAGATCAAAATTCTTTAATACTCCTGTAGAATAAACCATAGGTCCATAAAAATAATCTTTTCTACCTTCAAGCTCATATAACTTAACTTCTTTTAAAGATATATTACTTAAAAGTCTTACTTTATCTTCCATATTATACTGTGAAAATATTTTTATAGCTTCTTCTATTTTTACAGTAATCTTTTTAATAGGTATATCTTCCTCTATTATTTCTTTCATTCTATTTTTTATTTTAAATATATCATCTTCATTTAAAGAATTTGATTTATGAATTTCTCCAAATAATCCTTTACTTAAAGAATGTTCTATAGTAATTTTACAATCTTTAAAAACATCTAAAGCAGCTTTTATTAATACAAACCTTAAACTTCTTATATATGTTCTTAATCCCATATTATCATCTATAGTTACAGGAATAAAATCTCCCTCTTCATTAATTTTAGAACTAAGTTCATAATATTTTTTATTTATTTTTCCAAGAACTATAGGCATACTACTATTGAATTTACTGTGTTTTAATGCATCATATAAACTTTCGCCCCTAGAAACATGTATGTCCTTTCCATTAGGTAGATTTAGCTTAAACTTTTTCAACATACTCATCTCCTTATTTAAAGCTGTATTAATATTATATACTTTTAAATTAAAAAGTTGTTATATTACTCATATTTTTATTTAAATTCGACAAAATATATTTGTAAGGAGGAATACCATGTTCATTGTTCTTATAAGAACCTTAATATTATATTTCATAGTTGTACTATCTATGCGCCTTATGGGTAAAAAACAAATAGGTGAATTGGAGCCTTTTGAATTAGTTATAACTATAATGATATCCGAACTAGCTTCTCTACCAATGGAAGATAGTAGAATACCTATATTACACGGTATAGTTCCCATAATAACTTTACTTATAGCTCAAACTACTATATCCTTAGTTCAACTTAAAAGTGAAAAATTACGTAAAATATTAGATGGAGAACCTTCTATATTAATTAAACATGGGCAAATTAGTACAAAAGAACTTAGAAATCAAAGATTTAATATAAATGATTTAATGGAAGAACTTAGACTTCAAGGCTATTATGACATTTCAGATATAGAATTTGCTATATTAGAAACCAGTGGTCAACTGTCTATAATGCCTACACCGGAAAAAGACTTAATAACTAAAAAAGATTTAAATATAAAATCCTATAGTCCTTCTATACCAGTAACTTTAATTTTAGATGGTAAAGTAAATAAATTTAATCTAAAGTTAATAAATAAAAATGAATCTTGGCTAAAGGTCAAGTTAAAAGAACACAACATAGCATCTTTTGATGAAATACTAATTGCTACTCTAGATTCTAAAGGTGAATTTTATTATCAAAAAAAATAAATTGAAAGTAGGTGTTATTATTAAAAAGACTATTGTATCTATTATATTATTTATTGTAACGATAACTATAGTTACTTTTTATTCTTTTGCTTTAAACAAAGAATGCACTGAACTTATAAATCAAAGTAATACACTAGAGAATTTAGTCTTATCCAATTCATGGGATAAAGCTTACAAACAATCTAATAAACTATTAAAAGATTGGCAAAATGATGATAACAAAATATCTATGGTTATAAATCATTCTGAAATAGAAAACATACATGTTGAATTATGGAAATTTACACAGTATATAAAAATGAAAAATAAGGATGAAGCTTTAGCTTCAATTCATGTAATTAAATATTCCCTTAAGCATATCATAAATAATGAAAAAGTTAATATAAGAAATATACTATAATATTAGTTTAAATTAAAGAATAAAAGTATACTATTAACATATATATAATATATATTTGCACTATTTAGTTTGAAAAAGTATACAAATGTTTTATAATTATACTATAACAATATAAAATTAAATATTATTATAAGTAACATCTAGAAAATATTTGATTTATGGATTATAATATATCTATAGAGGTGTGAAATTCATCCCACAGGGACCAAATATGTCCCTAATTTATTATATCGGAAGGTGGAATTAACATGGCATTAGTAACAACTAAAGAAATGTTTAAAAAAGCTTACGAAGGTAACTACGCTATAGGTGCCTTTAACATTAACAATATGGAAATACTTCAAGGTGTAGTTAACTCTGCAAAAGCTGCTAACTCTGCAGTTATACTTCAAGTATCATCTGGTGCTTTAAAATATGCTGGACCTAAATACTTAAAAGCAATGGTAGACGCTGCTATCGAAGATACTGGTATAGATATAGCTCTACATTTAGATCATGGTGCTAGTTTTGACGTTGTAAAATTAGCTATTGATACTGGATTCACTTCAGTAATGTTTGATGGTTCTCATTATGAATATGAAGAAAATGTAGCTAAAACTAAAGAAGTTGTTGACTACGCTCACGAACGTGGAGTTGTTGTTGAAGCAGAACTAGGTGTTTTAGCTGGTGTTGAAGATGATGTTAAAAGTGACGTACATATCTACACTGAACCAGATCAAGCAGTAGATTTCGTAAACAGAACTGGTGTTGATTCACTAGCTATAGCTATAGGAACTAGCCACGGTGCTTACAAATTTGCTGGTGAAGCAAAATTAAGATTTGATATATTAGAAGAAATCCAACAAAAATTACCTGGACTACCAATAGTTCTTCATGGTGCATCTTCTGTTGATCCTGAATCTGTAGAAACTTGCAACAAATATGGTGGAGAATTAGGTGGAGCTAAAGGTGTTCCTGCTGATATGCTTAGAAAAGCTTCTTCAATGGCAGTATGTAAAATAAACATGGATACTGACTTAAGATTAGCTATGACAGCTGGAGTAAGAGAAGTATTTGGAACTGATCCTAAACAATTTGACCCAAGAAAATATTTAGGAGCAGGAAGAACAAGAATAGAAAAAATCGTTGCTGATAAAATCAAAAACGTATTAGGATCTACTGATTCTTTAAAATAATATTTAAGAGGATTTGAATTTTTCAAATCCTCTTTTATTTATATATATTAAAATATAATTTCAAACTTTATTTTAAATTAAGTCATATAATATATTTAAACCTCAATTTAAATATAAATTTTTATTTTTGAGTGTAATTACAAACATTTTTTATTGTTATATTTAAAGACCCATCTCCTACTCTTTTTACTTCAAGCCTAGAGTTGTCATTATATGATTCTTCATTTATGTATAGATCTATATCTTTATCAATTTTAAGTCTAATTCTTTTAAACTTTTTTTCTACCCATTCCTTATCTACATCTACTTTTTCATTTATTCCTTCATCTTTTATATATTGGTTATAATTAAGTTTAACATCATTATTTTCTCCAAATATATCTTCTGATAACTGTTTTACATCTATTGAATCATCTTCTTTAAGTTTTTGATTAACTGATCTTATAACTTTTTCTGCCATAGATGCATTATTTTCTAAATTAGATTTAGCCCACTCACCAGTAGCTTTTACAAATTTCTTAGTAGCATCTCTTTCATTTTCTACTATTTTGCAACCTAAATATTTATTTATAAAATAGTTAGATCCATATTCATCTTTTGACTTAGATTTTTTCTGTTTATCTATAACCATTAAATTAAATTCCTGATCTTCTCTTATAGGTTTTATAAAAGCACATTTCCTTATTTTTTGAGAACTTACTGGAAGTCCTGTAAGTTCAGGAATTATATTTATTCCTATTTTATCTTCTACAAAATCTACTACATGAATATAATTTTTAACATAATCCATTTTAAATACTCCAAGCATTGGACCATACTCTGTAGATATAGAAACTATCATTAAATCACAAGAAGATATATTATCATTTCCTTTCATTAGTATAAATAATTGCCTTGCTAATTCTTTAGAAACATTAACTATATCATTTTGGCCATTAAGATATTCTTGAGAAATCTCTTTTACTATATTTCTTTCATCATTAAAAATAGCATATTTTAGCTCTTCATCCTTTAAACATCTCTCTACATGCTTTAATATAAATTTATAAACTTCATCATTTAAACTAAGTTTATATTCATTTAATACTGCTTCATCTCCACTATTATCTAAAATATGTATAATAGCTTCGTTTATATTTACCTCTTTTATATATTCCACCAGTTTCACCTCTAGCATTATTTTACTTTAGACATATAAATGGTATGTCTTATTTATTATCTTTATATAAATATTCTTAAATTATTATTATAAATATTATAATAACATAAATTTTAAATACACTACATATGACTTTATGTTATAATTCTTATGTTAGGAGTGATATGGTTGAAAGAAATGGAAACAAGAATTATAAAAATTGACATAGATTTTATTAGAACTAAACTGGCTTCTATAGGCGCAAAAAAAGTAAAGCAAGAAAACCAAATAAACCATATATATGACTTTCCTGATAACAGATTAATAAAAAATAAAGGCTATGCAAGAATACGATACATAGATGATATGATAAATAGTACTAATAAATACTATATGACTGTAAAAAAATTATTAAATCAGGAAAAATATAAAGTAATGGAAGAAAATGAAACTTTAATAGAAGACTACATAGAAGGTCAAAAGATATTTGAAGCCTTAGGTCTAACTTTAATACAGTCTATAAAGAAATATAGGGAAAGCTACAAATTTAAAAATACATTAATAGAAATAGATATTAACGACAAATCTTTTTGCCCATTCCCTTATATTGAACTAGAATCGGAAAACGAATCTGAATTAAAAGAAATAGTTAAACTTCTAGGATATTCTATGAAAGACACTACTTCAAAAACTATATATGAAATATTAAAAACAGAAAATGGTGAATAATTTATATGTTTGGATACGTTACTCCCTGTAAAATGGAGTTAAAAATAAAAGAATATGAGAAATTCAAAGCATATTATTGTGGTCTATGTAAATCCATAAAAAAAATTTTTGGAGAACTTCCAAGGCTTACCATAAATTATGATATGACTTTTTTAGCTATATTATTAGATTCTTTAAAAGATGAAAAAAATACTTATAAAAAAGAACGTTGTATTGTTCATCCTATAAAGAAAAAAATCATAATAACTAGTAACGAAGCTATAGATTATGCAGCTTTTTTTAATATATCTTTAAGCTATTATAAGCTACTTGATAATGTTCAAGATGATAACTCTCTTAAAAGTAAAGTAACTTCTAAATTTCTTAAAAGATATATCACTGACAATGAGCTTAATAAACACAATATAGTTATAGAAGATAACCTAAATAAGTTATATAATATAGAAAAGAATTATAAAAATGAAAGCATAGATGAAATATCTCATCACTTTGCACATATTACAGGATATATTCTTTCATCTTATAAAGACTTTGAATTTAATGAACAATTGTATTGGCTTGGATACAATCTAGGAAAATGGATATATATAATCGATGCATATAACGATTTAAAAGATGATTTAGAAAAAAATAAGTTTAATGCTATAAATTCAGTATATAATAAAAATAATTTACCTTATAAAGAATTTAAAAATGAAATTAAAAATAGAATAGATTTTCTACTAGTAACTTGCGGTAAATGTTGCCTCCAAAATCTTAACAAACTTCCTTTAGTTAAAAACAAAGGTTTGCTATATAATATCTTACAACTAGGAATGGTAGAAAAAATGGATAAAATTCTAAAAGGAGTGGAAGAAAATGAACAATCCATATGAAATATTAGGGGTACAACAAAATGCATCAAAAGAGGAAATACAAAGAGCTTATAGAAAATTAGCTAAAAAGTATCATCCTGATCAATATGGTAATAATCCTTTAAGAGACTTAGCAGAACAAAAAATGAGAGAAATAAACGAAGCCTATGACTCTTTAATGAAAAATCATAGTTCTTCTAATAATAACAATAGTTATAATAGCAATAACTATAGTAACACTAATAATAACAATCCTACTTATCAATCTATAAGAATGGATATAAATCAAAGAAATTTTCAAGCAGCAGAATCTAAACTAAATAGTATAAATGTTCGTAATGCAGAATGGCACTATCTTATGGGACTTGTAAACTATTCAAAAGGCTTTTATGATGCAGCTTATAATAATTTAAATACTGCATGTAATTTAGATCCTTCAAACTTTGAATATAAAGATGCTTTAAATAGAATAAGTAGAAGCAATAGTTCTTATAGAAGGCCTTACTATGGTAACAGAAGAGGCAATGATTCTGATATGTGTAACATCTGTGCTCAATTATATTGTTTAGATTGTTGTTGTGAATCTATGGGTGGAGATTTAATAAGCTGTTGTTAGCCCCTTCATATCATTAGGTAGATTTAAATAAATAACTAGTCAGTATGATAGTCTATTTTCATATACCTTAATCTTTTTAATGGAGATGATAAATATGAAAAATAATTCCTCTAACTCACTTAATTTAGCTAAAGGTGGTATTTTTACAGCTTTAAGTTTTTTATGTATATATTTAAGTAGCATATTGCCAGTTAATAAATTATATTTATTATCTATGGCTTGTGCTTTAATAACAATTTCCGTTGTATATACTGATATAAAGAATGGATTTTTAGTATATTTAGCTAGTTCTATACTATCTATTATGTTAATAGGTTTAGGTAGAGTTGTAGTTATTTCTTATATAATATTTTTTGGATCTTACGGATTAATAAAATATTATATAGAAAAATTAAATAAATTAACCTTAGAAATAATATTAAAGTTTATTTTCTTTAATATTTGTTTGGTTATAATGTTTTTAATATATAAATTTTTCATTCCATCTATACCACTAATAGATAAATACCTTTGGATATATATACTAGTTGGTCAAATAGTTTTCTTTATATTTGATTATATATTAACTTTGTTCATATTTTATGTTGAGAAACATTTTATTAAAAAATTAAAATAGAACTTATTTAAATATAAAATTACATTACATTGACAAATTTCCACAATTTGATATAATAGTCATGTTGTTGTCCATTCGCCAAATGGTAAGGCGCTTGCCTCTGGAGCAGGTATCTGCTGGTTCGAATCCAGCATGGACAGCCAAAAGAGTTCTATTTTATAGAACTCTTTTTATTATGTCTATTTTTATTAAGAATATAAAAATAAATTTATTTTTTACTAAAACTCATAAAAATCACCTACTTGAGGGAAAATATAGATATTCCCTATTAAGAAAGGTGGATTTAAATTGTGTAAAATAAGAAAAAAGAAATTTTGTTTATATACTTTATTTATAATAATTTTAAATTACTTTTTATTAACCCCATTATATAAAACTAGAGCTTTCATCCCTATATCACCTATAGAAGTAAAGCAAATAATAAACTCCCCTTCTTCATCTGCAATTATAATAGATGTAAGAACTCCTAAAGAATATAGCAAAGGCCATTTAAAAAACAGTATTAATATTCCTTTACAAATATTAAAAGATAGTATATTATCTAAAAATATAGATAAGAATTCTAAAATAGTAGTATATTGTTCTAGTGGAGTTCGCTCCAAAAAGGCAACAACAATTTTAAATTCTATAGGCTACAATAATGTATCTGAACTAGGTGGAATAAATAATTGGCCTTACGAACTTGAAAAATAAATTTTTATTTTTCTTGACAATATATGTATAGTGTTATAAAATCTAGTATAAACTAAAAATTAATTATCAAAGCCTTGAATAGGAGTAGTAATATTAGTTTCTATTTTTAGAGAACTGTTGTATGGTGAAAAACAGTATGAAACAATATGAACTTGCCTAGGAGCTTGTTTACTTAGAAGTAAACACGGTGTAACCCGTTATGTTATAAAGTGAAATCTTTGATTTTTATCTTAGATTTAACTAGAGTGGTACCGCGGAATCAACTTTCGTCTCTATTTTTTATAATTGAGATGAAAGTTTTTATTTTATGTAAAAATATATTAATTTAGTATAAAAATTACTTGAAAATATATTAACTTAGGAGGTAAATTATGGGTAACTACAATATTAAAACTGATGAAAAATGGCAAAGCAAATGGGAAAAAGATAAGCTATATAAGTTTGATAACAGCAAGCTAGATAAAAAATTATATACTCTTGAAATGTTTTCTTATCCTTCTGGCAGCAAATTACATGCCGGCCACTGGTTTAACTATGGACCTGTAGATTCATGGGCTAGAATGAAAAGAATGGAAGGATATAATGTATTCCAACCTATGGGATTTGATGCTTTTGGTCTTCCTGCTGAAAACTACGCTATAAAAACTGGTATTCATCCTAAGGATTCTACTTTTAAAAACATAGAAACTATGGAAAAACAATTAAGAGCTATGGGAGCTATGTTTAATTGGGAAAATGAAGTAATTACATGTTCCCCAGACTATTACAAATGGACTCAATGGGTATTTTTAAAGCTATATGAAAAAGGCTTAGCTTATAAAAAGAAAGCTCCTGTAAATTGGTGCCCTAGCTGTAACACAGTCTTAGCTAATGAGCAAGTATTGGACGGAAAATGTGAAAGATGTGACAGCGCTGTAGAAAAGAAAGATTTAGAACAATGGTTTTTAAAAATAACAGATTATGCTGATGAATTATTAGAAAAATTAGATGATTTAGATTGGCCTGAAAGAACTAAAGCTATGCAAAGACATTGGATTGGTAAATCAACAGGTGCTGATGTTACTTTTAAAGTAGTAGATTCTGAAATAGAATTTAACGTATTTACTACAAGAGTTGATACATTATTTGGAGTTACTTACGTAGTGCTTGCCCCTGAAAATGAACTAGTAGATAACCTAACTACTGACGAACATAAAACTGAAGTAGAAGCATACAAAATCCAAGCACAAAATCAATCAGACATAGAAAGACAATCTATAACTAGAGAAAAAACTGGTGTATTTACTGGATCTTATGCTACAAACCCTATAAACGGTAAAAAAGTTCCTATATGGGTTGGTGACTATGTTTTAAATACTTATGGAACAGGATGTGTAATGGCTGTACCTGCTCATGATGAAAGAGATTTTGCTTTTGCAACTAAATACTCTCTTCCAATAGATAGAGTTATTGAAGGTGGAGACTCTCTTCCATTTACTGATTACGGTAAATTAGTAAACAGTGAAGATTTTAACGGCTTATACGGCGAAAAAGCTAAGGAAGCTATAGTTAATAAATTAGAAGAAACAAAGTTTGGTAAAAAGAAAACAAATTATAGATTAAGAGACTGGCTTGTATCTAGACAAAGATACTGGGGTGCTCCAATTCCTATAGTACATTGTGATAAATGTGGTACTGTACCTGTTCCTTATGACCAACTTCCAGTAGAATTACCATACAATGTTGAATTTTCACCAGACGGAGAATCACCACTTGCTAAATGTGATGACTTTATAAATACTACTTGCCCTGTATGTGGCGGTCACGCTAAAAGAGAAGCTGATACTTTAGATACCTTCGTTTGTTCTTCTTGGTATTATTTAAGATATCCTGATAACAAAAATGATAAGGAACCTTTTAATAAAGAACTTATAAACAAAATGCTTCCTGTAGATAAATATGTAGGTGGACCTGAACATGCATGTATGCATCTTTTATATGCTAGATTTGTAACAAAAGCCTTAAGAGATATGGGCTACTTAAACTTTGACGAACCATTTAAATCTCTTGTTCACCAAGGATTAATCTTAGGCCCTGATGGTCTAAAAATGAGTAAATCAAAGGGAAATACAATCTCTCCTGACGATTATATAAATAAATATGGATCTGATGTATTTAGAATGTATTTAATGTTTGGATTTGATTATACTGAAGGTGGAGCTTGGAGCGATGATACTATAAAATCTATAGCAAGATTTGTAGATAGAGTAGAACGTATTATAGGATCTTGTGAAAATGAAATAACTGATGCTTCAAACAATAAAACTTCAATGGACAAAGAAGAAAAAGAGCTAAATTATGTAAGAAATCATACTATAAAAGCCGTCACAGAGGATGCTGATAAATTCCAGTTTAATACTTCTATAGCTAGAATGATGGAATTTACTAATGCACTTTCTAAATATACAGCAAGTAAGTCTACTAAAAATTCTGCTTTCTTAAAAGAATGTATAGTTGATTTTATAAAACTTTTAGCACCATTTGCTCCTCATTTTTCAGAAGAATTATGGGAATTACATGGATTTAATAGTTCTGTATTTAATACTAAATGGCCTTCTTTTGATAAAAAAGCCTTAGTTAAAGATGAAATTGAAATGGCAATTCAAATAAACGGTAAAGTAAAAGCAAAAATAAATGTTCCTTCTAGTTCTTCTGAAGATGAAATAAAAGAAATAAGTCTTAATAATGAAGATGTAAAAAAACATATAGAAGGAAAAACAATAAGAAAAGTTATAGTAATTAAAAATAGATTAGTTAATATAGTTGCAAACTAATATAAAGAACCTGAGATTTAAAATCTCAGGTTCTTATTTATACATTTCTATAGTTTTTTCTGTAGCTTGTAAAAGTTTATTTAGTTCAAAAACTTCCCCTTCTTCTATAACTTTATTTAACTGAGATTGATAAATGTTTGCATCAGAAGTTTTCCCCATAGAAGATAGTATAAGTATATTGTCCATTATGTAAGAAACTAAACTAGATTTAACTTCAAATAATTTTTGAGCATCCTTTATTTCATCTTTTATTTCAAGCATAAGTTCATCAAGATTAAAAGCTGCATCTGCTGCTGATTTAAGCTTTAATTTTATATGCGGTGGTATATCATGCTTATATTTATAATTTAATGAATGTTCTATTGTAGCCCAAAAATTCATAGCTAATGTTCTTATCTGAAATTCTGCTAAAATATTTTTTTGTCCTTCTGCCATATTAACAGGATATTTTATTATAACATGATAGCTTCTATATCCACTATTTTTAACATTAGTTACATAATCTTTTTCATAAACTACTTCCATATCTTTTCTTTCTCTTATTATTTCTACAACTTTTTCTATATCACTTGTAAATTGGCACATTATTCTTATTCCTGCTATATCTTCTACTTCATATCTTATTCTATCTAATGGTATATTAAATTTATTTGCCTTTTCTAATATACTTGAAATTTCTTTTACTCTTCCTGTTACAAACTCTATAGGAGAGTATTCATTTTTCTTTCTGCATTCTTTCCTTATGCTCTTAAATTTAACTTTTAATTCTTCTACTGCCTGCTGATAAGGTATTAAAAAAGTCTTCCATTCCCCTAAAGCCATATGTATCACCTTTCTCTTACTTTATTTTCAATTTAAAAAAGTATATGTACTTATAAAATTAGTATTAAAATAAAACCTTAATATTATTATTATTATACAACATTTATTATGTATAACAATATAATTCTAATTTAATATCTGATATAATACTAATAGATATTATTATTATGAAGGTGATTATTTTGGAAACTAAAGATGGCTCAAATAACAAAGTTAAAACTACAAGAGGTAGTAAGGAACCCTCTTGGACACCTAAAAAAGAAAATAGCCCTGAGTGGCTTCGAGAAAAATCCTTTTTATACAATAAAAAAATAACTTGTCCTGTATGTGGTAGCACCTTTGAAGCAAAAGCAGTAAGAAGCTCTTCTTACAGAATACTCTCAAAAGACACTGATCTATTTATAAGATATTCAGTTATAAATCCATACTTTTATGATGTTTGGCTTTGTAATAATTGTGGATATGCCACTATGAAAGTAGACTTTTTAAAATTAAGAAAATATCATGTAGATTCAATAAAAGAAAGAATAACACCCTCTTTTAAACCTAGAGAATATCCAGATATATATAATATAGATATAGCTATCGAAAGATTCAAACTTTCTCTTTTGAATTATGTGGTTATGGAAGCAAAAGCTAGTAGTAAAGGTGTAAACTGCCTTAAGCTTGCTTGGATGTATAGATTAAAGAAAAATAAAGATAAAGAACTATTATTTTTAAAACAAGCTTTAGAAAACTTCAAAGAAGCCTATTCTGCTGAAGATTTCCCTATATATGGCATGAATAAACATACAATAATGTATCTTATAGCAGAACTATTAAGAAGAACAGGTAATGAAGAAAAAGCTTTAATGTGGTTAAGTCAAGTTATAACCTCTAGAGGAGTTAATGTAAGGCTTAAAAACTTAGCTAGAGACCAAAGAGACTTAATAAAAGAAAAACAAGATAAAGAGGCTTTAGAGGCTGAAAAAAGCAGACTAGAACTTATTAGTTTAAAAGAAGCTGAAGAAGCAAAAACTAAAAAGAAAAGTATATTCTCAAAATTCTTTAAAAAATAAATTTAGGGCTGAAAATCAGCCCTTTTTTAATATGCCTTATATAAATAAATTTAAATTAGAGTCTTCCGCTTCTCCTAAGTAATATCCAACTCCACCTACTTCTACTCCATCTATTAATTCCTCTTTTTTTATACCCATAACATCCATAGACATTTGACAAGCTACCATATTTATTCCACTATCCATTCCTGATTTTATAAGCTCTTCTAAAGAATAAACATTTTTATCTTTCATAACTTTTCTAATCATTTTGGAGCCCATGCCCATCATGTTCATTTTTGAAAGCTTTAATCTTTTACTTCCTCTTGGCATCATCTTTCCAAACATTTTATCCATAAATCCTTTTTGAACACTTACTCTTTCATGTTTTCTTAGTATATTAAGTCCCCAAAATGTGAAAAACATTGTAACTTTCTTACCCATAGATGCAGCACCATTAGCTATTATAAATGAAGCTATAGCTTTATCAAGATCTCCACTAAATACAACTATTGTTTTGTTATCCTTTGTATTTTCAATATTAACTTTAGTATTATTTTCTATTTTATTTTCTTTATTTCCTTTTTGCAAAACTGCTGTTATAATTCCTTTATCTTTAGATCTATCTAATAGGTTATTATTAGTTCTTTTAGCAAAGGATTTAATATCTTCATAAAATCCAGGATCTGATGCTTTTATTTTTAAAAATTCTCCATCTTTCATATCATTCATTTTATTGCTAACTTTCATTAATGGCCCAGGGCAACTTAGTCCACAGGCATCAAGGATTAAATATTCATCTTCTTTTACTTTAGATTTTTTCATTTCATTATTTCCTTTACTAATTTTATTAATCTTTTTAGGAACAAATTTACTCATAGTATATGTCTTATATCCTCCACTAATATTTTTAACTTTAAATCCTTTTGCCATTAATATTCTACATGCTATATATCCTCTAAGACCTGCCTGACAGTAAACCCAAATTTCCTTATCCTTTGGAATTTCTTTTAATCTACTTCTTATTTCATGCAATGGAATTTCAAGTGCATCTTTTATCTTTCCATTTTCTATTTCTATATCTTCTCTTACATCTAATAAAAGGGCTTTATTTTTATCCATGTTATCTATTTCTTCTACTCTTACAGTATAGACTTTTCCTGTCAATATATTTTCTGCTGCAAAACCTGCCATATTAACTATATCTTTAGCAGAAGAATAAGGTGGTGCATATGAAAGTTCCAATTCTTCTAAATCATATATTGTTCCACCATACCTTATGGCTACAGCTATATCATCTATTCTCTTATCTATTCCTTCATACCCAAAAGCTTGTGCTCCTAATATTTTTCCTTTTTCATCAAATATAACTTTTAAAGCTATAGGAGTAGCTCCTGGATAGTATCCTGCATGAGATTGTTCATGTACATGTACAACATTATAGGAAATATTATTTGCTTTTAAAGTTCTTTCATTATTTCCAGTGCTTGCTCCTGTAAGACCAAAAACTTTTATTATAGCAGTTCCTTGTGTCCCTTTATAAGTAGATTCAATTCCTATTATATTATCTGCTGCAATTCTTCCTTGCTTATTTGCTGGTCCTGCTAAGGCTATAGCAGTCTTTTTGTTATTTATATAATCTACTACCTCTACTGCATCTCCAACAGCGTATATACCTTCTAAGTTTGTTTTCATATGGTTATCAACTATGATATGTCCTTTAGGTCCAAATTCTATTCCTGAATCTTTAAGAAAACTAGTATCTGGCTTTACTCCTATAGATAATATAACCATATGAGCATTTAATGTTTCACCATCTTGAAGTAATACTTCTATATTTTCACCATTATCTTTAAAAGATTTCACTCCATTTTTTAAAACTAAATCTACACCACTATCTTCTAATTCTTTTTCTGCAAAAGTTACCATATCAGAATCAAAAGGAGCTAATATATGAGGAGCTGCTTCAGCTAAAACTACATCTAAACCTCTTTCTTTAAGATTTTCTGCCATTTCAACTCCAATATATCCTCCGCCTATAACTACAGCACTCTTAGGTTTTTCTTTATCTACATAACTTTTAATTTTATCTGTATCTGGAATGTTTCTTAAAGTAAATATTTTAGAACTATCTATTCCTTCTATAGGTGGCTTTACTGGAGTAGCTCCTGGAGATAAAATCATATAATCGTAACTTTCTTCATACTGACCTTTTTCACTATTTTTTACAGTTATCTTTTTATTTTTAGAATCTACAGCTATAACTTCACTATTTATTCTCACATCAATATTAAATCTACCCATCATTTTTTCTGGTGTTTGAACTAAAAGATTTTCTCTTTCTTTTATTGTTTCTCCTATATAATATGGAAGTCCACAATTTGCGAAAGATATATACTCACCTTTTTCAAACATTATTATTTCAGCATCTTCATCAAGTCGTCTAAGCCTAGCTGCAGAAGATGCTCCTCCTGCTACTCCCCCAACTATTATAATTTTCTTGCTCATTTAGACTCCTCCTAAAATTAATTTAATCTTTTGTATAAGGCACATTCAAATAAAATTTAGTTTTCTAAAAACAATACTTCTATAAGTTTTATTACTTTTTCACTACATACTGAATAATTTATTTCAAGACCATTTCTCTCACCTTTTATAATTCCTGCATTTCTTAATTTTTGAAGATGTTGAGAAACTGTTGATTGAGGCAAATGGAGGCATTCTTTCATATAACTAACATTACATTTTCCCTTATTTAAAAGTCCTCTAATTATACAAATTCTTACTGGATGGGCTATTACTTTTAAAAGTTCTGCTTCTTTTGTGTACTTTTCAAATTCCTTATTCATTTTCTTACCTCACTTTTACTTAAGGCACATTCAAATAATTTATTTTTATATACCTAACATTATTATTTACCGATTACTTTCATTAAATTTATATATCACTATATTTATATATTACGATATAGTGATATATACGTCAACATCTAAATTTTTCTAACTATACACTAAAATTTTAAAATAACATTACAACTAAAGCATTTATACTCATATAAAACAAAAATAATAAAATAAAAACCATTAATACCAAATATTGAATTTTAAATTCTATATGCTATAATGTAACTGTACTCAGGGCGGGGTGTAATTCCCCACCGGCGGTAATTTTGCTATTTTGCAAATTAGCCCGCGAGCACTACTTGTCTTATTAGACAAGATTGCAGACTTGGTGTGATTCCAAGGCCGACGGTAATAGTCCGGATGGGAGAGGCAAACAAATTATTATTTAGGTGATAACTATCTTATCTAATTTTTTGTACATTTCTATCTCTCGTCATAAGCCTTGATAAAAATTCTATTTTTAGAAAGGAGTTTTATGATGAAAAAATCATTATTATCCCAATTTGGTACTAACCCTATTGAACGTGTAGAAAAGGCACTAGAAAATCTTAAACAAGGAAGAGGTATACTTCTTATTGATGATGAAGATCGAGAAAATGAAGGTGATCTTATTTTCCCAGCTGAAACTATAACTAATTCTCAAATGGCAATGCTTATTAGAGAATGTAGTGGAATTGTATGTCTTTGCCTTACATCAGAAAAATTACATGAATTAAAATTACCACAAATGGTTTCTAATAATACTAGTAAATATGGGACAGCCTTTACTATATCTATTGAAGCTAATAAAGGAGTGACAACAGGTGTTTCTGCCGCTGATCGTGTTACTACTATTCTAACTGCAGTAAAAGATAGTTGCACTCCTAAAGAAATTGATAGTCCAGGACATGTTTTCCCGCTTTGTGCATCTGATAACGGTGTTTTAACTAGACGTGGACATACTGAAGGAACTGTAGATTTAATGAGACTTGCTGGATTTAAGCCAGCAGGAATTCTTTGTGAATTAACTAATCCTGATGGAACTATGTCTAAATTACCTGAAATAACTAATTTTGCACATAAAAATAATATGACTGTTGTTACTATTGAAGATCTAGTTAAGTATAGAACTGAATTTAAATTATAATTTTCAATGATTTTCTTATTAGTTAAATACACCTATTTTTAATCTAATAAACATACTAAATAAAATTTATAATTTCATTAATTTAAAAATAAAATCCCGTAAAATTTATAATAATTTTACGGGATCAAATTCTAAATAATCACAAGATGTTAACTTATATTCTATATCATCTTTTATTCTATTAAAAAAATCATTTCCTGGGTTTATTCCATGAAGATGTCCATATATAACTTTTTCTACTTTATACTCTTTGAAAACCTCTGTAAAATCTGAATCTTTAAATTCATCATTATATGGAGGATAATGGATCATAACTATAATTTTTTTCATATTATCCTTAACTGCAGCATCTAAAGATAACTTAAGTCTTATTAGCTCTCTTTTATAAACTTTCTCATCATGAGTAGTAAATTTTTCTGAAGAATTTTGAATCCATCCTCTTGTTCCACATATAGCATAATCTTCATATTTAAAAAAATTATTTTGAATAAAACTCATATCATCATATAATTTATTTAATTTACTAATAGAAGTCCACCAATAATCGTGGTTTCCTTTTATAAATATTTTTTTTCCTGGTAAACTATGAATCCATTCTAAATCTTTAAGTCCCTCTTCCATACTCATAGACCAAGAAATATCCCCTGCTATTAAAACAGTATCTTCTTTTTTTATTTTCTTTATCCAATTTTCTTTTATCTTTTCATGGTGCATATACCAATTGTCTCCGAAAATATCCATAGGTTTTTCTTCATTAAATGCTAAATGTAAATCTGATATTGCAAATAAACTCAATCTATCACCTCTATTTTTTTATGTCCTCATCTATATCCATAACATAAGCTATTACTTTTGCAACTGCATCATATAATTCGTAAGGAATAGAATCTCCAACATCTACTTTAGTTAAAAGGTCTGTAAGCTCTTTATCATATACTACTGGCACATTATTTTCCGTAGCTTTATCTATTATCTTATCTGCCACATATCCCATACCTGTAGCGCTAACTACTGGTGCTCTATATCCTTTTTCATATTTTAACGCTGCTGCTTTTTTTCTATCTTCCAATTTAATACACCTTACCTTTTAACTACGCCATTATATCTACAGCATTTAAATTTTTATCATCAAAAAACTTAGAACAACTAGATATATTTAAATCTTCTTTTTTTTCATCTAAACTAACATAAATATTATAACCCATTTTTTCTAAATCTTTTAGTAATTTTTCTTTATTTTTAGAAAGCATTGGTATCCATGTCTTTAGTGACTTTATATTTACATCCATATTTTCATTTTTAACTTTTATATAAATATCTACTATATCCATATTTACTGTAGATACAGATGCTGCTATTTTAACATCTTTTGAATCTATTTTTTTACCTTTTCCTCTTTCATCTTTAATTACAATTTTACATTGATATTCCTGCTCTTTAAGACTTAAAGGTAAATCTAAATAATAATATTCATTAGATAAAGTATTAAAAAGTTTAAAATCATTAATATTATTTTTTAATACATTCATTACTTTATCATAATTCATATTAGATTTATCATTATTAATATTTTTTAATAAATCTTTAATTATATTTTTCATATCTAATGTTTTTTCGTTTATTTGGTTTTTTATAACTGATGATTTACCATTATTTATATTTTTAAATTTACTATTACCTTTAATATCTTTACCTAACTTTTCATTATTTATATTTTTTTCTACATTAGTTCCTTCTTTAGTTAAAGTATCTTTATTTACTACTTTACTACCATTTTCATTCTTATTTACATTCTTAACATTTTCCTTAGAAATATTTCCATTATCTAAAGTTTTTAAATTTGAAGAAGTACTTTTATTATTTTCTTTATTAATAATACTTTCTTTATTAGAAACTACTTCTTTACTAGCATTATTTAAACTATTATCTCCATCTTTTAAAGATAAACTTTCTTCACTCCTTAATTTTTGTAATATACTTTTTTGAGTAGTACTATCCATTTTCCCTAATATCTCTTTAGCTATAGAAACATTCTCTTTATTCCCAGAATTAATCAATTGTTTTAAAGTATTTAATATTTTATTTTCTTTTATATTACTTTTTTGATCTACATTTGTATTTTCTCTAGGTTGATTTATATTACTTTGCTGATTTTTAATATTTGAACCATTATTAATTTCTTTATCAATCTCATTAATTAAATTCTTTATATTGGAAGCTAAATCTTTTTCAGTTTTTGTATTATTTATACTAACTGAATCTGGATTTTCATTATTTAATTTATTTTCATTTTGAACATTATTATCTTTGACTAAATTTTCAACTGTCTTTAATCCCTTATAGATAGAATTAGTTCCTTTAAATGTGTCATTGAAACTTTTTATATTTTCAGAAGTTAAATCTATACCATTTTCTAAAAATAAAAATAAATCTTCTTCACTCATATTTTTCATATTATTAAATACGTCTTTTAGTATATTTGTTATAGCTTGTCCTTCTTTACTGTTAGGACTTATATTCCTGCTTTCCATATATACTTTAATAAAATCCTCTATTTCCTTTGGACTAGACTTTGCTTTAGCTGCAAAATCTAATAAATTCATCACATCAGATATATTCTCTTTTGTTATAGGAATATTATGTTTTACCATTTTCTCTAAAATAGCATATTCTTTTTTGTTTATATTTATATCTAATTTTTCTATTAAACTTTCTATAGAATCTTTAGATATATTTTTATTACCTTCACCGCTATCTTTTAAAACTTTTAATTTAATTTTTCCATCTTCACGGCCTACCACTTTAAATTTTGTTATACCTTCTTTTAAAGGTTCGCTATTTTCTTCAAGAGAAGCTGTAAATTCAAAACCATCCACCATTTTTAATTTTACTTCATTTCCATTTTCTCCTTCACCAATTGCCTTAGCTCTAAATACCTCATCTACTTTAAATGACAATTTGGTAGATAGCTTTTTACTTTTAATATTAGTTAAATTATTTACTGGAATAATATTTGGCATTCAATTCACCTCTCAATAACTTTGCTTAATTATCGTATACAAAAGTATTTATATTTAATAAGTATTAAATTCCATATTTATTATTAAATCTCTCTACAAAAATATAATATCATTTTGTACAAAAATTAGGTACTTATGATAAAAATAAATTTAATAGTTTATATATTAAATTTAGATTTATTTTAAATAAAAAGAATAGATGCATATATCTTTATAAAAACTATTTTATTGACTAAAAATCATAAAATCACATAATATATCTTTACATATGTTGGTTGAAAATGGAGATTATTGTTGATATAATAACAACAACGTATTAGAATAATAAACTATTTTTGTAATATATTTCAATAAGTAAAATCAATATAAAAGAGATGATATTTAAATGTATAAAACTAAAAATAAATACTTATTTATTGCCATTAAAATTATTCTTTTTTTAATAGTAGTTTTTATATTAAAAAATGCAATAGAATCTGCTGTTAATGGATTTATAGATGGTATGGTAGAACCCTTGTAAGTAGAATTTTAAAAACTTATGTCTAAAAAATATATTTTAAAAGAGGTTATCTATATGAATAAAAAGAAAAAAACTATTTTTACCCTAGGAATGTTAATATTTGTTTTACTAGCAATTGCAGATATTAATCCTATATATGATGCTTTTAGAGATTTTGCTATAGGAATTGTTTCTGGCTTTACAGAAACTGCTATAAACCTAGGTATCATAGTATTATAAAAAAATATATAAATATAATAGCTATATATTAAAAATTTTAAAACTGTATAACAAAAAAGTAGCCTACCAACATAATTGGTATTGCTACTTTTTTTATAATACTATCTTTATTAACTCCTCTAAAGAGCTAAATTACAATCTATTATTAGCTAATTTCTTACTAGTATTTTCACTTTTATTAATAACAACAGATACACTTTTATAAATAGAAACTGTAATAGCTGAAACTATTACTCCTTTAAGAATGTTAAAAGGTATTATAGCCCATATTATAAATGAATTTAAGTCTGTAACTTTTGGGTTTACTTTATTTCCTAAAGCAACTACTGCTTTAATTGGAAAATGTAACAATGTTTCATATAAAGGTAGTAATACATAATAATTTAATATTCCAGCTACACCTGACATTGCTATAGTTCCTAAAATTAATCCTAAAACCGCATTTTTCTTATTTTTATTTCTTCTATATACTAACGAAGCTACAACTACAAGGACAGATCCTACGAAAAAGTTTGCTGCTTCCCCTACAAAAGCTGTTCCTCCTTTAAATATTCCATGAAGTATGTTCTTTATAAGTTCTACCATTATTCCAGATACAGGTCCTAATGCAAACCCTCCAACTAGTGCTGGTATATCGCTTACGTCTAATTTTAAGAATTCAGGAAATATTGGAATTGGCACTTCTATAAACATAATTAAAAATGCAATAGCCCCAAGTATAGAAACCTTTACTAGTTTATTTAATTTTTTATCTTGCATATTTTTAACCTCCTAATTTTTTATAATCTTTAGGGAGGTACAATTACAAGTAAAAAAAGCCCTGATAAATATCAGGGCTTTAAAATCGCAATTGCATCTTCTTCCATCCAGACTTTACTGTCGGCTTCGGAATTTAACCGAATCATGCCTATATAGGCTCGCGGGCTTTACCGCCGGTGGGGAATCTAACCCCGCCCTGAAGATATATATTATTATATATATTTTTCATTTACTATTATATATCAATTATTTTTTTTATTCAACTATCTAAATAACGTAATATATAATATTTTTTAAAATTTTCACAATTTACTTTTATTTCTTACATTTAATTTTATAAATTTATACTAAAATATATGCTAATTATTTTTTCATGCTTAAAGATATTCTCTTTCTTTTTTCATCTACTTCTAAAATTCTAACTTCAACTATATCTCCTACTTTAACTACATCTAAAGGATGTTTTACAAATTTATCTGAAAGCTGACTTATGTGTACTAATCCATCTTGATGAACTCCTATATCTACAAAAGCTCCAAAGTCAGCTACATTTCTAACTGTTCCTGTTAAAACCATATCTGGTTTTAATTGAGACATATCAACTACTCCTGTTTTTAATATAGGTTTAGGTAATTCTTCTCTTGGATCTCTTCCAGGTTTTTTGATTTCTTTTATTATATCAAGTAATGTTGGTTTCCCAATATTTATTTCTTCACATATTTTATCTAATTCTAAGTCTTTAATTCTTGTATCTATATCATTTAGATTATTATTTTTAATGTCATCTACTTTGTATCCTAAGATTTTTAAAAGTGATTTTGTAGCTTTATAAGATTCTGGGTGGATTGAAGTATTATCTAAACATTCTTTGCTTTCCATAACTCTTAAAAATCCTGCACACTGCTTAAAAGCTTTTTCACCTAATCTTTTAACTTTTAAAAGCTCACGTCTTCCTTCAAATTTTCCTTTTTCTTCTCTATAGGCTACTATATTTTTAGCAATAGAAGCATTTACCCCTGCTATATAAGATAAAAGGGATGGTGTAGCTATATTTAAATCTACTCCTACAGCATTAACACAATCTTCTACTACACCTTTTAAAGATTCATCTAATCTCTTTTGAGATACATCATGCTGATATTGTCCTACTCCTATTGATTTAGGATCTATTTTAACAAGTTCTGCTAAAGGATCTTGCAGTCTTCTACCTATAGATATAGCTCCTCTTAAAGATACATTTATATCAGGATATTCTTCTGATGCTAATTTTGAAGCTGAGTATACAGAAGCTCCTGCTTCAGATACTATAACATAGTAAACATCTTTTCCTTTTTCTTCTTTTACTGTATTTATAAGCTCAGATATAACTTCTTCTGATTCTCTACTTGCAGTTCCATTTCCAAGAGATATAACATCAACATTATGTTTATATATTAATTCTTTTAATGTTTTTATAGAACCTTTTACATCATTTTGTGGAGCTGTAGCATAAACTGTTGCTGTATCTAATAGTTTACCTGTTTCATCTAAAACTGCTATTTTACATCCTGTTCTAAATCCTGGGTCATATCCTAAAACTACTTTTCCTTTTATAGGAGATTGCATTAAAAGAGCCTTTAAATTTTCTTTAAATATGTTTATAGCTCCTTCTTCTCCCTTTTCTGTTAGCTGAGATCTTATTTCTCTTTCTATTGATGGATATATTAATCTTTTTAGAGAATCTTTTATTGATTCTTCTATATAAGTATCTGTTTGTTTATTTCCTTTTAAACATCTTTTATTAAGATATTCTACTATTTTTTCTTGATTACAAGTAATCTTTACATTTAATATTTTTTCTTTTTCTCCTCTATTTATAGCTAATATTCTATGAGAAGGTATTGTTTTTACTTTTTCATTATAGTCATAATACATTTCATAAGGAGTTGTATCTTCACTGTTCCCTTTTGTTTCTATAACCCCTTCTCTTTCAACAAACTTTCTTATCCATTTTCTATATTCTGCTTCATCAGATATAATTTCACTTATTATATCCATTGCTCCTTGAAGAGCATCATCTTCTTTCAAAACTTCTTTTTCTTCATCTATAAATTCACTAGCATATGCTATTATATCTTCTTTAAAACTTCCTTCCCATATACAATTTGCTAAAGGTTCTAACCCCTTTTCCTTTGCAATAGTTGCCCTAGTTCTTCTCTTAGGTTTATATGGTCTATATAAATCTTCTACTTCTGTAATAGTTTCAGCTTTTGAAATAGATTTTTTTAATTCTTCTGTTAGTTTTCCCTGTTCATCTATTATTCTTAAAACGTCTTCTTTTCTGCTTTCTAAATTTCTTAGATAAGTAAGCCTATCTGTAAGATCTCTTAAAAGGCTATCGCTCATGCCTCCTGTCATTTCTTTTCTGTATCTTGCTATAAAAGGAACTGTATTCCCTTGATCCAATAAATTTATTACTGCTTCTATATACTTAATAGATAAATTAAACTCTTTAGCTAATATATCGTTTATATTTCTCATTTTTACCTCCGAAAACTATTAAATTATAAATAATGTCACTAAAAATATATTATAACAGTTATATATATTTTATCAAACTAATATAAATTTAATTATAAACACTATTAAGGAGAATTATATGAAAAGAGCAATTAAATACTTAGTTATAATACTTCTATTTGTAACCTTGTCTTTGAGCTTACAAAAATTTTTTTGTATAAAAAAATTTAATGTAGATTCTGTTATAAAAAATATAGACTTCTTATCATCTGATAGTTTTAAAGGGAGGCTACCTGGTAGTATAGAAAATACTGCAGCATCAGAATTTGTAAAAAGCAGTTTTAAAAAAAATAATATACTTCCTTATAAAAACAACTATTTTCAATCTTTTTCTTGTTATTATCCTAAAAAACAAAATAATAAACCTTACCTTAAAGTATTAAATAATAAAGATAAAGTAGTAAAAGAATATTCCTATGGAAAAGATTTTAAAGAAGATATGCTTAATTTTAGAAAAAATAATTTTTCTTTCAACAAAGAAAGTGATATTGTAATGAAAAAAGATTTTATTCAAATAAAAGATGATAAAGAACATTTTGTGATATTTTCTAGCCCAGAAAACAAATTAAATTTTAGAAGTTCTTTTATGAAAGATGCTCCACATGGTATGTATATAATGGTTACAAAAGAAATTTTTGAAGAATTAAAACATAATGTTGACTTAGGTTATAGAATTAATTGCTTTATACCTTATACTGTAGAAAAAACGACTTTAAATAATGTAGTTGGACGTATAAAGGGAAAAGACTCATCAAAACCTCCTATTGTACTATCTGCTCACTTTGATCATGTAGGGGAAGATTTAAATGGCACAATATATTCTGGTGCTTTAGATAATGCTTCTGGAACCTGCTTTATGCTTGAAATGAGTAAATACATTAAATCTTTAGGAAAACCAGACAGAGATATTATATTTGTAGGATTTAATGCAGAAGAATTTGGTTTTCTAGGCTCTAAAGCCTTTTTAAAAGATTTTAACAAAGTTTTAAAAGGTAGTACTGTCTTAAATTTTGATATGATAGGTGGAGCTAAATCTGTACCCCTTTGTATAATGGGATCTAAAAAAGATACAATAAATACACCTCTTATAAAAAATGTTTCTTCTATATGTTCAAATAGTAAAATAAACTTTAATTATATTTTTGAAGACTCTAGCGATCATAGTCCTTTTAGAGAAAAAAATATTCAAGCTATAACTTTTTGCGATAACGATTCTTCTAAAATACACACTCCTAAAGACAAAATTGATTTTATAAATAAAGAATCTATAAAAAGATGTTACAATATATCCTCAAAAGAAATAGTTAATCTTGCTTTCTCAAATAATATATTTATTTTATACTATAAACCTATAATTTTTGTATCTTTAACTGGGTTAGTTTTAATAATTTTAATCCCTAAAATATATAAAAAGAAAAAAGCTTAGCAAAGTTTTCTTTATCCTTAAAAAAGATGACTTCTATAAAAAGAAGTCATCTTTTTTATATCATCTAAAAATTTCCCTTTAGGTACTCCATTATAAACATATCTATATCTCCGTCCATAACTGCACCTGTATTAGCTGTTTCCACATTGGTCCTATGATCTTTAACTAAATTATATGGATGGAATATATAAGATCTTATTTGACTTCCCCATCCAATATCTTTTAACTCTCCAGTTAAATCTTCAACTTTTTCTTTGTGAGCTCTTTCTTTTAGCTCTACTAATTTAGATTTTAACATTTTCATAGCAGTATCTTTATTTGTATGCTGACTTCTCTCATTTTGGCACTGGACAACAATTCCTGTAGGTATATGAGTAATCCTAACTGCAGACTCTGTTTTGTTTACATGCTGTCCTCCTGCTCCTCCTGCCCTATAAGTATCTATCCTTAAATCATCACTTTTTATTTCTATTTCTTGATTTTGAGTAAGCTCTGGTACTACTTCTATTGATGCAAAAGAAGTTTGCCTTTTGCCATTAGAATTAAATGGTGATATTCTAACTAATCTGTGTATACCTTTTTCAGATTTTAAATATCCATAAGCAAATTGTCCAACTACTCTTAAAGTAACACCTTTAAGACCTGCTTCATCTCCGTCTATTAAATCTAATATTTTAACTTTAAGTCCTTTTCTTTCTGCCCATCTAGTGTAAAGTCTAAAAAGCATATCAGTCCAATCCTGGGCATCTGTACCTCCAACCCCTGCATGAAGTGTCATTATAACATTATTTTTATCATACTCACCAGATAGAAGTGTTTCTATTTTAAAATTGTTAATATCATCACTTAAAAGCTTATATTCCTTAAAGATTTCTTTTTTCATTGAATAATCTTCTTCTTCTATAGCCATTTGTATTAAAATATCTAAATCTTCTATTCTTGTTTTTATATTATTAAATTTATTAAGCTTATCTTTTATAGACTTTTCTTCTAAGCTTATACTTTGAGCCTTTGATACATCTTGCCAAAAATCTGGCTCTTGCATTTTATTTTGTAGTTCTGATACTCTATTTTCTAATTTTCCCTTGTCAAAGAGACTCTCCAATCTCTTTTATAGTATCCATTAAAATATTTAGATTATCTGTTAATTCTTCAAATTGTAATATCATATAAAACTCCACCTCTTATAGGGCACATTTAAATAAATAATTAGTCAATTATTATTTATTTTCATATACCTAAAAATAATCTATATAAAAACCAGAAACCAATTAATGATTCCTGGTTTTTTTATATATTTTAAGCTCTTCTTCCACAACAATTTTTATACTTTTTCCCGCTTCCACAAGGACAAGGATCATTTCTTCCAACTTTATTTTCATTTCTAACAGGCTCTTTTTTAGAAGATTCACTACTATCATAATTAGTAGTTGTTTCTCTTGCTACTTGCTCTCTTTCTGGTGCTTTTTCTATTTGAACATGGTAAAGATATTTTACAGTATCTACTTTAATATTGTAAATCATCTCTTCAAACATTTCACTACCTTCAAATTGATAAGCTTGAACTGGTTCTTGTTGTTTATATGCTCTAAGTCCTATACCTTGTTTTAAATGTTCCATGTTATCTATATGATCCATCCATTTAGTATCAACTACTCTAAGTAATATAACTCTTTCAATTTCTCTCATTTGTTCTGTTCCAACTTCAGCTTCTTTAGCATCATATATTACTCTAGCTGTTTCATATAATTTTTCTTTTATTTCATCATCAGATAATTTTAAAATATCATCTATTCTTATAGTATCTTTAGGAAGATATATATCTTCTAAGTATTCAACTAAATTTTTAATTTCATTTTCAAATTCTTCTTCTTCTCCTGAAATATGGTTAGCTACAGTTTGATCAACTAGATCTTTTATCATAGCTTCTACTTGATCTTTTAAATCTTCACCTTCTAATACTTCTGTTCTTTGTTTATATATAATTTCTCTTTGTTTATTAATTACATCATCATATTGTAGTAATGTTTTTCTTATATCAAAGTTATTTCCTTCTACTTTCTTTTGAGCACTTTCTATAGCTGAAGATACCATCTTACTTTCTATTGCTTCATCTTCTTCTAATCCAAGTTTTTCAACTATATTTTGCATTTTTTCAGAACCAAATATTCTCATAAGATCATCTTCTAAAGATACAAAGAATCTTGATTCTCCTGGATCTCCTTGACGACCTGAACGACCTCTTAATTGGTTATCTATTCTTCTTGATTCATGTCTTTCTGTTCCTATTATAACAAGTCCACCAGCTTTTTCTGCTTCTTCAGTTAACTTAATATCCGTACCACGACCTGCCATATTTGTTGCTATAGTAACTGCACCATATTCTCCTGCATGAGATATTATTTCTGCTTCCTTCTCATGATATTTAGCATTTAAAACTTGGTGACTAACACCTTTTCTTTTAAGCATATCAGATAAAAGCTCTGATTTTTCAATACTTACTGTACCTACTAAGACTGGTTGACCTTTTTTATTTCTATCTGTTATTTCTTCAACTATACATTTGAATTTCCCTTTTTCTGTTTTATAAACTAAATCTGGTTGATCTTTTCTTATCATAGGTTTATGAGTAGGTATAACTAATACATCTAATCCATATATCTCTCTAAACTCATTTTCTTCTGTTTCTGCTGTTCCTGTCATACCAGATAACTTATTATACATTCTAAAGTAATTTTGATAAGTTATTGTAGCTAAAGTTTTAGATTCTCTTTCTACTTTTACAGATTCTTTAGCTTCTATAGCTTGGTGAAGACCATCACTATATCTTCTTCCTTCCATAGCTCTTCCTGTAAATTCATCAACTATAAGAACTTCTTCACCTTTAACCATATAATCTTTATCTTTTTTCATCATATAGTTAGCTTTTAATGCCTGAACAACGTGATGTTGTATTTCCATATTATCTGGATCAGCGTAGTTTTCTAATTTAAAGAAATCCTCTGCTTTTTCTACACCTTGATCTGTAAGTATTACTGAATTAGCTTTTTCATCTATTGTAAAGTCTTTTTCTGCAATAAGTGATTTTGCAAAATAATCTGCTACTTTATAAAATTCCGTAGATTTTTCACCTTGTCCTGATATTATAAGAGGAGTTCTAGCTTCATCTATAAGAATAGAGTCAACCTCATCCACTATAGTAAAGTTTAGCTCTCTTTGTACTCTTTCTTCTTTATAAACAACCATGTTATCTCTTAAGTAATCAAATCCAAATTCACTATTAGTTCCATATGTTATATCACAATTATATTCTTCTTTTCTCTCATCATTATTTAAATCATGAAGTATAACTCCTGCTGTTAATCCTAAGAATTCATATATTGGAAGCATTATATCTCTATCTCTTTTTGCAAGATAGTCATTTACTGTAACTATATGTACTCCCTTTCCTGTTAAGGCATTTAAATATGCAGGTAATGTAGCAACTAATGTTTTACCTTCACCAGTTTTCATTTCAGCAATTCTTCCTTGGTGAAGTATAATTCCACCTATAAGCTGTTCTTTATAATGTCTTAAGCCTACAGTTCTAACAGCTGCTTCTCTAACTAAAGCAAAAGCTTCTGGTAAAATACTTTCTAATGTTTCACCATTTTTTACTCTTTCTTTAAATTCTTCTGTTTTAGGCTTAAAATCTTCATCTTTTAAACTCTTAAACTGAGGTTCTAATGATTCTATTTTATTTATTGTAGAATTGACTCTTTTTAGTTCTCTTTCACTATAAGTTCCAAATAATTTATCAAAAAGCTTCATATTTTTTCATCCTCGCTATTTATTATTAATCTTTTAAAATTATATCATTTAACAATATACCATTCAACTTATTAAGCTATATATAAGGTATAAATTTTGTAAAACATGCTAATTTTTTATAAAAATTAATGCAGCACACTTGAAAAGTCTGCTGCACAACCTTTTATATTAATTTTATGTTAAAATTCTGGTTCTATTAATCCATAATCTCCATCTCTTCTTTTATAAACTACATTTACTTCTTCAGTATCTGCATCTTTATATACAAAGAAATTATGTCCAACTAACTCCATTTGTAACACTGCTTCTTCAGATGACATAGGCTTCATTGCAAACCTTTTTGTTTTTACTATTTTAGGTTCATCATCTTCTTCCTGTTTTCTATCAGGTATATATTTAAATCTCAATGAATCATTATATTTTCTTTTTTGAAGTTTTGTTTTTTGTTTTCTAATTTGTCCTTCTAATTTGCCTATAACTAAATCTATAGAAGCATACATATCTCCATTTGATTCTTCGCCTCTTAATACTACTCCATTAAAAGGAATTGTAACTTCTATGTTTTGTTTGTTTCTCTCTACACTTAGTGTAGCAGTTGCCACCACATTTGGGTTGAAAAATCTGTCTAACTTAGATAATTTCTTCTCCACAGTATCCCTTAAGGCTTCTGTTACCTTGATATTTTTACCTATAACATTTATTTTCATTCTTCAGCCCCTCTTTCTGTCCCAATTATGGGTTATAGTTAAATTTATTATTTTTTATTTAAGTTTGTTTTTTATTGTTTAAATATATTTTAATACTTTTAACACAAAAATACAACACAATTATTTAGAATTTACAAAATATTAAGTTTAATTATATAAATATTAAATAATAATAACTATTAGCTTGTCCTTTAACATTTGCTGTATAAAAAAATAAGACTCATATAAATATGAATCTTATTTTCACAATCAAATTAGTTGACCTGGTTTTTGACCCCACACTCGCCTGCTGGAACGTTTGCTACCCGGTGTTGTGCCTCTCACTAATAGTTCTCTCGTTTCATCTTGTGAAACGGCAGGTCTTACTTCTAAACCGCACCATGCTCATTAAATATTTTATTTAACTTACGTGGATCGCTTCGCCTGCGACTGGCATCGACTTTCAACCACAAACCTAATTTAATTACATTTAAATTATACACGACTTTTGGCTGCAGTCAATACAAAAACATTATTAATCTTTAATTTTTTTAATTCTTTAAAGCAATAAAAGGTAGTAGCTCCAGTAGTTAAAACGTCATCTACCAAAAGTATATTTTTATTTTCAATATTTTCTTTAAACTTTAAGTTAAAGCTATTTTTTACATTTTTCCATCTTTCTTCTTTATTTAAGCCAATCTGATCTTTAGCATTATCATTTTTAGTTAAAAGATTAATTATAGGTATTTTCGTATAATCACCTATAATTTTAGCTAAATATTTACTTTGATTGTAACCTCTTTTTTTAAGGGATTTATTAGTAGAAGGAACATAAGTTATATAATCTATATTTAAATTTTCTTTTAATATTTTTTTATACATTAAAAATCCTAATACTTCTCCACTTTTAAAATCACTTTTATATTTAAGTCTTATAATAAGTTCTAAAATTATTCCTGAATAGTAGGCTACTGAATATATTTTAACTTTTAACCCATTTTTATCAATTATATAAGGATCATAACAATATTTTATTTTATTTTCACAATTTCTACATAAGAATTTATTTTCTACATAAGAATCACATATTATGCAATTGTTAGTATGAGGATATATAACCTCTAAAACACAATCTCCTATATATTTTATAAATTCAATAAACCTATTTTCCATGCTCTTTTATTAAAGTTTCTAATTATATCTTTAGCTTTATCCATACTTTCCTCTTCACTATTAGCTAAAAACATAATTTCTCCTCTAAAATTATATTCACTCCTTCCAACTACTCCACATAAATAAACAAGTTCTTTATAATTAAAAGAATCTGCTCCATAAACTATAAGATCTGTATTTTTTATGTTACAAGGAATGTTATTAAAATTATTGGTTATTATTATACCTTTTTCACTTTTCATAAATTCGTCAATCTTTTTGTAGTTTTTATAATTTTTATCTACAGTTACACTAACACCAAAATTAATATTGTTGTTATTTATATATTTATATAAATTTTCACTAACCCTATTAGATGAAGTATAAACTATAACTTTTCTTTTAGACTTTATAGACCATTCTAAATAATCATACATTATAAACGGTATTTCTTTATTAAGATCTATTCTAGTAATCATAATCCTAGGTTCTATTATAGGCATTTTATCTTCTCTAAAAGGTATATAAAAGTGTCTATAATATGGAAGTATTGGTTCAATAGAATAGGATATAGCTTTGCCTTCATTTTTAAGCTTAGATTTTATTAATCTTTGTATATTTTCTTTACTATGAAAAGAAAAATTACTTATATCATCATATATTACTAAATCAAATTTTTCATTTAAATAATCCCCTATATTAAAATCTGTTATTTTTAACTTTGATTCTACTTTAGTTTTTGGATTTTTCACATAAGAATAATCATTAAAACCTGTTAGCTTTTTTAAATATCTAACTATCTTTACATTTGTTTTTTTTTCATTAGTTACATATAATATATTTTTGCCATGATTTATAAAATATAATATAATATCAACAAAAAATTTACAATCATTATAAGGTATTGCTATAACATTTAAAAATCTTTCTTCACTCTTACACCATGAAGATATATAATCTAAGACTTCACTAGGTTCATGTTTTTCATAACCATACTTTTTTAATAAAGTCATAAAAACTACTCTCCTTTAATTGTTATCATTATTTTCACTTGAAAGCCCATTCTCTATTACATTAACTATTCTCCATTTAAGAAGTGAAAATCTTTCAAAGCTCTTATTATTGCTTATCATAAAACTAGTAGCTTTTAAAGATCCTACTAATACAACTAACTTTTTTGCTCTTGTTATTCCTGTATAAAGGAGATTTCTATTCATTAAAAGTGGCGGACCCATAAACATTGGTATAATAACCACTGGAAATTCACTTCCTTGACTTTTATGTATAGTTACAGCATATGCTAAATCTATTTCATCTAAATATAAATCTTCATAAACTACCCTTTTATCTTCATCAAAT
Organism: Clostridium oceanicum; assembly: GCF_039521385.1. Classification (NCBI taxonomy): domain Bacteria; kingdom Bacillati; phylum Bacillota; class Clostridia; order Eubacteriales; family Clostridiaceae; genus Clostridium; species Clostridium oceanicum. Next base: position 118,789 of record NZ_BAAACG010000013.1, on the reverse strand, counting down.
AATACAGTTATTGTCTTTTTTTCTTCATCTACGTCTTCTATATATCCTACATCTCCATTAAATACCCCTACACCATCTTTTTCTAATTCACTATATTTTCTAGTCCATTTTAGGGTATAGTTATTTTTTATTTGCATAACCTTATCCCCAACTCTAAATATAGTGTCTTTAAAACTTATTTCTTTTTTATCCTTATCTTTAGGATTTAAAATTTCTTGCAAATGAACATTTAAATTATTGATTCCAAGTATTCCTTTTCTCATAGGGGACAGTATTTGTATATGCTTCTTTTTATCCCACTTTTTATTGAATTTTGGTAACCTTTTGTTACAAAGGTCTATTAAAGTATCTGAAATTTTATTTGGATCTTCACATTCTATAAAATAAAAATCTTTATCTTTTTTATTTAATAAGGGCATTTCTCCACTATTAATTTTGTGGGCATTTACTATTATCATACTTTCCTTTGACTGTCTAAAAATATCTTTCAATCTAACAATCTTAACACATCTACTATCTATTAAATCTCTAAGAACGTTACCAGGACCTACAGAAGGAAGTTGATCCACATCACCAACTATAATAAGTCTTGTGCCTAAAGATATAGCCTTAAGCAAGCTATGCATAAGCATTATATCTATCATAGAAGCTTCATCTATAATAATTACATCACATTCTAATGGAGTATCTTCACTTTTTGAAAATAATCCTTCCCTATCTTCTCCTATTCCCATCTCTAATAGTCTATGTATAGTTTTAGCTTCTCGTCCTGTAGATTCTGACATTCTCTTTGCTGCTCTTCCTGTAGGAGCTGCCATAAATACCCTCATATTGGCTTTTTCAAATATATCCGTTATGCAGTTTATTATAGTAGTTTTACCAGTTCCAGGTCCTCCAGTAATTACTTCAACCCCATTATCAAAAGCTCCTTTTATGGCTTCTTTTTGTGATGGTGCAAAAGTTATACTATTACTTTTTTCAAATATTCCTATTTCTTTTTCTATATCTATTTTTAAATCTTTATACTCATTTAAAGATAACATTAATATCTTTCTAGTTACTCCTAATTCACAATAGTAGTAGGGTAAATTAAATACACATTTATTATTATAAGCTTCCTCTATCTTAAGTTTATTTTCAGAAACACTTACATATATATTTCTTTCAATCTCTTCTTCTTTAACACATAAAATATCTATTGCTTGTTTTTTTAGTTTATCCATAGGCATATAAGTATTTCCTAACGCACAAAACTGGTTTATTATATAGGTTATTCCACTTTGAATTCTAAAAGGTGAATCTGCTTCTATCCCTAAACTTTTAGCAATTTTATCAGCAGTTTTAAACCCTATACCAGATATATCTTCTGTAAGTATATATGGATTTTTACGTACTTTATTTATAGAATTAACTCCATATTTTTTATGTATCTTTACACACTGGTTAGCAGTAACTCCATATTGCTGGAAAAATATCATAATGTTTCTTACTTCTCTTTGCTTTTCATAAGAAGATTTTATAGTTTCTATTTTCTTTTTACCAATACCTTCTATCTCTTTAAGCTTTTCTATATCATTATCTAATATATCTAAGGATTTCTCTTTAAATTTCGCAACTATTTTTTTAGCAGTTACAGGCCCTATACCAGACACTATACCAGAAGCTAGGTATCTTTCTATTCCTAAAACGGTATCTGGAGTTATCTCTTCACAACTTTCAACTTTAAACTGTTTACCAAATTGCTTATGAACAACCCATTCACCTTTTAATTTTAAATTTTGACCTTCTGTTATATAAGGAATAAACCCAACTATAGTTATAATTCTGTTTTTGTCTTTAATTTTTGCAACCATATATCCGTTATCCTGATTTTCAAAAACTATATCCTCAACAAAGCCTTGTAATTCCTGCATATGATCTCTCCTAAACTACTTTATTATATAAATTATAACATAATTTATTTACATATATACAAATACTACCTAATTAAAAGAGTTAGACCATAAAGCCTAACTCTTCTTATATTATAAGTATTTTTTTATTTCATCAACCTTATCTAACTTTTCCCATGGAACATCTATATCTGTTCTTCCAAAATGACCATAAGCTGCTACTTGTTTATATATTGGTCTTTTTAATTTTAAATCTCTTATAATAGCTCCTGGTCTTAGATCAAATACTTTATCTACTATTTGAGATGTTTTTTCTTCTGATATTTTTCCTGTTCCAAAAGTATCTATAGATATTGAAACTGGCTTAGCTACTCCTATAGCATAAGATAGTTGTATTTCTAATTTATCTGCTACTCCTGCTGCTACTAAGTTTTTAGCTACCCATCTAGCTGCATATGCAGCTGATCTATCTACTTTTGTTGCATCCTTACCTGAGAAAGCTCCTCCACCATGTCTTCCATATCCGCCATAAGTATCAACTATTATTTTTCTTCCTGTTAATCCTGAATCCCCTTGTGGTCCTCCAATTACAAATCTACCAGTTGGGTTAATGTAATATTTTGTATTCTCATCTAATAATTCTTCAGGAATTACAGCATTTATAACATGCTCTTTTATGTCTTTTTGTATTTGTTCTTGTGTAGCTTTTCTGCTATGTTGAGTTGAAACAACAATAGAATCTATTCTAACTGGTTTTTCATCTTCATATTCTACTGTAACTTGTGCTTTTCCATCTGGTCTTAAATATGCTAAAGTTCCATTTTTTCTAACTTCTGATAATCTTCTTGTTATTTTATGAGCTGTTTCTATAGGAAGAGGCATATATTCTTTAGTTTCATTAGTAGCAAAACCAAACATCATACCTTGATCTCCAGCACCTATAGCATCTATTTTTTCCATTTCTCCAGCTTTTGATTCTAATGCTTCATCAACACCTACAGCAATATCTGAAGATTGTTCATCTATTGAAGTTAATACAGAACAAGTTTCACAATCAAATCCGTATTTAGCTCTATCGTAACCTATTCCTTTTATAGTTTCTCTAACAACTTTAGGTATATCTACATAACAATGAGTAGATATTTCCCCCATTACTAATACCATACCAGTAGTAACAGCTGTTTCACAAGCTACTCTACCTTCTGGATCTTTTTCTAATATAGCATCTAATATAGCATCTGATACCTGGTCACAAATTTTATCTGGATGTCCCTCTGTAACTGATTCAGATGTAAAAATTCTTTTCATACTTTAAACCTCCCATTTAATGATTTTAAAATTGCAAAAAAATAAGCCTCTTCAATAAGAAGAGGTTATATACTAACTTCTCTCTTATCTTGCAGAACTAACTGCCGGAATTGGCACCTATAGTGAACATCACTACTCACTGGTTGCCGGGTTTCAAAGGGCCCTTTTCCCTCCACCTCTCTGGATAAGAGTTTACTATTAACTTTTACTATTAAAAATCATAACATAACATCATATAGGTGTCAACAACCTAAAAAAATTATATTATAATTTATTCTACCATAAAATAAAAAACCTTTACTAAAGTAAAGGTTTTGGTGGAGGAAGATGGATTCGAACCATCGAAGCAAATTGCAACAGATTTACAGTCTGCCCCCTTTGGCCACTCGGGAACTCCTCCATATGGAGCTGGCAATAGGACTTGAACCTACAACCTGCTGATTACAAGTCAGCTGCTCTGCCAATTGAGCCATGCCAGCATATTATTAAATTTTTTATAAAATTTTATGGTGGGCACAACAGGGCTCGAACCTGTGACCCCCTGCTTGTAAGGCAGATGCTCTCCCAGCTGAGCTATGCGCCCATAAAATTTTGGTGGAGGAAGATGGATTCGAACCATCGAAGCAAATTGCAACAGATTTACAGTCTGCCCCCTTTGGCCACTCGGGAACTCCTCCACATATGGAGCTGGCAATAGGACTTGAACCTACAACCTGCTGATTACAAGTCAGCTGCTCTGCCAATTGAGCCATGCCAGCATATTTTGTATTTATGTTGAAAGTTTTGAACGCTTTCGACAAGAAATAGTATATCTGTTTTTAATTATAATTTCAAGCCCATTTATTTATGTTTTTACTGCTTTATTCCTTTGTATCTTTTATTATCTCTAATTTTCTTTATTTTATACACATATACCATTTATAAAACATATAAGGTTTTAATGGTATAATTATTAGTACATTTTTACAATATAATCTAAATAACTACAATATATTCATACTTAGGAGGTACTTATGCAAAAATTATTAAGTAAATTAAGAAAAGCTATAAATGATTTTGATTTAATTCAAGACAATGACAAAATAGCTGTCGGTTTATCTGGTGGAAAAGATAGTATATGTTTATTACAACTACTAAAAAAATACCAAAGGTTCTCCCCTGAAAAATTTGATTTAATAGCTATAGTTATAGATCCAAATAGTGGTGCAGATTTTTCTCCTATGGAAGAAATGTGCTCTGAAATGGATATACCAATACACATTTATAAAACTAATATAAAAGAAATAGTTTTTGATATTAGAAAAGAAAAAAATCCTTGTTCCCTTTGTGCAAATTTAAGAAGAGGTGCATTAAATGATTATGCTAAAAAATTAGGCTGTAATAAACTTGCATTAGGTCATCATAAAAATGATGCTGTTGAAACTTTACTTATGTCTATGTTCTATGAAGGAAGAATTAGTAGCTTTTCTCCTAAAACTTATTTAAACAGACGTGATATAACTTTAATAAGACCTATGGTTTATATAAATGAATATGAAACCAAAAGCATATCAAAAAAATATAATTTTAAAATAATTGACAACCCTTGCCCTGCTAATGGATATACTAAAAGAGAGTATATGAAAGATTTAATATCTTCTTTAGAAAAAGATATACCAGGAATAAGGGATAGGCTTCTAGGATGTCTTACTAATACTGACCAATTAAATATATGGAAAAAAAATTAAAATTTTTATTTAATATTTAATTATCCCTATTCATATAAATTAATATAGGGAGGGATGTACTTTGAGTAAAATTAAAACACCTTATAACAATTCGCTATCCTACTATAAAATAGCATATTTTTTAAAAGATTATATTAATAAAGATACTTTAATAGTATGTATAGGAACTGATAGGTGTATAGGTGATTCTTTAGGACCTCTAGTAGGTAGTATGTTAAGATCGAAAAATTTTCCTCTACATGTATATGGAACTATAGATAATCCTATACATGCTTTAAATATAGAAGAAAAAATATCTCAAATCAAAAATCGTCACCCAAATAGCAATATAATAGGCATAGACGCTTGCTTAGGTGATAAATGCAAAATTGGAGAACTGCAGGTAAGAGACTATCCTGTTCATCCCGGAAAGGGTGTAGGGAAATCTCTACCTAATATAGGAGAAGTATCTATAATAGGAATTGTAGACTCTCATGAAAACAATGAATTATTTCATTCTAATACTATTAGATTAAGTTTAATAATGAATATGGCAAAAACTATAGTTAACTCATTACTACATTGCTATTATATGGTATATAATGAACCTGAATAAGCACCATAATAATAGTTATTATTATGGTGCTTATTCATATAAAGCTATATGTTATTCAACTAAATTTAATCCATCACCGGAAGATGATATACCCATTTTATCCAAATAAGCTAGTACCTTTCCAGTACCTTCTGCTACGCAAGAAACTGCATTATCAGCTATATGAACAGGTACTTTAGTAACGCTTCCTATTAAGTCACTAAGTCCATTTAATAAAGCTCCTCCACCTGTCATTATTATTCCTTTATCTGCTATATCTGCAGATAACTCAGGTGGAGTTTTTTCTAGAACAGAATGAGCAAGATCAGCTATAGCATTAACTGATTCTTGAAGAGCTTCTCTCATTTCATCTGAAGTTACAGTTATATCTTTAGGAAGTCCTGAAACTAAATCTCTTCCTCTTATTTGCATAGGAACCGGTTCCCCTTTAGCAAATGCAGAACCTATATTAATTTTAAGATTTTCTGCTGTTCTTTCCCCTATCATAAGTTTATGTTTTTTCCTTATGTATTTTATTATTGATTCATCAAAACTGTCCCCTGCTCTTTTTATAGAAGATCTAACAACTATTCCACCTAGAGATATTACGGCGATATCAGTAGTTCCACCACCTATGTCAATTACCATACTTCCACTAGCTTTAGTTATATCAAGGTCTGCTCCAATAGCTGCTGCTAACGGTTCTTCAATTAAAAATACCTTTTTAGCACCAGCATTCTTTGCTGCATCAATAACCGCTCTTTTTTCCACTTCAGTAGCTTCACATGGAATACAAACAACAACCCTTGGAGCACCTATTTTTTTCTTACCACAAGCTTTTGTAATAAAATAATTTAACATTCTTTCTGTAATATCATAATCAGATATTACTCCATCTCTCATTGGACGTATTGCCACTATATTTCCTGGAGTCCTTCCTATCATTTCTCTTGCTTCTTGTCCAACTGCTAGGACTTTATCTTTGTTCCTATCTATAGCTACCACTGAGGGTTCATTCAAAATGACTCCTTTACCCTTTATATATACAAGTACTGTAGCGGTACCTAAATCTATTCCCATATCAGTGCCTACACTAAAAAACATTCCCTTATCCTCTCCTACTCTCTAAACTTATATAATAATTATAAGAAAAATAAAAATAGCTTTACTAAAAGCCTATAAATTTATTATAATAGGAATGCTTTTAACCTTCAATAGCTTTATATTTCATTTTTGTTGCTTCTCCACCTCTTATATGCCTCTCTGCTTTATTATAGTCTAAAATCTCCTTGGCCTCTTCAGCTATCTGTGGATTTATTTTAGGTAACCTCTCTGTCATATCCTTGTGTATTGTACTTTTGCTTACTCCAAACACTTTAGCTGTTCTTCTTATAGTAGCTTTAGAATCTATAATATATTTAGCGACTTCAAGGACTCTTTCTTCAATGTAATCTTTCAAAGTGCTACCTCCCTTAATCCTTTATAATTATAATTATGCTAATTTAACAAATTAAATTCATTTTTAAGCCACTTTTCGATTAAAAGCGAAAAATGGCTTAAATTTCAAATTAATACTTAATGTATTTAGAAGGATTTATGTAATTATTACCCTTCATCATAGCAAAATGTAAATGGTCACCATATTTCTCATAAGCTGAACGTAATGTAGTTTTACCTACTTTACCTATAACATCACCTTTTTTAACCGCTTGACCCTTTTTAACATTTGTTTTGGCAGCTAAATTAGAATATACACTTTTTAGTCCAGATTGATGATTGATAATTACTTTAACTCCATCTTGACTTGAACTAACAACATTTTCTACTTTTCCATCTTCAACTGCTAAAACAGATTTACCTAAGTTTGTCTTTATATCCATACCTAAATTTGGTCTATAACTTGATGTAGAATTCCAAAATACTGGATCTTCTGAATAAACTCTTGCTATAGTTCCTTCAACTGGTTTTATAAATTTAGGTTGAACTTGCTTTGATACTTTAGCTGTATCTTTTTCTTGAGTTTTTTCTTCAGTCTTTGGTTTAGTATTTTCATCTTCTTTTTTTACTTGAAGAGCATTTTCATAACTTTTAGTTGGTTGTTTTACAGCTTTAGCTGTATCTTTACTGGTATCTTTTTTAACTACTTTATTTTCAATAGGTTTATTTCTAACTTGTTTGCTATTTTTAACAGTTACTCCAGCTACAACAGCTATAACACATAAACAAACAAATAAAATTACATAAAAGCCCTCCCTCTTAAAAAATTTTGATGTTTTCTTAAATGGTTTTTTTTCCATATCAGCACCTCCATTTTCTAGTTTGTCCAGACTATAGAAAAAAATACATATTTTATTAATTTTTTATACTTAAATTAAATTTGATATAAAAAAAGAGAAAATCAACATTAATTGATTTTCTCTTTAATAATTTAATTTTTTTATATTTACACCACTATAATAATGTTTTAATATATATTCATATTTTTTTCCATCCTTACCCATAGAATTTGCTCCCCATTGACTCATTCCTACATTATGGCCATATCCATTACAATTTATAAGTATATTGCTTCCTTTAAAATCTATTGTAAATTTAGATGAATTTAAAGATAAAAGCTTTCTAAAATTAGGTCCTGTAATAGTTATATTTCCTATTTTTATAGTTTTAACACTACCGGAATCACTTTTTGATAATATTTTTACTTGATTTTTTAATTTAGAAGTACTAAGTCCTGATTTAGGATATTGACTATTTACTTTCTTTATAAATTCATTATAAGAAAATTTTGCAGAAGTCTTAAATTTAGGAGCTTTTTCTTCTCCTGGACTACTTACACTTTTTAAATAAGGAACTTTACTTTTAAATACATTTTCACAATCCTCTGTTTTACCATTACTTGTAGCAAAATAATAAGGTGACATAACTATATCTCCATTGTAAACTAATATTTGACCAGAGGTACTTTTTACAGATTTATCTATTTTATTCCAATACTCATTTCTTTTATTTTTAGGCCATGCCTTAAGCCTCTTATCTTTTGGCATATACACTTGAGAATATATAGTATCACATACATCCGCATTTATTCTCTCATTAAACTGATTGTCCCCAAAGTTTTTCATGTGAGCCAATGCATATGTCCTAGCAGCTACTGCTTGTGCTTTTAATGCCTCCTCATTAAATTCTACTGGCATCTCTGCACTAACTACCCCTCTTACATATTCTTCTAATGGTATAGCTCTTACTTTTTTCTGCTTCATAAAATACACATTAACTTTTGGTTCCTCTTTCACATTATATTTTTTATTTACATCTACTACAGCTTCCTTTTCTACTGAGTTATCCTCTACTTTGTTTTCCACTACATTTTTGTCTTTTATATTCTTTGAATATATTTGAGATCTAGTTAAAAATGAAAGTATTACTGCAAGTACTAATATTATCCCGATACTTGAAATTATGCCCCAAAACAATCTCCTTATATGTACACAATCTTCATCCCTTCTCATAGCATACCTCTTTTCTATCTAAAGTTAATCAATATAAATATATTTATAATTTTAATAAATATGATAAAAATATAAATTGAACCCATATAAAAAAGATTATTTTTAAGTAATTACCTAAAAATAATCTTTCAAAATTTCTATATATTTTTAATTTGTTCTTTTTATATCTGCACCTAAATTTTTAAATTTATCTTCAATTTTCACATATCCTCTATCTACATGATATATATCTGTTACTTCTGTACACCCTTCTGCTATTAATCCACATAAAATAAGTGCAGCTCCAGCCCTTAAATCTGTAGCTTTAACTTGAGTTCCTGTTAAATTATCTACTCCTTCTATAACTGCACTTCTTCCATCTATTTTTATATTACAGCCTAATCTTTTCATTTCTGAAACATGCATAAATCTATTTTCAAATATAGTTTCAGTTATAACGCTAGTTCCTTTTACAGAACAAAGTATAGCCATAATTTGAGCCTGCATATCTGTTGGAAATCCTGGATAGGGCATAGTCTTTATATCTATAGGTTTTAGCTCTTTAGTAGCATCTACTATAGCACTTTCTCCTTCTATTTTTATGTCTACTCCCATTTCTGTAAGCTTTGCTATAATAGGTTTTAAATGCTCTTCTATTACCCCATTTATTTTTATTTTACTTCTAGTTATAGCAGCAGATGCCATAAAAGTTCCTGCTTCTATTCTGTCATATATAGGCCTATGAGTAGTTCCTTTTAATTTTTTAACTCCTATAATTCTAACTGTATCAGTTCCTGCCCCTATAACGTTTGCTCCTATTTCATTTAAAAATTTTCCTAAATCTTCTATCTCAGGTTCTGCTGCTGCATTTTCTATTGTAGTTTCTCCTTCTGCCATAACAGCTGCCATCATTAAATTTTCTGTAGCACCTACTGATGGAAAATCTAAATATATATTATTTCCTATAAGTCTATCTGCAACACCTTTTACATATCCATGACCTATAGTGACTTTAGCTCCTAAAGCTGTAAATCCTTTAAGGTGTAAATCTATAGGCCTAGTTCCTATATTACATCCTCCTGGAAGAGATATTTTAAAACTACCAAATCTAGACATCATAGGTCCCATTAAAAGAAAAGATGCTCTCATTTTTTTTACAAGTTCACTATCTGGTTCACAGTTTGCAATTGAACTGGTATCAATAATTATTTTATTATTATCTCTATTTATATCTACTTTTGCTGATATACTTTTTAAAATTTCTCCTATAACATTTACATCTTCAAGCATAGGAGCATTGTCAATAACACATTTATCTCCACTTAGTATACTAGCTGCAATTATAGGTAATACTGAATTTTTAGCGGAGCTTATGTTTACTTCCCCTTCTAATTTATTACCTCCTCTAACCACTATCTTATCCATACTTTTCCTCCATTCATTATTACTAGTACGTTGTATTTATTTGTGGAGTTCCTATTATTACATAGTTTCCAGAATCATATTTACATACAGCACAATTTAAATCCACAAATTTATCATTAGATATAATTTGATCATATTTCTTAGTATTAGTATATGCTATAGTACTATAACCTCGTTCTAATCTTATTGTATTAATATTACTGCATCTATATTTTTTTAATGTTTTTAATAAATTTTTGTTTATATTATCTATATTTGTATCTGATGATTTACTTTTTACATACTCAAAAATTTTAAAATTATATTTTTTTTCCTTAAGATTTAATTGTATATCATTTTTTATTTTATCTATTATGTGTAGCCCCTCTCTTTTAGAGGAAAGTTTTATACTTATTATAGTATTATTATTTTCATAAAATTTATCTATATACCCTATAATGTTATTTTCATCTAATTTTATGGAATTATTATTATCTAATTTATTTAGTACCTTTTTATAATTTAAATTTAAATAACTACTTATTTTTTTTAAATCATTTTTATTCTTTAGTGTAAATACAAATTCTACTCCTTTTTCTTTCACTTTACTGTTTGTCTCATTTATTATTTCATCAAACAAATTTATATTCTTTTTTGCATAGGATTTATTATAAAAAAAACAACTAAATGAAATCGTAACTAATATAATAATCATAGTAAATAACATAGTACCTTTAGTTTTTTTCATCTTAACTCCCCCTCATCTTTAGATTATTTACATTTTTATCTATAGTATTCACATTTAATATATTATTAATATATAAAGATAAAGTTAAAATGTGCCCTTTTTAATCTAATAAATATTTACTCATAAAAAAAAGAATGGTTTAATATTTAAACCATTCTAAAAAACTTTATATTTGTTTAGCTTTAATTCTTGAAACAGCCCTAAAAAGTGCCATTTCAGCCCTTTTCACATCTATTTTATCTTTACTTTCTCTTAATCTTTTTTCTGCTCTTTCCTTAGCTTCTTTAGCCCTTTTTAAATCTATATTTTCAGGATATTCAGCAGAATCACATATTATGTACACATTATTTTCTTTAACTTTTAGTGTACCTGTAGATGTAAAAATATTTTTCTTTTCACCATTTAAATTTACAAATTGGGTAACAGTAGGTTTTAAATAAGCGATCATAGAAATATGTTTTGGTAATATTGCCAAACTTCCTTCTATAGTTTCTACTATTACTTCTTTTACTTCTCCTATTTTTATTTGTTTTTGAGGAGTGAATATAGTAAACTCTAAGTTATTTTTCATACTAATCTCCTTCTACCAAATAAATCTATAAAAGAAAGTAATAAATTATTTACCTTCTTTTATTTTTTCAGCTTCTTTTAAAACTTCTTCTATAGTTCCCTTAAATAAGAAAGCTGGTTCTGGTATATTATCATATTTTCCTTCAAGTATTCCTTTAAATCCTTCAACAGTATCTTTTATAGAAACATATTTACCTTCCATTCCTGTAAATTGCTCTGCTACAGTAAATGGTTGTGATAAAAATCTTTGTATTCTTCTTGCTCTACCTACTACTAGTTTATCTTCTTCTGAAAGCTCATCTATTCCAAGAATAGCTATTATATCTTGAAGTTCTCTATATCTTTCTAGAATATTTTTAACTTTTATAGCAGTTTCATAATGATCTTTACCTATAATTCTAGGATCTAACATTCTAGATGAAGATTCTAGAGGATCTACTGCTGGATATATTCCAAGTTCAACTATAGATCTTGATAAAACTGTCATAGCATCTAAATGAGTAAATGTAGTTGCCGGTGCAGGGTCAGTTAAGTCATCTGCTGGAACATATACTGCTTGAACTGAAGTAATTGATCCATGTTTTGTAGATGTTATTCTTTCTTGAAGAGCACCCATTTCAGTAGCTAGTGTAGGTTGATATCCAACGGCACTAGGAATTCTTCCTAAAAGTGCTGAAACTTCTGATCCTGCTTGAGTAAATCTAAATATGTTATCTATAAAAAGCAAAACATCTTGCCCTTTATCTCTAAAATATTCAGACATTGTAAGACCAGTTAAAGCAACTCTCATTCTAGATCCTGGTGGTTCATTCATTTGACCAAAAACTAAAGCTGTTTTATCTATTACTCCAGATTCTTTCATTTCATAATAAAGATCGTTACCTTCTCTTGTTCTTTCTCCAACACCTGTAAATACTGATAAAGCTCCATGTTCTTTTGCTATATTATTTATAAGTTCTTGTATTAATACTGTCTTTCCAACTCCAGCTCCTCCAAATAATCCTATTTTACCACCTTTTTCATAAGGCGCTAAAAGATCTATAACTTTTATACCTGTTTCAAATATTTCAGGTTCTACAGATTGTTCTTCAAAACTTGGAGCAGATCTATGTATAGGATAAAAATCCTTAGTATCTACTTCACCGGCACCATCAATAGGATTACCTAATACATTAAATAATCTTCCTAAAACTGGACTTCCTACAGGAACCATTATAGGTCTTCCTGTATTAGTAACTTCCATACCTCTTTTTAAGCCTTCTGTATTTTCCATAGAAATGGCTCTTACAACATCGTCTCCTATATGCTGTTCAACTTCTGCTATAATTTTTCTATCTTTTAAAGTTATTTCTAATGCATCTAAAAGATTAGGTAAATTATTAGAATTAAATTTTATATCTATTACAGGTCCTATTATCTGAATTACTTTTCCTATATTATCTGGCATAGTACACCTCCATTACTTCTGTGCTTCTGCCCCTCCTACTATTTCCGATATTTCTTGGGTTATAGCACTTTGTCTTAATCTATTAAATTTCAAAGTTAATTTATCTAGTAAATCATTAGCATTGTCTGTGGATCCATTCATAGCTGTCATTCTTGATCCATGTTCACTAGCTTTAGAATTAAATAAGAAATTCATTATATTAGCTTTTATATAATTATTCATACATACCTTTAAAAACTTATCACTTTCTGGAGAAATTTCAACATAAGGATCATTAGAAGATACTTTTTCTTTTTTTCTCTCAATAGGTAATATTTTTTCTGTTTTTACTATTTGCTTAACTGCAGAGTAAAATTCAGAATAAACTACATATACTTCTCCAACTTTGTTAGCTTCATATAAATTAATTATATTGTCAGTTATTGTTCTACCTTCTTTTATTGTAGGCACATTAGGCATATCAACATATTCTGATATAGTTTTAACACCTAATTTTTTTAAATATGCCCTTCCCTTTTGTCCAACTACTATAACTTCTGCATTATCTTTATCTTTGTTTATTTCATCTATAGAAGTATTTATTACACTTGCATTAAAGCTACCACAAAGCCCAGAATCAGATGTAAGTATAACGTATAATTTCTTTTTACTTTTATTGCCGTCCACATAAAGATTCTTTTCTTCTATACTGTTAACTACATCATTCATAACTAATTGATATTGATTATAATGATTTTTATCAATTTCTAAACTAACTCTCGCTTTTCTAAGTTTAGCAGTAGCTACAAGACCCATAGCCTTAGTTATTTTCCTTATGTTAGTTACAGATTTTATTCTTCTTTTTATACCAATAAGCCCTGCTCCTGCCATATTTAACCTCCTTCAGAGATATGAATTCTATTACATCTCTGATAAAAATACTTTTTTGAATTCCTCTATAGAGCTATTCAATTCTTTCTTTATATCATCTGTCATTTTTTTGTTCTCTATTATTTTCTTAGATATATCTCTATGATGAGTATCTATATATTCAAACAATCCTGATTCAAATTCAGAAATTTTATTTACTGGTATATCATTTAAGAAGTTATTAACTCCTGCATAAAGAATCATTATTTGTTTTTCTACAGACATAGGCCTATATTGTGGTTGTTTTAATATTTCTACTAATCTTTTACCTTTTTCAAGTCTTTTTCTAGACTCTTTATCTAAATCAGATCCAAATTGTGAAAATGCTGCTAACTCTCTATACTGAGCAAGTTCTAATCTTAAAGTTCCAGTAACTTGCTTCATAGCTTTTATTTGTGCATTTCCACCAACTCTTGATACAGATATACCTGCATTAACTGCCGGTCTTTGTCCTGCATTAAATAATTCTGATTCTAAGAATATTTGACCATCTGTTATAGATATAACATTAGTTGGTATATATGCAGTTACATCACCTGCAAGAGTTTCTATTATAGGTAGTGCTGTTAAAGATCCTCCACCTAATTCTTTTGATAACTTAGCTGATCTTTCAAGTAATCTTGAATGAAGATAAAAAACATCTCCTGGATATGCTTCTCTTCCTGGTGGTCTTTTTAAAAGTAATGACATAGTTCTGTAAGCTACAGCATGTTTAGACAAATCATCATATATTATAAGTACATCTTTTCCTTTATGCATAAAATATTCACCCATACTACAACCTGCATAAGGTGCTAAGTATTGTAGTGGAGCTGAATCTGATGCAGTAGATGATACAACTATAGTATAGTCCATAGCTCCCATTTTAGTTAAGTCATTAACTATATGAGCTACTGTTGATTGCTTTTGACCTATTGCTACATATATGCATACTACATCTTTATCCTTTTGATTAAGTATAGTATCTATAGCTATAGCAGTTTTTCCTGTTTGCCTGTCTCCTATGATTAATTCTCTTTGTCCTTTTCCTATAGGTATCATAGAATCAATAGCTTTAATTCCTGTTTGTAGTGGTTCTTTTACTGATTGTCTTCCAATAACCCCTGGAGCTTTAACTTCAACTGGTCTTGTTTCTGTAGTTAAAATAGCACCTTTACCATCTATAGCTTTTCCTAGTGAATTAACTACTCTTCCAACTAAAGCATCTCCAACTGGAACTTCTACAACTCTACCAGTACTTTTTACTATATCTCCTTCTTTTATACCTTCTTCTGAGCCTAGTAAAACACAACCTACGTTGTCTTGTTCTAAGTTTAAAGCCATTCCATATACATTGTTTGGAAACTCTATAAGTTCACCTTCCATACAATCATCTAAACCATAAACTCTTGCTATTCCATCTCCAATTTGAATAATAGTTCCTGAATCTATAGTATCTACTTTATTATCAAATTTTTGTATTTGTTTTCTTATAATCGATGTTATTTCTTCAGGTTTTATATTCATAAGCTCACCTCTATTCTCTCTTAAGCATTATTTCTTTCATATCTTTAAGCTTAGTTTTAATAGTTCCGTCTATAACATCATCGCCAACTCTAACATAAACTCCACCTATTATGCTTTTATCTATTTCTTCTTTCATTATGATCTTTTTGTTATACACTTGTGTTAGTTTATTTTTTAATTGTTCTTTTTCATCTTCTAAAAGTGGCAAAAATGTTTTTACATTAGCAATAAGTATATTCTTTTTCTCTAAATCTATATATTCTAATTGTTTTAATTTTTCTTTTAAATAGAGAATTCTATTTTTTTCTATTAGAACTAATAAGAAAGATAAAAGTTCATTATCTATTTTTCCTTTAAATATTTCTGTAAATATGCTTTTCTTTTTTGAAGTAGTTATTTCTGGATGTCTTATGACTTGTTGTATAGTCTCATCATTTTCTATTAAGTGGACTATTTCTTTTAAATCACTTATGTACTTATCTACTTTTCCTTTTTCTTCAGCTACTTCATAAAGAGCCTTAGCATATCTTCTATCTAAATATTCATACATGTTATATACCTACCTTACTTATAAAATCTTTTATAAGTCTTCTATGCTCCTGCTCATCTATAGATTTCATTAATGCTTTAGATGAAACTTCTACTGCTAAATCTACAGCTTGAACTTTTATCTCTTCTTGAGCTTTTTTCTTTTCTCTTTCAGCTTCCATTCTTGAACGCTCTATAATTTTATCTGCTTCACTACGAGCTTCTTTTAATATATCATCATAAACATTTTCTGCTTTTGATTTATATTTTTCTACTATGCTTTTCCCTTCTTGCTTTGCATTACTTAATGCTAACTGATTTTCTTCTTTTAATTTTTTAGCATTTTCTTTATCTTCTTTAGCTTGAGTTATATTAGTCATTATGTCTTTTCTTCTTTCATCTATTACTAAACTAATTTTTTCAAACCAAAAATGTTTTACTACAAAAAGTATTATTAAAAAATTTATTATAGTTATAATCGTTGTAGAAGTACTTACGCCCATCTATATAGAAGCCTCCCTTCAGGCTTAATATAAGTACCTAACAAAATTAGGTACTATTAAAGTTATTCTATATTATTTAAATATTAATAAAAGCGCTACTATTAAAGCGTATATTGCTGTTGCTTCTGAAAAGGCACTACCTATGATTAGAGTATTCATGATTTTTCCACTAGCTTCTGGTTGTCTTGAAACCCCTTCAACTGCTTTTCCTGTTGCATTTCCTGTTCCAATTCCTGCACCTATACATCCTAGAGCTGCTATTCCTGCTCCTAATAATGCTATATTTTCCATAATAATTTTTCCTCCTTAAAAATTAAATTATTCTTCAGATATAATTTTTATGTTAATCATTGTAAGCATAACAAAGATAACCATTTGAATAGTTCCATCAAACAAATCAAAATATACATGTAACGGTATTGGTATAGCTACTTGAGCTATCCAACTTAGTTTATTTAAAGATGAATAAGCTAAGTCCATTATTATAACTGCTGCAGTCATGTTACCAAATAATCTTAAACTTAAAGATACAGGAAGCATAACTCTTTCTATAATGTTAAGTGGTGTTAAAAATGCATAGGGTTTACCATATCCTATTAAATAATTAATAATTCCTGATTTCTTAATGGCATATCCCTGTACTACTAGAAAAGATACAGATGCCATGGCTAAACTTACGCTGTAATCTGAAGTTGGTGGTTTAAATCCTATAAGCCCCATAAAATTCATTGAAAGTATGTAAATCATCATAGCCCCAATAAAAGGAATAAAGGCCCTAGCATCTTCACCCATATTATGTCTAACTAAGTCATCAACTAAATTAAACATCATTTCTATTACTGTTTGTTTCTTGTCAGGTACTTTTTTTAAGTTTCTAGTGAAAATTATACCAGTTAATGCTACAACTAATATAATAATCCATTGAATTAAAACACTTGAAGTAATTCCAATTTTATATCCAAATAAATTTAGATTAAATAATATAGGAAAACTCTCCAAATCATCACTTCCTTTATGCCTTATTTTTAGCTAAAGTTATTCCATATATAATTATGGAAATAAAGTTTGCACAATAACCCAATAAAAAAGCTATAGCATAATAAAGATTATAGCTATATATAAACACAACAGATAATGCTACTGTTAAAACTCTTAATACAAACCCTATAATACTAAAAAAATGATTTTTATTTTTTATAAGTACCATTTGGGTAACTATTGTATTCATCATTAAATTTATTGTGGCTAAAAGCAATCCTAGCAAAAAATATAAACCATATTTCTTAAAAGTAAATTGAATAATAAAAAACAATACAAATCCAATTAAGAAATTTAAAGTTAAAATTTTTGTCACAACTTTATTAACTTCTTTTCCCAATTACAATTCCTCCGGAGTTATCTTTTTGTTAATTCATTATATAACTTATCTTGCAAATAAATAAAATCTGAATTTTAGTCATTTTTCTGTTTTTCCTATGATTTTATTTAATTTATCAAATCTATCTTGGGTTAGAACTATTTCTCGCCAAGTTAATACATATTTCTTAATTGCAAAATATTTTATCAAAATTGATTCATTTATCAGAATATACAGAATCTTATAATTCTTTTCAATTTTCTACTTTATCGTTTACAATTTGCCTTTTTTATGCATATAACACTATTTTTTCTATATATATCCATAAAAATTCGCCTTTTACCAACTTTATTTATGAATAAAAATATAATACGATTAACAATATTTAAAAAATTCAACATAAATTGTTCAAACAAATTTAATATTTATTTTATATTAATATTTCTAAAATACTCTTTCTTTCTATATATTTTGTACAAAAATCTCTATATTATTTATAAATACAAAATTTTTAAATATAAATAAAGGATATAATTTTTTTAAATTATATCCTTTATTTAATAAAATAATAATTAAATTATAAAGTTTTACTTAAATTCTTCCGGTTTATCTTTTAACTTTTTAAAATGATATAGTATACTATCTGCTATTCTTTTTGAAGCATTTCCATCTCCATATGGGTTTGTAGCTTTACTCATATTACTATAACTTTCTTTATCTGTTATTAATTTTTCTGCTTCTTTTTTTATAAAATTAGTATCTGTTCCTACTAATTTTACTGTTCCAACTTCAACAGCTTCCGGTCTTTCTGTAACTCCTCTTAAAACTAATACAGGTTTTCCTAAATGAGGAGCTTCTTCTTGAAGTCCACCTGAATCTGTCATAACCATATAACATTTATTCATTAAATTGTGAGTTTCTTTTGTATCTAAAGGATCAAGTAAATGTACTCTTTTAAGTCCTCCTAATATACTATTTACTGTATTTCTTACCACAGGATTTAAATGAACTAAATATATTATTTCTACATCTTCATGGGCACATACTATATCTTTTAAAGCATTACATATATTTTCTATGCCTTCTCCCCAATTCTCTCTTCTATGAGCTGTAACCATTATAACTTTTTTATTTTTATAATCTATAGTATTAAGCTCTTCTCTACTAAATTTATAATCTTCTTCTACTGTGAAATTCATAGCATCTATTACAGTATTACCTGTAACAAATATATCTTTTTCTTTTATACCTTCTCTAAGTAAATTGCTTTTAGAAGATTTTGTTGGAGCAAAATTCAAATCTGCCATAGAACCTGTAAGTTTCCTATTCATCTCTTCTGGAAAAGGAAAATACTTATCAAAAGTTCTAAGTCCTGCTTCTACGTGTCCAATATTTATCTTTTGATAAAAAGCTGCTAAAGCGCCTGCAAAGGTTGTTGTTGTATCTCCATGAACTAATACTAAGTCTGGTTTTTCTTTTATAAATACATCCTCTAATCCTTCTAAAACCCTATTAGTTATTCCTGTAAGAGTCTGTTTACTTTTCATAATATTAAGATCAAAATCTGGTTTTATATCAAATAAATCTAATACTTGATCTAACATTTCCCTATGTTGTGCTGTAACACAAACTTTATTACATATTTCTTCTCTTTTTTCTAATTCCTTTACTAAAGGAGCCATTTTTATGGCCTCTGGTCTAGTTCCAAATATAGTTATAATATTTATTTTTTCCAAACCTTTCCCCTCCATTATTCTTTATGTTTAAAAAATCCACATTTCCAAGCCAATATTATAAATATTAGCATAATCACAGCTAATAAAAAATAGGCTCTTCTATTACTTAATTGCATAGCAAGTATTGCAAAACTACCTAAAACTGCACTTATTAAATACATTATTATTACTACTTGCCTTTGATTTAATCCCATATCTAACAATCTATGATGTAAATGACCTCTATCAGCTTGCATTATAGGTTTGCCATTTATTTTTCTTCTTACCATAGCAAATAAAGTATCATATATAGGCAATCCTAAAGCTAAAATAGGAACAACAATAGCAAAAGCTGTTGCTGATTTAATAGCACCTTCTATAGAAATAGCCGCTAACAAAAACCCTAAAAATTGAGACCCAGTGTCACCCATAAATATACTTGCCGGATTAAAATTATAAGGTAAAAATCCTAATATAGATCCAATTAATATACTAGTTAACATAGCAGATTCCCATCTTTGATTTAATATAGATATTACAAACATAGTTATAGAAGAAATAAGTGCTATTCCTGCTGCAAGACCATCTAATCCATCTATTAAGTTTATAGCATTAGTTATTGCTATAACCCAGATTATAGTGATAGGTATAGCTAACATATGTAAGTCTATGTATAAGACTGAATTACTAATAGGATTTGTTATAAAATTGATTTTAACCCCAAAAATAATAAGACATACTGCTCCTCCTAATTGAAATAATATTTTGCTTATAGGAGATATATCAAATTTATCATCTATTATTCCACCTAGTACTATTATAGTTGCACCTAAAACTATTCCTAATTCGCCTAAAGTTAAAGGTCCTCTTTTAAATATAAGAGTTCCAATAAAAGATATGTACATAGCTACCCCTCCAAGAAGAGGTATTGGTTTTTTATGTATTTTCCTTTTATTTTTAGGTATATCTACTACTCCAATATAAAAAGCTAATTTTTTTACTAAAGGTGTTAAAACAATTGATAAAACAAATGCTATAATAATTTCTAATACGTATATTTTACTACTCATAGTAAAGTCTCCTTAATTTATACAATCTTAGTAACTAACTTCATCTGTAAGAGATTCGTCGTTTTCTATCCACTTACTTACAAAAACAGATCTGTATTTAGTTTTTGTATCTCTTATAATAACTTTATCTATACCTGCATTTATAATAAATCTTTTACACAAAGCGCATGGTGATGCATTCAAAACATACTGAGATGTTTCATATTCTTTACCAACAATATACATAGTAGAATTTAGCATATCTTGTCTTCTTGCTGAAATTATTGCATTTTGTTCTGCATGAACAGATCTACACAATTCATATCTTGTACCTCTTGGCACTTTTAATTCGTTTCTCATGCAATAACCTAAATCACTACAATTTTTTCTACCTCGAGGCGCTCCTGTATATCCTGTAGATATTATTTCATCATTCTTAACAATTATAGCTGCAAAGTTTCTTCTTATGCAAGTTCCTCTTTCTAAAATAGTTTCACATATATCTAAATAATAATTATCTTTATCTATTCTACCCATATTTCCTCCTTTATTTCCAAAACTAAAACCACATAATAAAAATATAACTTCACTTTATTCTATAATAAAACTTAATTAATTAAAAGTAGTGTTAAAATATTTTATATATATTTACGGTATTAATAAGAAAAATTCAGGCAATATAAATATCACCTGAATTTCTATTATTAATACTGTATTATTTTGTTCCGTATAATCTATCTCCTGCATCTCCTAAACCTGGAACTATATATCCATCTTCATTTAATTTTTCATCTACTGAAGCTAAATATATATCAACGTCTGGATGAGCATTCATAACTTCTTTAACTCCTTCTGGAGCTCCTACAAGGCACATTAATCTTATATGCTTAGCACCTTTTTTCTTAAGAAGTGATATAGCATCTATAGCAGATCCTCCTGTAGCAAGCATTGGATCTGTAACTATAACTTCTCTTTCTTCTATATCTTGTGGTAATTTACAAAAATATTCTACTGGTTTTAATGTTTTTTCATCTCTATATAATCCTATATGTCCAACTTTAGCTGCAGGAATTAGTTTAATCATTCCTCCAACCATTCCAAGTCCTGCTCTTAATATAGGTACTATTGCTACTTTTTTACCAGCTAATTTTTTACAAGTAGCTGTACATATTGGTGTTTTAATTTCAACATCTTCTAAAGGTAAATCTCTAGTAACTTCATATGCCATAAGCATAGCTACTTCTTCTACAAGTTCTCTAAAATCTTTTGAACCTGTTTCTCTATCCCTTATCAAAGTTAGTTTATGTAGAATTAATGGGTGTGCTATTTGTGTAACTTTACTCATTTATATATCCTCCTAAATATTACTTACTATATTTTTCTTCTATTTGTGATATTTTATTAACTCTTCTTTCATGTCTTCCAGCTTCAAATTCTGTATTTAAGAAAGTATCAACTATATCTAAAGCTAAGCCTTGACCTGTAACTCTTTGTCCTAATGCTAATATATTAGCATTATTATGTTCTCTGCATGCATGAGCACTAAATGTATCTCCACATAACGCAGCTCTTACTCCTGGAACTTTATTAGCAGCTATGCTTATTCCAATTCCTGTACCACAAATTAGTATTCCAAGCTCAAATTCTTTTGAAGCTACATTTTCTGCTACTTTCATAGCGTAATCTGGATAATCACAAGAATCTTCTGTATAAGTTCCAAAATCTTTTATTTCTATTTTTTTACTTTCTAAGTGATCTATTATTTGTTTCTTTAAAGGTAATCCAGCGTGATCACTACCTAATGCTATTTTCATTAAAAACACCTCCATAATGTTTATAAAATTATATTTTGCAAAAAAAGAAGACATAACACTTATAAATAATGCTTATCTTCTTTTAATTTTTTCAAAATTAATAAAATATTTTTCTTTATATAGTTATATGTATTATTGTATACTTCTATGTTTTTACCAAAAGGATCTGGAATTTCTCCCTCTTCTCCTGAGTATTCAGTTATACAAAAAGTTTTTTCAGAAATTTCAGGAATATTTTTTATCAATAAATCTTTTATGTCATAGGTCATTGTCAGTATTAAATCAGCTTCTGATATACTATAATTATTTATTTGAACAGCTTCTCTATTATAAATATCTATATTTAAATTATCTTTCAATACTTTACATGCATTATTTGAAGAAATACTATTATGTACTACATATATTCCTGCTGATTTTGCAATGTATTTATCTGAATCTTTTATTGAATTAAATATAGCTTCCGCCATACAACTTCTGCAAGTATTACCTGTACAAACAAATAATATGTTCATCAGTACCTCCTAATCTATATACATAATATTAAATCCTGCGGATTTTTTAAGTCTATTCATAATCGCAAGTCCTATACCTTTTTCTTCAAAAGACTCTGATAGTATTATATCTACCTCTTTATCATCAAATTCTCTTAAAACTTCAAATAAGTTATGAGCTATAGTTGATGTATTTTCTCTACTTCCTATAGATATAACTTCTCCTAAAGAATATCTGTCTAAAGTCTCATCAGTTGCAATTATTCCTACCCTTTTATTATCATCTATATAATTTTGCACCATTTCGTTAATTTTTGCAATAGTTTTCTTTAAATCTCCACTAATAATTTTTAAAGGAGCTTTAGGTGCATAATGTCTGTATTTCATTCCAGGAGCTTTAGGCTTAAAATCTTCACTAGGTTTTTTCATTATAGCTTCATCTATATAAATTTTACTATCTACCTCTTTTAACATTTCAAGGGTAATTCCACCAGGTCTTAATATACAAGGAGGATAGGAAGTACAGTCTATAACTGTAGATTCAACGCCAACATCTGATTGACTTTCACCTATAATATAATTGACTTTCCCTTTTAAATCTTCTACACATCTATCCATATCTGTAGGACTAGGTTTTCCTGATAAATTAGCAGAAGGAGCAGCTATGGGACACTTAGCTTCAGCTATTATTTTCTTTGCTATCAAATTAGAAGGCATCCTTATACCAACACTATTAAGCCCTGCACTAGTCTCATCAGGTATTAAATCTGTTTTAGGTAAAATTATAGTCATTGGCCCTGGCCAAAATTTATCCATAAGTTTTTTAGCAACATCAGGAATTTCTTTTACTAAAGGTTTTATTTCTTCAATATCACTTATATGAACTATTAAAGGATTATCTTGTGGCCTACCTTTAGCTTTAAAAATTTTTTTCACTGCATTTTCATCTAAAGCATTTGCTCCTAATCCATAAACTGTTTCTGTAGGAAATACTACTAGTCCTCCATTTTTTAAAATCTTCCCTGCTTCTTCTATAATTTCTTCATCAATGTCTTTGCCTTGTAACTTGGCAATTTTTGTATTCATTTTAAACACCATCCTATATTTAATTATAATACATTGATTATAAAAACTCCTACTATAATCCCAATAATTATGAATAGCATAGGTATCTTGTTTCCATATAATTTAGAAGATTCTGGTATCATATTGCCACAAACAACATACAGCATTATGCCTGAAGCTAAAGATAGAAGAATTCCTATAAAGCCATCAGATACCCTGTACATATATATACCTATAAAAGATCCTATAGCCGTTGGAAAAGCTGTGAAAAACACATATAATAAGGTCTTATATGGTTTTTCCTTAGAAGCTATAAGAGGAGCTGCTACAGCTATTCCTTCCGGTATATCATGAATAGCTATTATAAAAGACATCTTAAGCCCTAAATTATTTCCTGTAGCAAATCCACATCCCATAAGCATACCTTCTGGAAAGTTATGGAGCATAAGCCCTATGGCTGCTAAAAAGGCTACTTTCTTGTGCTCATTTATAGATGTATTATTTGACTTTATATCTATAACCATAATTAAAGATATCCCTAATATAAAACATAGTACCATGTTTTTAATATTATGTTTACTTAAAGCTTCTGGGATAAGATCAAATACCACTACAGATAACATTAGTCCTGCAGAAAATCCTATTAATTTGCCTAATAATTTATTAGAAGGATTTTTTATGGATATACCTAAAAAAGCTCCTATCATAGTACCTATCAAAGATATAAAAGATCCGAAAAATACTACATATAATATATTGTTATTCAAGACATCACCTTAAACATTAATTATATATAATACTTATTACTTCATATATATATTTATTCTAGTTATCTATATCTACTTCTTTTCTAAGAATTTTAATTTTCTCTATACATTCTTCTGTAAAATCACTATATACACAGGTTCTATATAAAGCATCTAGAAGATAATATTTTTTAGCTCCCCCTCGTTTTACTATAGTATAATAACAAAGGGTATGTGGATGCATACCCTCTAGCTTTTTATAATAGTGAAAAACATAGGGATGATTTTTCAAAAATCTATTATTTACAAGTACCATCCTTTGACTTCTAAAAGTTGAGGTAGCTAATAGTATTATCTTAAAATCCTCATTTCCATAAACATCTGTATATTTTTCTACATGAACTAACTTAACTTTATCGCAAACTATGTTTAGTTTTTTGTTTCTAAATCCTAAATAAACTTTTAATCTATTATTTTTATAATAAAATTCTAATTTTTCTTTACTTGATCTAATAAGAACAGATGCCAGTATAAGTAATTCTATGAAAATTAAATAAGTTAAGTAAAAAACATTATTAAAATTACCTGATAAATAGAGAATTACTGGCAAAATAAAAAAAATAAAGCTCATAAGTAGCAAGAATCTTTTAAAAGATTTATTCTGCTTTCTGATGGCTTTATTTAAATCCATATATCTCTCTTCCTTTTCAATAAAATTAAATTTAAATTAGTAATTAAACATTACTTCCTAAATCTTTCATCTTTTCAGCTTGATCTGCTGTTATCAAAGAATCAATAACTTCATCTATATCTCCATCTAAGAAAGATTCTAGTTTATACAAAGTTAATCCTATTCTATGATCTGTTATTCTTCCTTGAGGATAGTTATATGTTCTTATTCTTTCACTTCTATCCCCTGTTCCTATTTGACTTTTTCTGTCTTGTGCTATACTTGCCTGTCTTTCTGATTCTGCTTTTTCAAATAATCTAGCTTTTAAAACTTTCATTGCTTTTTCTTTATTTTTAAGTTGAGATTTTTCGTCTTGACATGTAACTACCATACCTGTAGGTAAATGTGTAATTCTTACTGCTGAATCTGTAGTATTTACACACTGTCCACCATGTCCAGATGCTCTATAAACATCTATTCTAACATCATTAGCACTTATTTCTATATCTACATCGTCAACTTCTGGAAGAACTGCTACAGTTGCAGTTGAAGTATGTATTCTACCACTTGATTCAGTATCTGGAACTCTTTGAACTCTATGAACTCCACTTTCATATTTTAATCTACTGTATGCACCTTTACCTTTAACAGCTACAGTTACTTCCTTAAATCCACCAATATCAGTTGCATTTACACTTATAGTTTCTACTTTCCAGCGAACTCTTTCTGCATATCTACTATACATTCTTAAAAGGTTAGCAGCAAATAAAGCAGCCTCTTCTCCACCAGCTCCAGCTCTAATTTCAATAAATACATCTTTGTCATCATTTGGATCTTTAGGTAATAACATTAAAGTTAACTCTTTTTCTAAGTTTTCTAATGTAGAAGTTAACTCTTTTATTTCTTCTTGTGCCATTTCTTTTAATTCTTTATCTATGTCATCTTTAAGCATTTCTTTATCTTCTTCTAAACTGTCTTTAGCTTCTTTATATTCTTTATATTTTTCTACAATCTGTTCTAAGTCTGCGTGTTCTTTACAAAGCTTTCTCCATTCCCTTTGGTTAGCCATTATGGAAGGATCACTTATTTTATTAGATAATTCTTCATATTTATTTTCTATGAAATTCAGTTTTTCTAACATTATTCTCACTCCGTATACATATTTTCACAATATCATATTATAACATATTTATCAATTAAATTACAACCTATTTAAACCCTTTAACTACTCTATCTTTCCCTGCTAAATCTTTAATAGTAGTTATTTCATGAAATCCATGGTCTCTTAAAATATTTTCCACATCATATTTTTGATCATATCCTATTTCAAAAGCTAATAAACCATCTTTTTTTAAAACTTCTAAACTTTGATTTGTTATTTTTCTATAAAAATCTAATCCATCCTCTCCACCAGATAAGGCTTCATAAGGTTCATAGTTTTTCACATCTTCCATAAGAGTTTCTATTACCTTTTCTTTTATATATGGAGGATTAGATACAATAACATCAAATTTTAAATCTTCTTCTATACACTTTTTTAATAAATCGCTTTTATAAACTTTACACCTATCTTTTAAAGAAAGATTATTTATATTTTTTTCAGTAACACTACAAGCTATATTAGATATATCATAACAATTAACCTTAACATCTTCTAAAATTTTACTTATAGATAACCCTATAGCACCACTTCCACAACATACATCACATATATTTTTAAAATTATTAGTTTTTATATCACTTAATACTTCTTCTACTAATATTTCTGTATCAGGTCTTGGGATTAAGACTCCTTTTTTTATATAAAAATCTATTCCCATAAATTCTGATTTTCCTAAAATATATTTTATAGGCATCTTATTTTTTCTAAGATTAATTAGTTCAGTATATTTCTCTAATATATCTTCATTAATATTATAATTAGGATTAGTTAAAATAAATAGTCTATCCTTTACTAAAACTTTTGATAACAATAACTGAGCATCTAACTGATAGGTATCTATATTTTCTTTTTTTAATTTTTCATAAGCTTTTAATAAAACTTCTCTTATATTCATGTAATCACTCCAATTAATCTTCT
Organism: Clostridium oceanicum; assembly: GCF_039521385.1. NCBI lineage: Bacteria > Bacillati > Bacillota > Clostridia > Eubacteriales > Clostridiaceae > Clostridium > Clostridium oceanicum. Next base: position 91,195 of record NZ_BAAACG010000013.1, on the reverse strand, counting down.
ATACCTTCTGCAGATTTAAGAGCAGATATAGCTACTTCCAATTGTTTCAAGTCTGGTTCTCTTGTAGTTAGTTTTTGAAGCATAAGTCCTGGCCAAGATATAAATTTACTAATAGCTCCACTACTTTTTCCAAGCCATTTTATAACTTCATAAGTGATTCCTGATACTAAAGGAAGTAAAATAATTCTATAAAGTATTCTCTCTCCTATGCTTTCCCATCCAGTAAAAGAAAATAAAATTATACTTACTATCATAACCAAAAACAAAAAATTGGTACCACATCTTGGATGAAGAGTAGTAAACTTCTTTGCATTTTCTGGAGTAAGCTCTAATTCTTTTTCATAGCAATGAATAGTTTTATGTTCTGCACCATGATACTGAAAAACTCTATTTATATCTTCTATTTTGCTTATTAAGATTATATATGATAAAAAAATAATTACCCTTATTACTCCCTCAATCAAATTTAAGCCTATAGAGTTTTCTACGTCTATTTTTTTAAAAAAATTAGCTATAAAAGTAGGTAATATAAAAAATAATACTGCAGCTATAAAGAAAGAAATTACAACTGTGGTTCCTATTATTACATCATCTGCTTTATCTTTAAATATTTTCTTTAGTAATTTTTCAAATTTTCCTTCCTCTACATCTTCTAAATCTTCTTCAAAAAAAGATGCAGAATAATTCAAAGTCTTTATACCAATAACTAAAGATTCAATCAGCGATATAAATCCTCTTATAATAGGAAGAGAAAATATAAAATTTTTACTAGAATAAGGAGTATGATCTTTTTTATCTATTACTATATTACCATCTGGTTTTCTTACCGCTGTAGCAATTCCTTTTTTCCCTCTCATCATTACCCCTTCTAATACTGCTTGACCACCAACTTTTATATCTTTTTTCATCTATATCACTCCATATTAACCTATTTTATTTTGGAACGCTGTGACACTTTCTACATCTAGCCTCATAAGATTCCTTTGCTCCTATTAAAACTATAGGATCTGAATACTTAGCCGGTCTACCGTCTATAAGTCTTTGAGTTCTTGTTGCTGGATTATTACATTTCATACAAATAGCTTGTATTTTATCTACAAATTCAGCTATAGCCATAAGTTTAGGCATAATTCCAAAAGGCTCTCCCCTAAAGTCCATATCTAAACCTGCACATATAACTCTCTTATTATTTTCAGCTAAATCATTTACTATTTTAACTAAATCATCATCAAAAAATTGTGCTTCATCTATCCCTATAACTTGAGTATCTTCCTCTAATAGTCTTAGTATATCACTACTATTTTTTACTGGTATACACTGAACTTTATTACCACCATGAGAAACAACATCTCTCTTACTATATCTGTTGTCTATTTCAGGTTTAAAAATTTGAACTTTCTGTTTAGCTATCTTTGCCCTTCTAATTCTTCTTATAAGTTCTTCTGTTTTCCCACTATACATTGGGCCAGCTACTACTTCAATCCAACCATGATTTTTAGGACCATACATTTTTACAAACACCTCCACTATAATAACAAAATATATTTTATCAAACATATTTAATATTATAAAGGACTTTAATTAACCATATATGTCAATAAAACGACTTCATTTGTAGTTAAGCCTTTAATATAAATAAGTAAAATACGTAATTTATTGACTTATTAGAAAAGGCTATGTTATAATGGTGTAGTTAAATTAGAGATCACTTAATTTGAAAGAGGTGAAGATAATGAGAGAAGGCATACATCCAGAATATCATCATGATGCTGTAGTTAAATGTGCATGTGGAAATACTTTTACAACTGGCTCAACTAAAAAAGAATTAAAAGTAGAAATATGCTCTAAATGCCATCCATTCTTCACTGGCAAACAAAAAATTGTTGATGCTGGTGGAAGAGTAGATAAGTTCATGAAAAAATTCAACTTATCTAAAGACGATGTAGAATAATAATAACAAAACCTAATCGGATTGATTAGGTTTTATTACTATAGACAGTGCATACTGTCTATTTTTTATTTGTTAGATTTTCTGCTCATTCCGACCTTACTTACTACATTTAAAAATTCTTTATTATCTTTGCTCTTTGACATTAAGCTCAATATCTGTTCTGTAATATTTTCCACATTTTTCTCATCATATAATAATTTTCTTATATTGAAAGCTACGTCTTTTTCTAAAGGATCTACAAATAATAAATCATCTCTTCTAGTTCCAGATTTATAAACATCTATAGCTGGGAATATTCTCTTTTCTTGAAGTCTTCTATTAAGATGTACTTCCATATTTCCTGTTCCTTTAAATTCTTCGAATATCATATCATCCATTCTACTACCAGTTTCAATTAAAGCTGTAGCTAAAATAGTTAAGCTACCTCCATATTCTATATTTCTAGCAGCTCCGAAGAATTTTTTAGGCATTATAAGAGCACCTGGATCTAATCCACCGGATAAAGTTCTTCCAGTTGGAGTTATAGTTAAATTATAGGCTCTAGACAATCTTGTTATACTATCTAAAAGTATTACCACATCTTGACCTTGTTCAACCATTCTTTTAGCTCTTTCAAGTACCATATAAGTTACCTTAGTATGATGTTGTGGTTCCTCATCAAAAGTAGAATAAATAACTTCTCCATTTATAGATCTTTGCATATCTGTAACTTCTTCTGGTCTTTCATCAATTAAAAGTACTATAAGCTTTACATTAGGATTGTTTTTAGAAATACTTTGAGCTATTTTCTTAAGTAAAGTTGTTTTACCAGCTTTAGGGGGAGCAACTATCATACCTCTTTGTCCCTTACCTATAGGTGAAACTATATCCATAAGCCTTGTAGATAAATCCCCTTCACTAGTTTCTAATCTTATTCTTTGATTAGGATATATAGGAACTAAGTTTTCAAAAGGTTTTCTTCCTACTGCTCTTTCTGGATTTTCTCCGTTTACTTTTTCTACATATAATAGAGCCTTAAATTTTTCTCCTTCTTTTGGAATTCTAACTTTACCTTCTACTTCATCTCCAGTTTTTAAGTTAAATCTTCTTATTTGTGAAGGAGATACATATATATCTTCTGGACCTGACAGGTAATTATGTCCTCTTAAAAATCCATAATTGTTATTTTCAATTATCTCTAATACTCCCTTAGCACTATTTGATTCATTTATCATTTCTTTTAATCGTTCTTTTTTTCCAGCATTGTTGTGATTTACATTATTATGATTTGTATTATTGTGAGTAACATTATGATGGGTACCATTATGATCTATTTTCTTTTCTTTTAAAACTTTTCCGTGATTATTTTCTACTTGTACACTATTTTTATTAGAAATTTTTTCAACCAAAAGTTTCCCATCTTTTTTAATAGACACTGGGTTTGTTTTTTTTATTTCTTGTATCAATTCATCTTTTTTATATTTAGATATACTTTTAATACCTAATTCTTTAGCTATGGCTCTTAACTCTTTAACAGTCATGCTTTGGTAATCCTTACTTTCCAAAAGTAACACCTCTCATTATTAGTTTGTACATTTATTAGGGAATTTTTAAAGAAACTTTACGAAAGGATCAGATAAATATGTAGAATTTTATATTACATAAAACATTATAACCTATTTGTACACTTTAATCCATAATTTCAATAAATTTTAAATTAAAAAAACAAAAAACAATAGAGTAGTGTTAACTACTCTACATCATCATATACATTTTTTCTTTTAACTCATTATGTTTTGTCACTCTTTCTCTAACTTTTTCTTTGTTTCCTATGTAAAAAAGAGGAATACCAAAACATTCACATCCACAAACTATCATTTGCCTTTTAAAAAACTCTTTTATATTATAACTATATTTATGAATTTTACCACATAAAGGGCATTTCATTTTAAAAAATATTTGTTTATTCTCTATATTCTTAACTTCTAAAGGCATGTCTTTAAAATCCATACCTTCAATATTAAACAAAGAAAAATCTGTTATGTAATATTTATCAAAAACATCTTTTATGGCTATATTTAACTCTGTATTTAATAGCGTAAAAACACACCTCCTGACTTATAAATAAAACATTTTAATACAAATTAATACAATATATTCTACTTTACTTCATTAATTGATATTTTTATATTTATATATTTCTATAAATATAAATAAAATCCTTCAATAAAAGATAATTTAAATTTAAAATTGTTAATAATTTAGTTATATAAAACCACTCTAACTCACTTTAAGTGTGTATTATAACTATTTGCTAAAATAAATATAAAAAAATAAAAATTATTATTAGATAAGTTTTTCTTTAATTCTTTTATTCTATAATATGTTTACATTTTAAAATAAGTTTATTAACTATCTTAATTTTTATAATTTAAGATATATAAAACATCCATAGAATTTTAATATTTTATTTTATAATATGATATATATATAATAAAAATACCAATTTAAGCTAAAATCTTAAATTGGTATTTTTATTCTTTTATATTTAAATTGATTTTTATATTAAAAATCCATATTATTTATTGTTTAAAGAAGCTTTAACAAATTCTCTAAATAATGGGTGTGGTCTATTTGGTCTAGATTTCAACTCTGGATGGAATTGAACTGCTACAAACCAAGGATGATCTTTAACTTCAACTATTTCTACTAATCTATTATCAGGGCTTGTTCCTGTTAATATAAGACCAGCCTTCTCTAAATCTTCTCTAAATTTATTGTTAAACTCATATCTATGTCTATGTCTTTCATTAATAAGATCTTCTTTATAAGCCTTATATGAATTAGATTCTTTTTCTAATTTACAAGGATATGAACCTAATCTCATAGTACCACCTTTAGAATCTACATCCTTTTGATCTGACATTAAATCTATAACTGGATAGTTTGTATTTGGATTTATTTCTGAAGTATGAGCATCACTATAACCTAAAACATCTCTTGAGAATTCTATAACTGCACATTGCATTCCTAGACATATTCCTAAGAAAGGAACTTTATTTTCTCTTGCCCATTTACAAGCACTTATTTTACCTTCTACTCCTCTATCTCCAAAACCACCTGGTACTAATATTCCATCTACATCTGATAAATGATCTTTAGCATTTTCATCATTTATGTCAACAGAATTTATCCACTTTATCTTAACTTTTGAATTATTAAAGAATCCTCCATGATTTAAAGCTTCAACTACTGATATATATGCATCATGTAATTCTACATATTTTCCAACTAATCCAATAGTAACTTCTTTTGAAAGATTTTTAACATTGTGAACTAAACTTTTCCATTCTGAATTATCTATTTCATTACAATTTAATGATAGTTTATCACATACTAAGTTATCTAATCCTTCATCATGAAGCATTAATGGTACTTCATATAAGTTCGAAGCATCAAGGTTTTGAATAACGTCCTTAGCATCTACATTACAAAATAATCCGATTTTCTCTCTTAAATCTTGAGATATATATTTTTCTGAACGACAAACTATAACATCTGGTTGGATACCTATACTTCTTAATTCTTTTACTGAATGTTGAGTTGGTTTTGTTTTAAGTTCTCCTGCTTTTCCTAAATAAGGAACTAGTGTAACATGTATAAAACAAACATTTTCTCTTCCAACTTCATATTTTATTTGTCTTATAGATTCTAAGAATGGTTGAGATTCTATATCTCCAATTGTTCCTCCAATTTCAGTTATAACTACATCTACATCTCTTTCTTTACCAACTTTATATACATTAGCTTTTATTTCATTTGTTATATGTGGTATAACCTGAACTGTAGCTCCTAAATAGTCGCCTTTTCTTTCTTTTGATATAACTGACCAATAAACTTTACCTGTAGTTACATTACTGTTTTTACTTAAATTTTCATCTATGAATCTTTCATAATGTCCTAAATCTAAGTCTGTTTCTGCTCCATCATCTGTTACAAATACTTCTCCATGTTGATAAGGACTCATAGTTCCTGGATCTATGTTTATGTATGGATCAAATTTTTGTATAGAAACTTTTAATCCTCTATTTTTTAAAAGTCTTCCTAATGAAGCTGCTGTTATTCCTTTTCCTAATGAGGATACAACTCCTCCTGTTACAAATATGTATTTAGTACTCATACCTTTTCCTGCCTTAATAAATTAAAGCAGTTTTCACCCCCTACATAAATTTTTATATCTATACGTCTAAAAAAATTACATTTATATGTTATTTTATATTGACAATAATATTAATAAAGTTTATAATCAATATTACCCTTATTATACTGTTATTATAATAGTATAACTATATATTTTTTTCTTTTATAAAACATACTTGTATATAATAACACAAATTAATTTGTTGTGCTACTGTTTTTTTGTTTTATAATAAATTTATTTTATATTGTCTATTATATCTTCTGCTTCAAAAAACATATTTCTTATCTTTTTATTAGTTAAAAGTTCTTTCTCTGCTTTCTCTATATAAATATAAAGTTCTTTTTTATTCTCTATATTAAAATCTCTCTTTAATAATTTTAAATCTATACAATTATATTTCCTTAGTAATAAGAATAACAAGTATCCACAATCATCATCCTTTAATATACTTATTAGTTCCTTTTTTGACACAGCTTTATATTTACATATTAGTTCTATTATTATTTCATATTTTTTATTATTGGAGAAATACATAATATACACTCCCTACTAATTTAATATATTAGTAATTTTATCCAAATAACTTAGTTTTTAAACTACTATAAAATATAACAGAAACATATTTTTATAAAAGCTTATAGGTTCCTATATAATATAAAAATGAGCTCTTATAAATTTAGAGCCCATTAATAATTTTACTGCGCTTCAATATGTACATTAAGTGAAGTATTTTGTGGTTTTTGACCTTCTACAGTCATATCATAGTCTATAGATATTTTACCACCTTCTTCTCCCATTTCTATGTCTAATTCTTTAGTATCTATACTTAATTGTAATGTTCCATAAGGAGTATTATACATAGATATATTTTTCTTATCCATTTCAAATTCCATTTTGCTTGTAATATTTCCTCTCCTTATTAAGGAAAATTTGTCTTCTCCTATTTTCAATGTAGTTGTAGTTCCTTCCATTCCAGAGATTTCTGTTTCTTCATACATTGCATAATAAAAATCTCCTTTCTTATAAAAACTTCCAGGAGTAACAACCTCTATAGGTTCTTCTTTATCACTTTCATCAGGTTGAACACTAAACACATGAATTAATGCCTTTTTATTCATTTACCATACCCCTTTTATATAATATATTTGTTTATAATATCATCTGATGCTGGCTTTATTTCTATAAAATCATTTAAATCAGTATTAAAATTACCATACTTAATTTTTATTGATTCTTCATTCCTTCCTTTAGAATACCTTCCTGTAATCTTAGCTGCTAACTCTATATCCTCTTTACTAGGATCTCCTATTATAGCAACTAATGACCCCTTATACTTGTCTGCTAAGAATATATAATCGTCTTTAGTTAATAAACTTGTTATAATATCTCCTTCATCTTTAGTCCTACTAGATATAACTTTGCATTTATCAGAATTTCTAAAATGTCTTCCCCATCTTAATAATTCCATGTCATTTTCAGTTGGGTTTTTTTTATTTTCTAATAGATCTCTTAATCTTTTAGAATAATTAGGTTCTGTAAGCTTACATCCCCCTGCTGCTGAAGGATAATCTTTTATATCCCATTTTTCTGCTAATTCCATTTGGATCTTTCTACTTCTTCCAGAGATACCTAAAAGTTTTTCTCTATCTATAAGTCCTTCAAGTTCCATACTAGTTGGTTCTAAATTTTTAGCACAAAGTGGTCTTAATATTTTTTCTTTAAATCCAGATTCTTTTTTAACTAAATTTAAAGCTGATTTATTTTGTGACATAGGTCTTTGATTTAAAACTTCTCCTGTTATTATAAAATCAGCATCATACTTTTTCAAAAGTTCTCCTGAATACTTCATCATCATAGCATGGCAATCGATACATGGATTCATATTTTTACCATACCCATGTTTAGGATCTTTAACCATTTCTAAATGCTCTTTAGAGAAATCTACTACTTCTAATGGAATATCTATTTGTTTTGTCATTCTTTCTGCATTTTTTTCATTAAAAAAATAAGATTTAAAACAAATTGCTATAACTTCTATACCTTGATCTTTTACAAGTTTAGCTGCTAATGTACTATCTAATCCCCCAGACATCATCGCCAAAGCTTTTGTCATATAAAACTCAACCTTTCTTTCTTAAAATATTTTAAATAATATAAATATATTCTATTATAATACAAATAAAGAGTGAATATATATTTATCCACTCTTTATTTTCTTTTATTTACTTTACATTGTCAATTCCCCATTAGGAGTATCTAATATTTGTATAATTCTTTCTTCAAAACCTGTATTTGCATCTATATATATTTTAAAGTTATCTTTCTTATAAGTACCTGAGAATTCATAACATAATTTTTCTGTATTATTAGGTGTAGGTATCATTACTAATTTTTCAGAATTAACTTTAAAATTATCACTTATTTTCTTTTTAGCTTCTTCTTTAGTTACTTTAGGTTTTGGTATATTTCTCTTGTGATGGGCTACTAAATATTTTTCAGATTCTACTCCTATGATTTCACCTTTATCTAAGGATATTTTTAGTTTTATCTGATCTGGATATATCATAACATTATCTTCCTTATATATATAATTTATTACAGCTACATTACTATAATTTAATGTATAAGTAGGAATCATGTTATCAAAACCTATATCCTTTAAATATTTATTGCCAATATCTATAGCTTTATTCATATTAATTTTAGGCTGACCTACATTTCTTTCATCTAACAAATATATTAGTTTACCACCTTTTTTACTAACTTCACATACTATTTTAGAGTCTTTTTCACTTCTACCTTTGATAGATACTATAAATCTATAACTATCTATTCTTGTTTTCCTTTTATTAGTATCTATTTTTATAGACTCTATATTATTTTTCCCTAATAATTTTCTAACAACATTTTCCGCTTCTTTTCTAGTTACAGCTTTTTCACTATTAACCTTAGGTTTTATATCTAAAACATTGTCTGAAAAAGGTCCATCATATATTAATGAAGGATATTGCAATACTTGCTTTTCTATATTTTTAAATTTCTGTGGTATTAATTTATCTTTATCTTTAGCAAGGACTCCACTAACCTTTTTTCTTATTTCTCCCCATTTTAAATTTCCTTGGTTTACATCTGTTACTATACTGCTAAGTTTATTCTCTAGATTAAAAGATTGATCTTTTAATTTTTCTATATTATTATAGCTTTCTTTAGATATATCCTTATTTTCAACAATAGACTTAGCTAAAGTATTAGAAAAATCACCTACTTGAGATAAAAAATTACTAGTGTATTGTATTGTATCTTCACTTATAGGCATAGAATGTAATTTATCATTTGCAATTGATGAGTATCTAAATATCTCTTGAAATGTTATTATCTTTTGGTCTCTAGAATTTATTATTGCTGATTTAGAAAGATTAATCCTTATGTTTTGAACAGAAGATATTAATTCATGCATATTTTTACTATACTCACCTTGTAAATAGTTTCTATAATCACTTCTTTCTAATGTCATTAGAATAGCAAAGGTTGTAGAAAATACAATTATTAATGTTACAATCAATGTATATGTTATTCTTTTTATATTTGCTTTCATGTAAATAACCTCCAAAACTTTCTTAATATAGTATCCGTATTTACATTTTTTCTTATTCATCAAATATACATAATATCTATTAAAATATTAAATAATTTATATAAAATTTGTAATAATAAAACTAAAGACTTGAATTTTATTAGGGTTAAATATTAATTAAGATTTCCTTAAAACTTAATTAAACCAGTTTATTATTGATTATATATCTTATATAATATTATTGAACAAAGATGAATTGGTTATTTAATATAACCATTATTAATCTATAAACCAGAAGGTGAAATTAATGAAAATTTTAATATTATCAGTATCAGCTGGCGGTGGTCATGCAAAAGCTGCTGAATCTTTAAAACAATATATAAAACTAAATAATGCAAATTCTGATATCAAAATAGTGGATACATTAAAATATATAAATCCTTTAATTGATAAAGTTGTTATAGGAAGTTACCTTAAAACTATAAAAGTTTCTCCTGCATTATTTGGTAAAATGTATTCTAATACTGAAGATGATGATGGATTAACTAGTTTTATTACATCAAATTTTAATAAGATGATGACCCTTAAACTTTTTCCATTTATAAAAGAATATAACCCAGACGTTATAGTATCAACCCATCCATTTCCAGCAGAAATGGTATCTATAATGAAAGAAAAAGGGAAATTTAATATACCTTGTGTAACTATATTAACGGATTATGGTTCCCATGGTACTTGGATACAAAAAAATACTGACAGGTACATAGTATCTAATTCTGACATGATAGAAGAAATGGTAGATAAAGGTGCAGACTCAAGGAAAATATTTGACTATGGCATACCTGTTAAACCAGAATTTTTCAAAAAATTTAACAGAAAAGAAACTTTAAAAAGCTTAGATTTAGATCCAAATAAAATCACCCTCTTAATGATGGGTGGAAGCCTAGGAATCGGTAAAATCTCTTCTATATATAAGAAATTAATGAACTTAGAAGATGATATACAAATAATCGTAATTACAGGAAATAATAAAAAATTATATTCTGAATTAGACAAATTGAAAACTAGCGCTAAAAATAAAACTAAAGTTATTGGTTTTACTAATAAAGTTAATAAATATATGCAATGTGCAGATGTTTTATTAACAAAACCTGGTGGACTTACTATAACAGAAGCTTTAATATGTAATCTTCCTATGGCTATATTTTCTCCTATTCCAGGACAAGAAGAAAAAAATGCTAGATTCTTATTAAAAAATAATTTAGCAATAAATATAAACTCTATAGATAATGCTCCAGATGAAATCCATAAGCTATTATCATCTGAAAACAAACTTAAATCTATGAAACATAATTGTAGTATTTTTTCAAAGCCTAATTGTGGAAATGATATATATAATTTATTAAATTCTTTAATAGAATCTAAAAAAAGCAGCGGTTATAACAATAACATATACTTTGATGATAACCCTAAAGACACTAATACTTTTTTTAAATCTATAGAACAACATTTTCTAAAAACCGCTCAAAAATTCTTATTATAAAAAGCCTGTATTTACAAATACAATACAGGCTTTTTTATTTACTTAGAAACAGCTTTTATAGTCTCTACTAATTTTGATTTTATCTTAATAGATTTATTTTTTTTATTATCTATTTTATTATACTCATTTTTTGATATTATCTTTTTCATCTGATTTTCTGTTTTTTTAGAAGAAACTTCTCCTTTTGTTACATCTACAAAACAAAGTGGAGGAAACATAACACACCACCAATTTTGACCTTTTCCATTTCCTATAACTACTCTATATGCTTCATATTTTCCTTGAGGTAAAGTTATATTGCCATATGTTTTTATTGGAAAATTTTCTTTATCTAATGTAGTTTTCAAAGAATAGGAATACCCTTTTTCTTCTATAACTTTATTTGCTATTTTTATTATATTTTTATCTTCTCTTTTTAATATTTCTCTAGATTCACATATATCTTTAGATTTTGATAATTTAGGGTTCATATATTTTATAATTTCATCTTTTATTTTTAATTTTAATGATTGATCTTGAACATTATTGCTATTAGCTATTACATGAAATCTTATTATTTTACTTGCTATATCCTTTTGAACGCTTGTACCTTCTTTTGCAGAAGCTGCATTATTAAATACTATAAACAATAATATAACTACAACATTCATTATACTTAATATTTTTTTCATATTAATACCCCACTCTCATTAAACTATTAAGTATTATTACCAAAATATTGTAGTTATATACAAGTATATCCTTCTTATTTTGTTGATCCAACTCTTCTTATGTTTGTATCTACATTGATATTAACTTTTACTTTCTTGTATATGTTATCCCAATCATCTTTTACTTTTTTCCATGTTTTAGGATGATATTTATATAGGTAGGAGCCTAGCCCTACAACATCACAATCATATTTACTTTGAGTTACTTTTATGACTTGATCTATTTCTTGTTTTATAGATTGATTAAAATCTTCTTCTATTTCATCTATGGCTTTTTTAGAAAATATATTTTTATCTGAATTATAATTTTTAATTTGTCCTTCTAAAGATAAATTTATATCAAAACTTAGTTTTCCACTGTCATCATTTAACTTTATTTTTCTTTCAAAGCCTTCTATAGAATAATCTATGGGACTACCTTCTCTTACAATACTTCTTGTTCCTTTTTTAAAATTCCCTTTTACAAGTTCAATACTATTACCTTCATTTATAGATAAACTTCCTACAATTTTGTAATCTTTTATTAAAGCAAGCTCAGATATTTTAAGCTCTTTATCTTTTTTATCTATACTTACTACTGGAAGTACTGAATTTCCTGTTGTACTTAAATTTTCTAAAAATTCATCTAAAGTAGTAGGAAATGAAGTATTGTTATTTTTATTATTGTTCATAATCCCCTCTATATAGGCTTCTACATCTTTTTCAACATTAGGCTTAAATTCTACTATTTGACTACTTGGAATATTAGTTAAAGATAAATAAATCATTCTATTTATAGCTGGTTGCCTTTCTATATAGTCTATAACTTCCTTAAAAGTTTTTTCATGCTCTACTAACCCTTCATTTAAAAGTAATAATTTCAAATGTCCAAAAGTCAATGCTCTACTGCTCTTTTCTGTAGCTTTTCCTACACTATTTTCCATAGAGTATCCAGAAACACTAATATGTTTTTCAGTTGCTTGTGCTCCTTTTTGTGGACCTAACTCACTTATATCAGGAAAACCATAAGTTATATTAAGTTTTTCCATATCTGTTTTAGAGAAAGGCTCATTTTGCTTTATTTTTTCCATTTCTTCTTCTTTATCTATATCTTTACCTGGATCTATTCCTATCATAGATATAAATAATCTTTTATCTATTTCTACTTTATCCCAACACCCAACCATAAAGGTACACATAAATACTAAAGTCATCATAGCTATAATTTTTTTATATTTCATAGTATAACAGCTCCTAAAAGTTTTAATGTTTATTATATAACCTTTTATCCTTTTGTTCCTGTTCTTGATTTTTTTATGTTACTTGTAATTAATAATACTATTGGTATTATTATTGTATTTATCATAAATAATATAGGAAATATCATTTTACTTATTCTAGATAACTCTGCTACATTTTCTGGATATAGTGCTACTATATAAATAAAAGGTACTAATATTGCAGAGGCAATCTTTATATCTTTTAATTTAAATATATCTTTAGCTATATCTGCTGAAAAATAATAAGAATTTGTAAATGTAGTGAAAAAGAATAACACCCATATAGCCATTACTATACCATCCCATCGCTCTACAAAAGTACCTGGTATATCTATAGATTTAATCATTGTAATTCCTGGCCATATCAAATCTTTAGTTTGTTCTTTTGAAAACATAGTTATAGATAAAACTGTAATAAATATATAAAAACAACCTATGAAAGCTAAGCTTTTTAATAATACTTTTGGGGTTTTTTTTCTATTTTTTACAAAAGGCAAAACTAAAAAAACTATCTCTATTCCTTTAAATCTACTTATAGTACCAATAGTTCCTTTGATATAAGCATCTGGTGGATTATTAAATACCGGAAGTAAATTGCTAAAATCAGATTTATATAAGGTAAACAGCAAAACAAATATTACAGGAATAAAACTAAGCCAAAAAACTACTTCATTAAACTTTACAAGAGAATTTAAATTTCCTCTAATTAAATAGATAGATGTTAAAATACTTATAGCTACTAAAAATTCTGTAGGAGTCTTTTCTAATAAATATATTTTTATCTCTTCTATAAAAGTTCTAAGTCCTATAGACATATAAGCTATGTTATATACAATAAAACTTATACCTATTATGGCTCCAAATGCTTTACCAAAATTATTATTTATAATGTCTGAAAAACATTTATAATCACTATTTTTCACTATTTTATACATAATATAAACTAATATAAAGCTTATTATTGTACTAATTAATATAACTATCCACCCATCGTTTCCTACAAACATTGACACATCACTTGCATAAGAAAAAACCCTTAGACCTATAACACTAGTTACAATAGTTGCAAATAAGCTATAAGGAGATAAAAAACCTTTTTCTTTCACTCTAAATACCTCCAAATCAATATTATTTTTGTCTTATTTTATCTTTAGTTTTCATATATTTAGGACGATGTTTAAAGAACTTAAGATGTAATCTTATAAACATATCTTTAAAATCTTCTGTACTAGAATTAACTGCAGGAGCTAAATATGGTATTCCAAAGCTTTTTAATCTTATTAAATGAATTAAAAGTATTATTAATCCAATCATTATTCCATATAACCCTAAAAAAGCTGAAGCTATTATAAGTAAAAATCTTATTAACCTAAAAGCTGAACTAACCTCATAATTAGGCGCAGTAAAACTAGTTATTGCAGTTAAAGATACTATTATTATCATAATTGGGCTTACTATGCCAGCACTTACTGCTGCCTGCCCTATAATAAGTCCACCAACTATTCCTATAGTAGCTCCTATAGGTTTTGGAAGTCTAACTATAGATTCCATAAGAAGTGCTAAACTGACATCCATAATTATAGCTTCCATATATGCAGGAAATGGAACACCCTCCCTAGATGATGCTATGAAATAAGCAAGTTTTGTAGGTATTATAGCAACATGATAAGAAGTTACAGCAACGTATAGAGCTGGCAAAGTTAAAGAAATAATTATTGATAACAACCTTATCACTCTAACTACAGAGGAATATATCCACCTTTGATAATAATCATCAGGAGATTGAAATAAACTAGGTAAAGTTGTAGGAACTATTATAACAAAAGGTGAATTATCCACTAGTATAGCTATTTTACCTTCATATAAGGCAGATGCCACTACATCCGGTCTTTGTGTAGTTTTAGTAGTAGGAAATGGTGACCATTTGCTATCTTCTATAAATTGCTCTACATATCCACTATCTAAAACTGCATCTATATCAATTTTATCTATTCTTTTATTTAATTTATTGAGTACATCTTGATTTACTATATCATCTATGTAGGTTACTACTACATCTGTCTTTGATCTTTCACCTAAAGATTTTGACACTAATTTAAGCCTAGTATCTCTTATTCTCCTTCTTATAAGAGCAGTGTTAAATCTAATTGTCTCTGAGAATCCATCTCTACTACCTTTTACAACAGTTTCAGATGAAGGTTCAGATATTCCTCTAGCAGGCCAAAATCTTGTAGCTATAACATATCCTTCTGTGCACCCATCTACTAACATAAGAGTATCACCTGAAAGCATAGAGTTTACACCTTTATTAAATTCTTTTATTTCTGTTAAATCTGTAACTGTTAAAATGTTATTTTTAATGTCTTCTATATTATCTAAATTTTCCACATCTTTAGATTGAATCATTAAAGATTCTAAAACATAATCGTTTAATAAAATTTTATCCGCCATTCCATCTATATACATAAGAAAAGCTTTTATATCTCCAATATAAAACTCTCTAAATATTATGTCTGACGTATCTTTAAACATTTCCTTTAGATAAGATATATTGTCATCTATATCTTTATTTATTTCTTTACGTATTTTTTCCTTCATGGTATATACGTCCTCCTAAACAACTAATCACATATTTAAAAATCATAAATTAATAATTAATAGAATGAAATATATATGAGACAACACCTAAAATTACAATAAAAATTCCTATTATCTTTGATTTTCTATATAACTTAAACATCTTTTTTTCTTTAAAGCTTTTAGCATCTACAACACCTACTATAAATCCTTGTATAATCATAAGCATTAAAAAATATTTATCTAAAGCACCTAAAATTTTGTCCATATTATCCTCCTAATTAAAGCATCTATATACTTATTAAGTATTTTCTGTTTTTCATATTAAATTTATACACTAAATAAAACAAAGGCATATATTACTAGAAAAACTTTTCTCTTTATTAAAAAATATATAACTTATTTAATAAAAAAAAATAAAGCTAGCGTAAAATACACTAGCTTTAAATAATTTTATACTTATCTTTACAAGTCACATTCAAATAAATAACATCTTTAATCTGTTATTTATTTTCATATGGCTAAGGGAAATTTTATTTTTTATATAGTCCTAGTTATAAAAACTTCCTTATAATCTTCTTTCATCTTGTCATAACAAAACTGAGCAGATAACATATCTTCAAATATACCAAATACAGTAGGACCACTACCACTCATTATAGAGTTTATAGCACCATACTTTATCATTTCCTCTTTTATAGATTTTATTGTTTTATGTTTTCTTAAGGTTACATTTTCTAATACATTTTTCATATTTTTACATACCAATTGTAAGTCATTATTTTTTATTCCTTTAATTAAATTTTCAGTATTTGGATGAAAATAAATTTTATTTACATCTATATTTTTATATACTTCCTTTGTAGATACACCAAATCCTGGCTTAACTAAAACTAAAATATAATTATCAAATTTTTTAATAGGGGTAACCTCTTCTCCTATTCCTTCACAAAGAGCCGTTCCACCTAAAATACAATAAGGAACATCTGCTCCTATTTTTAAACCTAATTTCATTAATTCTTTATCACTTAAGTTAGGTTTAAAAATATCTCTCATTAATTTTAATGTACAAGCTGCATCTGAACTTCCTCCAGCTAGGCCTGCCGCTACAGGTATATTTTTCTTTATAGATATATATATACCTTTTTCTATATTATATGTCTTTAAAAACAATTCTGCCGCTTTATACACAAGATTTCTTTTATCTTCAGGAACATATTTTTTATTGCAACTTAAAACTATATCTTTTCCCTTTGTAATCTTTAAATTTATTAGATCATATAAATCTATATTTTGCATTATCATTTTTAAAATATGATATCCATCTTCTCTTTTTCTTAATACATCTAAAGATAAATTAACTTTAGCATAGGCTTTTGCTATCATACTTATTCCTCCAAAATTTTATTTCTTAAAATAGTATAATATAAAAAAATTAAAGCTACAATTAAAACAATACTTAATTGTAGCTTTAATTTATATAATATAATATTTAAGCAAAAGCTATCTCTTTATTTTTCTTATTTTTATTTTCTTTTTTCTCTTTTACAATCTTTAAAGCTGGCTGAAATTCTTCAAAAAACATCACTATTAAATCCCCTTCTTTAGAATTATCTATAGCTTTTTTAAGGGCTTCTTCTTCATTTAATATTTTATATATATTATTTTCATTAAATCCACTATTTATCATACCTTTTTGGATCAAATCAGCAATTTCTGAAGGTTTTTTCCCTCTTCTATCTCTATCTTCTTTTATATATACAATATCAAAGTTTTCTGCTGATATATTTGCCACCTTTAAAGTACTACTGTAACTTCTATCTCCTGGAACTCCTATAACTCCTATAAGTTTGTTATGTTCTATTTTCTTTGCCCCTTCAAGAACTGCCTTATAGCCTTCTATATTATGACCATAATCTAAAACTACAGAAACTCCATTTACATTATACATATTAAATCTACCTGGATTAGATTTCTCATCACTAGAAAAAGTTTTTAAACCTTTTCTAAGAATATCTATATCTATACCAATACTTATCATAGCTGAAATAACAGCCATAGCATTTTCTATATTATAACTTAGTTTACCTTCTAAGGTAATAGATATATCCTTCACATCAATTATTTTTATATTTTTATTTTCTTTGAAAAGATAAATACTATTTTTATCTAAATAAACTGCACATTTACCTTCTTTTATATGCTTAGTAATTAAAGGGTTATCTTTATATTTAGAAAATAATATAACATTACTTTTCATTCTTTCTATAACTCTAGTACTTGCTTTATCATCTGCATTCATAACTACATATCCATCTTTTTTAACTGCTTCTCCAACTAAAGATTTTACAAAAGCCATTTGATCTAAAGTATCTATGCCATCTAATCCTAAATGATCTTCCGTTATATTAGTTATAACTGATACATCGGAAAAATCATAAGGTAATCCTCCTCTTATAATACCGCCTCTTGCAAGCTCTAAAACTGCTACTTCTACATCTTTATTTGTAAGCACAGTAGTTGCACTATCATATCCTGTAGTATCTCCCTTTTCTATACATTTATCTCCTACATATACGCCACCAGTTGTTGTATACCCAACTTTTTTTCCACATAACTTAAATATATAAGATATTAGTCTACTTGTAGTAGTTTTTCCATTAGTTCCAGTAACAGATATTATAGGTATTCTTCCATTAGTTTCTTTAAACATCATATCTACTATAGCTTTAGCTACATTTCTTTTTTTACCTTTATAAGGATATTGGTGCATTCTTATTCCTGGAGCTGCATTAACTTCTATTATTCCACCTCTAGGACCTATTGGTTTTGTTATATCCTCACAACATACATCTATTCCACAAATATTAAGACCTATAGCTTTAGAAGCTCTTAAACATATATCCTTTATCTCTTCATTTATTTCATCAGTACAATCTACTGATACTCCACCAGTTGATAAATTAGCATTTTGTCTTAACATAACACTTTCACCTTTTAGTGGAACAGCACTAAGACTATATCCTTGCTTTTTTATATAGTCTTTTAACTCTTTATCTATTTTAATTTTTGTTAAAGGTTTTTCATGACCTTCTCCTCTATTTATATCACTATTAAGTTTGCCTATAAGACTACATATAGTATTTAATCCATCTCCTATAATATAGGGAGGTATTCTTTTAGCCCCTGCAACTATTTTATTATCAACTACACATATTCTATAATCATTTCCTTTTAAAAATCCTTCTACAATTATGTCATCAAAATTTACACTTAAAGATTTATAAGCTTTTATAAGGTCTTTTTGATTTTTTAATTTAACAAATACTCCTTTACCTTGATTCCCATATTGTGGTTTTAAAACTAAAGGATAGCCTATTTTTTCAGCTTTAAGTAGTAAATCTATATAATTATTAACTTTATACCCTTTAGCAACTGGTATACATTGGTCTCTTAAAATATCTTTGCATAATAATTTATCACAAGCTATATCTGCCCCTATGGTACTTGTACTTTCACATATAGTAGCCTCTATTCTTTTACCGAAACTGCCATATCCTAATTGAAACATACTATTGTCTCCAATTCTTGTTACAGGTATACCTTTTTTACTTGCTTCTTCTACTATAGATAAAGTACTAGGGCCTAATCTTTCACTTTTTAATATATACCCTAATTCTTTTATTTTTTCTTCTAAATTAAATTTTTTTCTATTTATTATAGAATTAATTAAACTTACAGCTACTTTTCCACATTCTATAGCCATATTTTTATACTCATATTGATAAATTATATAGTATTTTTCCCCCTGTATTTCTCTAGCTTTTCCAAAGCTTACATCGCTACCTAACATATTTTGAAGGGCAATTATACTATGCTCACATATATGTGATAAATATGTACCTTCCTCTAATCTTTTAAGAAATCCACCTTTTTTACCTATACAACAGCAATGTTCTTTTAATTTTGGTATATAATTTATTAAAGTTTCATTGAAACCATCTATTTCTTTACTAGGTACTTCTCTATATCCTTCTAAATCTAAATCCATTCTAATACATTTCTTATAAGAGTATATATTTTTACCTTCATATACCCTTATTTTATCTATTTTCATGTCTCAACTTTTCCTCCTCTTTAAATGAAATCTTTAAGTATGAGATTTACATTGGTTTTCTTGTATTTATACTGAATTCATCTCTATTTTTAAGAACATGTAATTTAACATCTAGAATAGATAAAAGTTCATCTTGATTTTGTTCTGATACATTAGTATAGCTAATTTCACTTCCATCTATAACATATACTGCCCCAGAACCTATAACTTTAAACTGTAATTTATTGTTTACTACAATGGCTGTATCTTCATCTATACCAATACCTAATACTTCAGGGTTTTCTGCAATTCCAGTAAGAAGTCTTCCTATTCTACCTCTTTGAGCAAAATGTTGATCTATTATTACTCCTCTTATAAAATCTAAACCTGGTGCCATCTTAAGAGTACATTTTCTTGGTGACTCTTCACTTGGTCCTGTTACTATCATGGTATTACTCATAACAGAAGCTCCTGCAGATGTTCCTACAAAATCACATCCACCTTTGTATCTTTCTTTCATCATATAATACAAAGGAGTACCTCCTAATAAACTAGTTATTCTTAATTGGTCTCCGCCTGTAAAAAATACTAATGATGCATTTTTTATCATCTCTATATTTTCTTTATTTAAAGCATCTTTTCTATTTTTTACATTTAAAATTTTTATATTTTTAACTCCTAAATTTTTAAATATATTTTCATATTCTATTCCTAACTCTTCCGGAAGCTGGGATGCTACAGTAGCTATAACTAACTGATCCTTTTCTTTATTTATTTTTGTACAAACTTCTTTTAGTATAGCTTTACCATTCTCTTTATCCTCTGCTCCTCCTATTATTATCAAATTACCTTTTATATTATTTTTCAATATTCGTCCACTCCTTTACGGATATTCATTATTTTCTCCACATAAGGTATTTTTATGCGTGGCTAAAAAAGGTAAAAAAAACATCCTATATATAAATATATAGGATATAGAAATCTATTTTTTATAAGATAAAATTTCATTATATTATAGCTTTCCCAGGTATTATAAGCTTTTGACCTGGTTTTATAACATCTGCATTTTCTATCTCATTAATACTCATTAAATTTTCTATAGTAGTATAATATCTTTTAGCTATTTTCCATAAAGTATCTCCTTGTTGAACAACATATATAGTTATACTAGCCTTTTTTTCTGGCTTACTATCTTCTATTGGCTCTACTCCTATTAAGAATTCTTTATGAACGTTATAATTTACTCTACCATATAAATCTACTATGCCTTTAACTGCAATTGTATTTGCTTCCATTGAAGTTTCTATGTTATCTAAATTAGCTTTTACTATACATTCCATATCAATTTTGCATCCTGGCATATCTATAGAACAATCAAATGGTATGTTATCTTTTAAAGTATATATATATTCTTTATCATCTGTTGTTTTATACATTACTTCTACATTTAAAACACCTTCAACCATTACCTTATCTTCAACTAATTTTTTATCAGTAACGCATACTTTACCATTAGTCATTAATATCTCTTTAACTTTAGGCATAGTAGAATCAATTTCTATGTTATTTTTAACTATATGCTCTTTTTCAGTTTGACCATGCATTACATTTAATTCATAATCTTTCTTTTTTATATCAAGCATAGCTTCTGGACAATACATATCTTCTATAACTTCTATTTCTTTTTTATACATAACTTTGGTATTTGATTTTACAAGAGCTTCTACATCAACAACTCTATTTTCTCCTAAATCATCTTCTTTTACTTCTATTTCAACTCCATCTATTTCAAAATCTGTGTAACTATCCATAAATGAATTTGCGCCTTCTAAATCTATTTCTTTATTTATAAAAACTTCGTCATTTAAACAACATATGTCTCTAGTGTCTTTTCCTCTATAAGCTAATTCTATATTAGCAAAAGCTTCTACATTAATTTTATCTTCTAATACTTCAACTTTTCTTTTATTTATACTTATATTACGTTTTATTATACTTCCAACTTCCGGTTTATCTGTAGAAATTTTTATGTTAGATTTTGCTATAAGCTCTCCAGTAGCTGTTCCTACTATCTTATCAACAGATGTTGGATTTCTAAGCATCTGTATATCTTTCATATCATCTACATCTTTTACAACTTCAAAATTATAATCTTTATAAACCTCAGCTTTTAATCTTACAACTCCTTCAACAGATACTTTTCTTTCATTAACAACCTTGCACTCCATATCTTCTACGAAACATTCTGCTTCGCACACCATATTATCTTCTGCTCCTGAAATTTGAATATCATTAGAAAATTTTCCTGTGTATGTTGTATTATATAAAACATCTTCATCTTCTTCTTTAGTTAAATAAAGAATATTATAATCTATTAACCCTTCTACATAAACTTTATCTTGTACAATTTTTTTAGTAGTTATAGATGGCTTAGTATCTAACATTATAACTTTATAAACATCAGGATGAGTATCTGGAATAACATACTCTCCTTTCATTGGAGTATTTACGAAGCTTTCCCCTAACAGTTGTTCACACTCTATATTTTCTCTCACTAAGTTTAAATCCATTTTTATCCCTCCCATAAAACCTACTAATAATTTATATATAAGTTTTATGGAAAATATGACTAATTTATTATAAATAAAAAAAAATTGGTACAAAAGTACCAAGTTTATAATACAAAATCTAATTGAACAGTTTTAGTTAATACATCTGAATAGCTATAAGTGACTTTCCTTTGGGTGTCATCTTCTAATCTAATAACGAAAATACTAGGATAAGCCTTTTCAATTGTACCTTTATTTACAAAAGTTTTTCTTCTGCCACCGTTAGCTTTTAAAGTAACTTTATCTCCTACATGGCTTTCAATATCCTTTTTTATGCTAGCAAGCACATTTCTTGTTCCCACTATCAACACCCTCTTTCTACATTATATATTATACCCAATTTTTTTATAATTGTCAACCAAACTTTTTATTTTATCAGCTTAAGAACTGCTTGTCAATATTAATTTTTTGTAAATAAATATATTTTACCTAATATTTATTATGATTAGTTAGTTTTCCCTTTTAATAGCTTATATATGCATAATTATATATATTGAGATTTAGGAAACCCTTCTCTATATTTACCTCTAGTTTGAAGTCCTCCTATCCCCTTCAATCCTGTTATTGTATTTTCAGTAGCATCCTTTATAGATACGACTTTTTCAATGTTACTATAAGCTATTTTTTCGCATAAAAATACAGGGTCTAAGCAATGTATAAGTATTCTTCCTGGAGAACTTGCAAAATTTGCTCCTGCATCTAATATAGCTTCATAACAAGATTGACATGCTCCTGCAAATATTACTAATTCATCATAACTTTTCTCATAATCTCTAAGAATACTTACAGTTTTAACAAAATACTTAGAGTTTCTATAATTATTTATATCAGTATAATTTTCAGTTTCCCTTAAGACCGCATCATGACCTGTTATAACTACTATATCTGGCTTAATTTCTTTAACTAAATCTATTATTTTTTCTGGTTGTTCTTTTTCCATTACATTCTTTCCTATAACATCTAAACCAAGTTGCTTATATACCTTTATACAAGTATCTAAGTACTCTGAGTCTCCATCTACGTGGAGTATCTTACCTGGCCTTCCAAAATATAAATCATTGTCCTTAGCATGGATATCAGACCTATACATCTTTTTTAGCTTTTTTTTTACATTTTTTCTTTTATCATTTGATTTTTCTTTTTCATAACCTTCTTTTCTATAACTTAATATGTTTTTAATTGAATCATTAACTTTTTTAGTAAATACTTCTTCATCTTTAGTAACTGTATTAGTGCTAACCTTCTTTAAGTCACTTGAAGGAGAATCCGCAATAATTCTAACATTTACACCTTTTAAAGTGTATATATTTCCATTAGTACCTTCCTTTATATCTATTATCTTAAATGTAATATCTTTTTTATATGATTTTCTTACAACTATATCTCCTATTTCCATAAAATTCATCTCCACATAATAAATCATGATATATATTATGAAATTATTATGGGATTTGTGATATAAAAGCAAAAATCAGACATACAAAACATTTATAAGTTTCATATGTCTAAATTATATACTATTCCTTTTGTGAATATAATTTTTTAAATTCATTAATAAAATTAACATACTTTTCTTGTTCAGAAATCAATTCCTCCATTTTATTGTTAAAAGTATTAGATGGCCAAGTTACCTCGTTATAATAATATCTATTGCATAATCTCCAAAATCTTTGAGGAAATAATAAAAATGCAAATAATGTTTCATACTCATCTTCATCTAATGGATATATTCCATTATATGAGTTAAGTATTATTTCAGCATAATCTATATTCCAATCTACCCTTTTTAAGACTTTTATCATAAAATTAGATAAATCATAACTTCTTATTTCTCTTTTACAATAATCAAAATCTATAACATTAACATCATTTTTTTTATCAATTATTATATTATGATAAGTATAATCATGGTGGCAAAAACTTTTTTCTTCTTCTGCCTTACCGCAAATTTCAAGATACTTAGATTTATTTAAAACATTCATTGCTCTTTTCCCAAAGTCTTTAAA
This sequence comes from Clostridium oceanicum, assembly GCF_039521385.1. NCBI lineage: Bacteria > Bacillati > Bacillota > Clostridia > Eubacteriales > Clostridiaceae > Clostridium > Clostridium oceanicum. Next base: position 66,690 of record NZ_BAAACG010000013.1, on the reverse strand, counting down.
AAATTCTATATTTTTTATATAATTTAAGTCAAAATCTGTTTTATTATTTCTTTTCCTTACCATATCCCTCATCTTATCAAAAGACCTAACTCTTTTTTTCATTAAATGAGGCCATCTTCCAAGATCCGTTTTTAATTTACTATTCTCTGGAGGCTCATATCCTTTAGAAGATATATGAAGATAAGCTAAAGCTCTAGACGCTATTATAAGATCTTCCTTATCTTTAAAGTTACATTCTCTCCCTTGAATCCACTCAGATAAAGTATATATGTCTTCATTTACAAGGGCATATGGATTTCCTTCTAAATTCAAAGAATACTTATCTACATAATTGAATCCGTTTTGCATTAAATGTTCTTTTGCTCCATATACAAATAATAATTTTTGTACTCCATAATCAATCTTTTTTAAACATTTCTCCCCTTTATTGGTTTTCAAATAGTAAACTCCTCTATATGGTTTTAGCTTTTCAATTTTAATATTAAATTGTCTTTCAATCTCGAATTCTCTCATCATAGTTAATCACCCCTATATAATCTATATGTCCATCTAATTAATTTTAGAAGGTTTTTAACACTTTAAATCTACTTTTAATATAATGAATTATAATAACTTAGAAAGGATTATTTCCTATGAAAATTGGTATTGATGGAAGGCCCGCTTATTTTTATAGAGGCACCGGTATAGGAACTTATACCTATCAATTAATAAATTCTTTAAACAAAGTAGATTCTAAGAATAACTATGTGATTTTCACTCCAGAAAAAGAGTCATCTAATATGAATTTAAGTAAAAATATAAAAGAAAATACCATAAATAATTTTTGGGATGAAGTTAACATACCTAACATACTAAAAGATAGTAATATAGATATATATCATGTACCTCAAAATGGAGTAGGATTACCAGAAGAAAAAACTTGTCCTTTTACTATAACCTTACATGATGTAATACCTTATAGAATGCCTGAAACTGTAAGTGATAGATATATGAAAATATTCTCTGAAAAAATTCCTAAAATAGTTTCTATGACAGATGGAATAATTACTGTTTCCGAGTTTTCTAAAAAAGATATAATAAAATCCTTTGGCTATCCTGAAGATAAAATATATGTATCTTATTTATCTAATGAAGATATATATAAACCTTTAAAAAAAGATATCTGTAAAAATATAATAAAAAAGAAATATAAAATAGAAAAAGATTTTATATTTTATGTAGGTGGATTTAGCCTTAGAAAGAATATTCCTGGATTAATAAAAGCTTTTAGTAAATTAATAACTTTATATGATAAAGAAATCTCTCTAGTTATAGGAGGAAAAACTGGACCTCTTTGTGAAGAATATAAAAAATTAGCAGAAAAATTAAACATAAAAGCTAAAGTAATTTTCCCTGGGTTTATTCCTTTAAATGATATGCCCTATTTCTATAACGGAGCTAATTTATTTGTATACCCTTCTTTTTACGAAGGATTTGGACTTCCTCCAGTAGAAGCCATGGCTTGTGGAACCCCAGTTATAGCATCAAATACTACTTGTATACCGGAAATTGTTCAAGATGGAGCTAAACTAGTAAATCCTTATGATATTAATGATTTATGTGACTCTATTTTACAAGTTCTTTTAGATAAAAAATTCAGTGAAAAATTAAGAATATCCGGTCTTAAAAGAGCATCTAATCTTAGTTGGAGAAGATGTGCTAGAGAAACTTTATCTGCTTATGAAAAAATAATAAATTGTTAAATTATTTTCTTATATTAAAAATCTGTAGTAATTTTACAGATTTTTTTATTAGTTTAAGAGCTATAAAAAAAATTATTGAGAATTTTTATCCCAATAATCCTACATAAATTAAATTATATTATCTTTAAAATACTTTAAAAATTCTTTTCTATCTTCTTTATATCCACATTTTTTTATAAGCTTATTTAAAAAAGCTCTCTCATCCCAATCTTTACATTTAGTATAATAATTTTTAGATATACTATAAAAATCTTCTGGGAAAGTTAATATAGCATATAAAACTTTTAATTCCTCTCTATCAATAGTATTTTCTTTAGAGTAAGAGTTTAATATATTTTCAGTTTTTTCTATATCAAAGGCTGAATTTTTTATAGCCTTAGTTATAAAATTGCATAAATCATGGGATTTTAAATCTAATATAGAATAATCAAAATCTATAAAATAAGCCTCTTCATCTTTTATTAATATATTATGATGAGCTAAGTCATGATGACAAATTACGTTTTTATTTCTTTCTTTAGACAGTTTATAATAATTACTATTTTTAAGTAAATTTATACTTTCATTTATTTGATCTATATAATAATCCACTTCTTTTAAAAAAATATTATCAAATTCATTTTTTGTTTCATGAATATTGGCTATATTTTTAAAAAACTCCATTTCTTCTTTTTTAACTTCAAATTTATCTATAAGCTTTCCTCTATTATCTCTCTTATCTATATCACATTTAAAACCTACAGAAGCTTTATGAAAATTTGCAATTCCTTTAGAAGCTATTTTTAAATCTATAGGATTATCAAAATCACACTCTCTTCCTCTTATAAGATCTATAATGCAATAAACTTCCCCTTTATACATAGTATATATGTTTCCATCTCTACACCTTGCAAATTTCATTGTTCTATTAAAATTTTTATTTAAATAACTTATCATATTATCTATAAATTTAAGCTCTTCTAAAGAATAATCTAATTTTTTAAAAATTTTTTCTCCTTTGTCTGTACTAATCATAAAAACACTTCTTATTGGACAAACATCTCTTACATGAAAATCAAACCTATCAAATATATCTAAAGATAAGTTATATCTTTTTAAATAAGTTTTATCTAATCTATCACTCACTTTATCACTCCTTTAAATGAGAATAGCTTTATCTTCATCCATAGCTTTCTTAAATTTTATTATATATTTATCTTCATCCCAATTTTTTTTATCTTCTATATACCTATTACAACACTTAATTACAGAATAAGGATATGAAACAAAGCTTAATATAAACTCATTACTTTTTTCTGTTAACCCTTCAAATTCACAAAACTTAGATGACAGCTTTTTCATATTTAAATTTAAGTTTTTTTTCTTTAACTTATAAAGGAAATCTATACAATCAAATTCAACCATATTATAACAACAACTACTAAAATCTTTTATTTCTATAGATTCATTTTTTGTTAAGTTATCAAAATATATATTTCCTAAACATACTTCTGTTTTTTTCATACTTCTATAAATTAAATTTATATAATTATCATTGCATATTTTCTTTAAACAAAAATCTGATAACTTTATATATTTTTCTATTTCTTTTAAAAAAATTTCTTCAAATCTATTTCTACAACCTATACTTTTAATTTTATTTAATAGTCTTTTTACTCTTTTAAGCTCTACTTTATATTTTTCAACCATTTTACCAGTTTTATTTTCTAAATCTGATACTACATAATTTTCATAACCAGATGCTAATTTGTGAAATAAACTAATATTATATAATTGATCTATTACTAAATCTTCTGTAATATGTTTTAATTTTTTTTTATCATATTTTATATTAGTTACAATTTTTATATTCTTACCTTTTAAGTAAGAATTAAAAGAATTATTAGATGTGATTAAATTCATCTATATACTTTCACCTCCAATAAGACCTACCTATATTTCTTTTTTATTTTTTTTAACATTTCTTTTTCTTCTTCTTTTAGTTTTTTTATTTTCTTTTTTCTTTTTTTAATCTCTTTTAATTTTTTTACTGATTCTTTCAATTCCTTCAATTCTTTTTCATAAGAGGTTACATTTTTAAGATCTAATTCATTTTCATCTTTATTTTTATCCCTTTGACCCATAGTATCCCCCCTTAATATTTAAAGCTTCTAAAATCACCTACAAATTCTTGTCTATCTTCTATATCTTTTTCTATCTTTTTTAACTTATTAATAAAAAACTCTTTACTCCAAGGTTGTTGTTCCCAATAATATTGAATTCCTATTTGCCAATAATCCTGAGGGAATTCTATAAATGAAGCCATTATAGGTAAATCTCTCTCATCAATTGTTTCTTCTTTACTATAAGAATTTAATATAGTTTTACAAATATCTATATCCCACTTACCATTTTTCATCACTCTAATCATTAAACTAGAAAGATCATGAAGTTTACTATCTAATATACAATAATCAAAATCTATTATATTAACTCCACCGCTTTTATCTATTAAAACATTATGATGAGCAAAATCATGATGGCAAAATCCTTTTAATTTTATCTCTTCGCTCATTTTATTAAAATATTCTGTTTTTAATAAACTATTTATAGAATCTCTTGCTATATTTATTTCTTCCTCCATTACCTCTAAATATAATTTATCAAATTCATCCATCTTATACTTTTTAAAAATCCTATCTTTAAAATCTAAGATTTCCTTTATTCTAGTATTAAAAGTATTTGGCCATTTAAACCAACCAATTCTAGGATTCATATCTTTAGTTAAGTAAAATCCTTTACTTTTTTTATGAAGCTGTCCTAATTCACAGGCTGCTGTAGCAATATCTACGGGGTTATTATAATTGCACTCTCTTGAGTTAATCCAAGGTGTCATATATGCATAATTATTTTCTATTTTTATATAATCTTTATTATTTTTAGTCTGTATTATTTCAGGAATTTTATTAAATCCATTATGTTGAAGATGCTTAATACAATTTAATATAAATAAAAAATGATTAAAATCATATTTTATAACTTTAAGACAATATGAAATATGTCCATTATCTATTTTATATACATTTTTTATTTTTTTTATGTTGTTAAATTCTATATGGTAATTGTCCTTAATCACTTCCTCTACAAGATTTACATGCAAAGTTATTCCCCCATTTAAATTAATCTATATGTATTATATGTAGATTATTACAGGTTGGTGATAAAATGACACATTTTTAGTAAAGTATAATAATATAATTACAGTAATGATATTTATACATCTTATTTTTAATTTATATAATGAGGTGGTTATTAAAATGAAAATTTCTATAGATGGACGTGGAATTAATTGGTACAAAGGAACTGGAATAGGAACTTATACTGAAAAAATATTAAAACACATGATAAATAAGTATAGTGAGGATTTTTTTAATATTTATTGGTCTGGAGATAATTATCAGTCTTTTAAAAAAGAAAATACTAGAATAATAATGACTTCTAAAAGATATAGTAGATTTTTTGAACAATATTTTTTCCCACATGATTTAAACATAGAGAATCCTGATATATACCATGTTCCTCAAAATGGTATTGGTCTTTCTGAATATATACATTGTAAAAAAATATCAACTATTCATGACTTGATACCTTATATAATGCCTGAAACAGTAGGTAAAGGATATTTATATAAATTTTTAAGAGATATGCCTAAAATAATAAATTTATCTGATTCTATAATAACTGTATCTAATCAATCAAAAAAAGATATAATCAAGTTTTTTAACGTTGATAAAGATAAAATATTTTCTATTCCTTTAGCTGCAGATGAAAAATATAAACCTTTAGATAAAGAACATTGCAAAAATACAGCAAAAAATAAATATAATATAACTAAGCCATATATACTATATCTTGGTGGTTTTAGTGCTAGAAAAAATGTTAAATCACTAATACTTGCTTTTTCTAAAATATATAATAAGTTAAATAAAGAATATCAGTTAGTAATAGTTGGATCTAAGAAAGATAGGGCTCCTTACCTTGAAAAATTAACTAGTACCTTTAAAATAAAATCTAATATTATATTTACAGGATTTGTACCTGAAGATGATTTACCTATTTTATATAATGGATCTGATGCATTTGTATATCCATCACTTTATGAAGGATTTGGTCTTCCTCTTTTAGAAGCTATGAGTTGCGCTACTCCTATAATTACATCTAACGTATCCTCAATTCCTGAGGTAGTTTCTGATAGTGCACTTTTAATTGATCCTTCTAATTTAGATGATTTATCTAACTCTATAGAAAAATTAATTAATAATTCAGCTTTACAAAAAACTTTAAGTGAAAAAGGATATGCTAGATCCAAACTTTTTTCTTGGGAAAAAACTGCTTCTTCAACCTTTGAAGTATATAAAAAATTATCTCTAATATAATAAAGAGTCAAAATTAGATTTCTAATTTTGACTCTTTAATATTTATAAACTTATCCTAACCTTCTTTGTCAAATAAGCCCCCTTAAATTTAATCCCCTAAAAAATATTATATAATATTTTTTTAGATATGTAAACGTTTCTAAGACTTTTTAATTTACAACTTTTTCTATAATTTCTTTCATATGTTTTAATTTTACATCTATATCATTACTATTGACTACTTCTTTAATAAAGGTTGCTACAATTTTATCTATCTGATTAAAATTCTCTGTATAATTTACTATTGGTATATCTTTGCTTATCTTCTCAAAAAACTTCCATAGCTTTAAATTATCAAAAGCTTCAATAGACTTAGAAAAATTACTACAATCATAGACTGGAGTATATGATGGAAATACACCATATTTTTCAAAAGAAGTTTTTAAATTTTTTTTATTTAATGTTATATATTTAGCTAATTTAACGCTTAAGTCATTATCATTTTTACTATCTTCAGAATCTATAATAACTAAAGAAGTTCCTCCTAATGTAGCAGAATTTTTCCCTCCATTTTCAAAAGCAGGTAATCTCATAACTCCCCAATTATTATTTTTTTCTTTACTTTTTTTTATATAATCTGCTACAGATATATCTCCTATTACAGTTGCTACATTTTGATTTTTATTAAAATCAAAATAACCTCCTGTTTGAATTATTTTAAAGTTATACATATTTTTTATAATTTCCATAGATTTTTTACTATTTATATCATTTATACTTAACATTCCTTCTTTATTAAAATAGCTGCTTTCTTTTTCATTCAACAATATTTTAAACATGTCTTCATCACTATTTACATAAAGCATCTTAGTTTTATTATCACTTTTATTTAATATTGTTTTACCTACATTTATAAAGTCATTCCAAGTTTTTATATCTAAAGGATTTATATTATACTTCTCAAATACATCTTTTCTATAATATAAAGCTACTGGTTTTACACTATAGGGAACAGCTAAAATATTATTATTTATATTAACAATATTTTTTTTATACTTTAAAAACTTATCCATATAAGAATTAAACTTATCATTTAAATTTAATACATCTCTATAATATTTAAATGTAAACTCTCTTAATCTATTATCATCTAAACATATTATGTTAGGAAACTCTTTCTGATCTTTTATTTTACCAAAATCTTTAATAACTTCTGAAGATTTTTTCTTAACAAATTTTACAGTTACATTTGGGTAACTCTTATTAAACTCTTTTACCGCTTCATACATTGACTGATTATATGTAGGATCTCCCCATATAATTAAATTTTCCTTAATATAAGATTTATAATTTTTATTTGAACCTTTACAGGAAGCAAACATAACTAATACTGTAGAAAGTATCATTAATACTCCTATTATCTTCTTTACACTTTTCATTTTTTACTCCTTTATATAAATATAAAAATCATCATTATATTAATAATGATATATCATACAACTACCTTAATCAATTAAAAGTAAATATAATCCTTTAATATATTTATACTATACACAAATTAAAGCTATTAATTTAGAGTTTTTACTCTACTAAATTAATAGCTTTAACTTATAAAACCAATATTATATTTTAATTATGTTAATACATACTAACCTTTAGACATTCCATAATTTCCTTTTCCATCAAAATCCTTTTCCCAAGCTTTATCTGCTACAGGTTTAAAATCCTCTGCAAGCTTGTCTAAATTGTTTTTGAATTCCTCATCATGAAGCATTTTTTCTGCTCCCTTATCCGTAGGTTTTACATTTACTTTATCTGCTACTTCCCTTATTACATTAGGATTATCTATCATCATACATGGTCTTAATAGATTTTTATCATAAGGTTGTCTGTTTATTAATTCTTTAAAGAAAGGTCCTTTAAATACATCAACAAGGTTTTTACCACCTTTTAAATTATCTGTTGCAAAATGAGCAAATATACAAGGCTCTACATCTTCTTTAGAATTTATATGGCAATAATACTTACCTGCTATACAACCTCCAACATATGGAGCATCGTTAAAGAAATCTATTGCAAAATAAGGCTTAGTCTTTCTTATTTTTCTAATAGATTCACCTAAATGAACTCTTTGATCTGGAGTAAGCATTAAATTAAAATCTGGATCTTCTCCTACTGGCATAAATATAAAATACCAACTCATTTTAGCACCTTTTTCTATTAACATATCAATAAATTCTTCAGATACTACAGTATCTATGTTATTTCTTCCAGTAGCTGTAGATACTCCAAATAATACTCCTCTTTCTTTAAGCAAGTCCATTCCATGCATAACTTTATTAAATACGCCTTTTCCTCTTCTTGCATCTGTCTCTTTTTCAAAACCTTCTAATGAAAACATAGGTATTATATTTCCTAAATCCTGAATTTTATCAGCTAATTTTTCATCAAATAATGTTCCATTAGTAAATGGAGTAAATATACAATCATTATATTTTTCATATATATCAATCATATACTCGTTAAAGAAAGGTTCTCCACCTAAAACTATAAAATAATATACACCTAAATCTCTTGCCTCACCGATAATCCTATCTACTTCTTCAAAAGGTATATCATCCTCTTTGCTATAGTTAGCTGCATAACAACCTGTACACCTTAAATTACATCTCATTGATGGGCTTATAAGAATAACAAAGGGCACCTTTGTATCATCTTTTTCCATTATTTTAGCTCTTTTAGGCATACCATACCATGCTGCATTAGCAAAAAAGTTTGTAAAGAATTTTTGCATACAATTTTTATTTGTAGTTTTAAAAATATTTTGTACAAATTCATGAATAGCGGGGTTATTATTGTATTCATCTTCTACTACCTTTACTCTTGCTACATTTTCTTCATCCTTGCTGATAGTCTTTTTAATCATAGCAAACAATCTATCTATATTCTTTTCGGGGTTTTTATTTAACAAATCAGCTGCACTTTTTACCAATCTGTCTTTAGCAGACTTTTCTAACATTTGTACTACTTTCATTTATAACTCCTCCCGGTAAAATATAATAAATAATATATAATGAACCTTATTTACATTATATTCTTATTAGATTAATTGTCAATATATACCTAATATGGTTTACAAAGTATTTATCTGTATATTAATCTTAAATTTCCCATGATATATGTTTATTAAAAAAATGTTTTTTTATGCTAACAATAACTAAAAAAAACAGGCTTAAATTAAAGCCTGTTTATCATACTCCCTAAATACCCTGCTCCAAATCCATTGTCTATATTTACTACACTAACACCACTTGCACAACTATTAAGCATGGATAAAAGAGCTGAAAGTCCGCTAAAATTAGCTCCATATCCTACACTTGTTGGTACTGCTATAACTGGTTTATCTACAAGTCCCCCTACAACACTAGCAAGGGCGCCTTCCATTCCTGCAACAACAATTATTACTTTAGCACCTCTTATAAGATCTAATTTATCTAACAATCTATGTATTCCTGCAACACCTACATCATAAATTTTTTCTACTTTATTACCAAATATTTCAGCAGTAACTGCTGCTTCTTCTGATACTGGTATATCAGAAGTTCCTGCAGTAACTACAGCTATATATGAATCTTTAGGTTTAAAAGTCTTTTTCTTAACAATAATAGTTTTTGCAAGTTCATTATACTCAGCGTTACTACATATTTTTTTAACTTCTTTAAACATTTCTTTTGAAGCTCTTGTTGCTAATATATTATTTTCTTTAGTATCCATGAATTCTACAATGCCTTTAACTTGATCAATAGTCTTTCCTGCACAATAAATAACTTCTGGAAATCCTACTCTCATTTCTCTATGATTATCAATTTTAGCATATCCTAAATCTTTGAAAGGTAAATCTTCTAACATATTAGTTGCTTTTTCTACAGAAATTTTCTTATCTCTAACTTCATTAAGTAATTCTTTTAAGTTTTCTGTATCCATTCTATCACCTCTTGTCTATATACATATTTAAGCAGTTAAATTATTTTTGTTTTATTTCTTGATTTAAACTTCCCATCTTATACCCTTGTAAATCTAAAGTAACATATTTAAATCCTAATTCTTTTAACTTTAAATATATTTGGTCTAAAATATCTTCATTAAGTAATCTTTTTCTATCTTTTCTTGGAACTTCTATACGAGCTAAGTTTTTATGACTTCTAACTCTTACTGCTCTAAACCCTAAATTCATTAAATATTTTTCTGATTTCTCTATTCTTTCTAAGTCTTCAATATTTATAGTTTGATTATAAGGTATCCTTGATAAAAGACAAGCATATGCTGGTTTATCCCAAGTATTTAAACCTAATTCTTTAGAATATCTTCTAATATCTTCTTTTGTTATAGAATTTTCTAAAAGAGGGCTTTTTATATGGAGTTCTTTTAAAGCCACTAACCCTGGCCTATAATCTTTTATATCATCTGCATTAGTTCCATCTATTACATAATTTATATTTTTTTCTTTAGCAATTTCTTTTATCTTTTTAAATATACCTTTCTTACATAAATAACATCTGTTTTCTGGATTATCTTTTATTTCATCTATTATAGGCACTTCTAAAAAATAACTTTCAATTCCTAACTCTTCTATAAGTTCTTTTGCTTCTTTTACTTCCCATTTAGGTATATAAGGGGATACTACTGTTACGGATATAACATTTTTACCTAAGGCTTCTTTACATGCTTTTAAAAGAAATGTACTATCTACTCCTCCTGAAAAAGCTAAAACTACACTTTTTAAATCTTTTAAACTATTTATGAGATTCAAATATTTTTTTTCCATTTTACTACCTCTCTTATTCATTACTTCTTATATTTTTATAAACTTCATTATAAACTTCATTCATAAATATATTTTTATCTAAAGCAATATTTTTGCAGTCTTCATATTCAGGTTTACTTTTTATAATTTCACCATCATAATAAGCATTTTTAACTCTAACTTCTCCATATTTAGTTTGAATTTTTTGTATTTTCCTCTCTAGCATAACCTTATCAACACTATATTTTCTAATTCCTAATGTGGTAGTTTCTTTTAATATACATTCTTCTATCTTCTTTAATTTTTCACTTGAAGATAAAACTGTTAATTTTATAGCTGGCCTACTTTTTTTCATTATTATAGGAGTAAAATAAACATCTGAAGCTCCTAATTCAAATAATTTATTCATCATGTATCCATATAATTCAGGGTTCATATCATCTATATTGCATTCTAATATTTTAGGTTTTTTATCTTCTTTTAGTTTACTATTTTTTTTTTATCTTCTGCTAAAAATACCCTTAATACATTAGGTACATCACCTATATCTTTTCCACCTACTCCATAACCAGTTTTCAAAATATTAAATTTTTTAATATCTGTAAATTCATTTACCATAGTAGCTAATATTGCAGCTCCTGTTGGAGTAGTAGCCTCAAAAGGAACTGTTCCTGATATTATAGGAATATTATTTAAAATCTCTGTAGTTGCTGGAGCAGGTACTGGCATTGTTCCATGAGCACATTTAACAAATCCTGATCCTAGCTCTACTGTAGAACTTAAAATCTTATCTACATTTAAAAAATCTAAGCATATTGCAGCTCCAACTATATCAACTATAGAATCTGTAGCCCCTACTTCATGAAAATGTACTTCATTTAGAGGTTTATTATGTACTTTTCCTTCTGCTTTAGCCACTTTTAAAAATATATCTTTACTTATTTTCTTTACATTATCATTTAATTCACTGTTATCTATTATATTATTTATGTCTTGTAAGTTTCTATGACTGTGATGGTGACTATGACTATGAGTATTCTCACAGTTATCACTATGTCCATGACAATGCTCATGACAATCTGTGTTATGGTGGTTATCATCATGTACATGAGAATGTTCATGGGTATGTACTTCTTCATTATGATGATCTTCGAAATTATGTTTATGACTGTGATTACACTCTTCAATATTGTTTAATAATACATCTACTTTAGTACCATATATTCCTTTTCTATCATCAGTAGTTACTTTTATATCATATTCATCGCTTACTTTTAACTTTGAAAGTTCTTTTATTAAATAATCCTTATCTACACCTAAATCTATAAGTGCTCCTAAATTCATATCTCCACTTATTCCTGAAAAACATTCGTAATATAAAATTTTACTCATATTATTATCTCCTTTTTAAATCTTTACATATATTATAAAATACAGTTTTTAGCTAAATATTTTCATTTATAAATTATATTTATATTAATTCTAACATATAATGATAAAATTTTTAATAATCAAATAAAGGCATATTGTTGTATGAAAAAATTTATATAACAATATTTTTTTAATTTTAATAAAAAAATATAAGTCTGCATAAACTGCAAACTTATATATATTTTCTAAAATCTTCTTTGTTTTTTAGCTCTGATACTAAATGCTTTATATCTTGATCTTTGTTTTTGTCCATTATAAGTATTACATCTCCACCATCTACTACTACTAAATCTTTTAACCCAAATCCTAATATTAATTTTTCTTTTCCAAATACACAGCAGTTCTCACTATCTTTAAGATAGCTATTTCCTACAACATTATTAGTGTTGTATTCTTTTAAAAATCTAGATAGTGCTGTGAAACTTCCTATATCATCCCATTTAAAATCACATTTAATAACATACCCTTTTCTCGTCTTTTGCATTATTCCAAAATCAACAGATATTCCTTCTATAATATCATATTCTTCTCTTATAATATCTTCTTCTTCTAAGGTTCCTACTTTTTCATATATATTAATCATGCTTTTGTACATTATTGGAAGATATTTTTCCATTTCCCTTAAGAACACATCGGCTCTCCATACAAACATTCCACTGTTCCATAAATAATTACCTTTTAATAATAAATCTCTTGCTACCTCTGCATTAGGTTTTTCTAGAAATCTTTCTATTTTATAGGTGGAAACTTGACTATTTATCTTCCTTCCCATTTTTATATAACCATAACCAGTCTCTGGTCTTGTTGGCTGTACTCCTATAGTTACTAAACCTCTTCTTCTTTGAGCCACCTTTAAAGATTGTTTTAATGTATCTATAAATACTTTTTCATTCTCTATATAATGATCAGAAGGTAATACTATCATAGTAGCATCTTTATCTTTTTTTAATAATTTAACCGCAGATAGTCCTATACATGTAGCAGTATCTTTATTTTGTGGCTCTATAAATATATTATCTTTATTAATTTCTGGTAACTCTTCTTGTATTTTGGGAGCATAATCACTATTAGCAACAATATATATATTCTCTATATTTACTAAAGGTTTAATTCTATCTATAGTCATTCTTAAAAAGCTCTTATTCTTTATAACTTTTAAGAATTGTTTTGGGTTTTCAGATCTTGATAATGGATAAAGTCTTGTTCCTCTTCCACCTGCAAGTATTAAAGCATATAACACAAAATCCTCTCCAAATAAACAATGCTATATTTTTATAGTATGTACAAAATATAGCATTGGTGAGAAATATTTAGTTTTTACTTTAAACTACATGAAGCCCATCTTTTATAGATTGTCTACAATTTAAATTATCTATTCCTATATTATTTAATACGTCACATAACCTTCCTATTTCTTTATCAGGATCTCTATAGAATTCACAACCTCTTATCTTATAAAAATGCCATCCTAATTTACTCATACTTATTTGGAATTTTAATAAATCCTCTAAAGTATTATATTTTAATAAATTTCCATCATCACATATTATTCCTACTCTTGTTCTATCTCCTTCTATTACAAAATCTATTTTATGCTTTCCTATTTTGATTTGAGGTTTTATACAATATCCTAATTTTTTTATCAATCCATATACATCTCTTTGTAATTTAGATTGAGCTACATATTCTATGCTTGGCAAGTTAGTTTTATAGTTTTTATAGTTCTTACAATAATTTAATAATTTATATCTTACACAGTTAGAACTTAAACTTTCTATATCTACAGAATAAAATATAAACATTTGATTTCTTGCCCTACTAGAGGCAACATTAAATCTTCTTATATCAGATTCCTTAGTTAAAGCTGTATATTTAACATTATCTGCTACAACCATAGATAAAAACATAATGTCTCTCTCATCACCTTGGAAAGAATAAGCATCACCACATATTAATCTTCTATTTATAAGCTCTTCCTCTGTAAGTGATTCTCTTAATAAATCCTCTATATATTGACTTTGAGTTTCTCCAAGTAAAGAAATAACTCCCATAGTCATATTATTATATTTTGGATTTTTACAACATTCTATAACTCTATTTGCTATTGCCTCAGCTTCATTTACATTTAATTGTTTGGTCTTATCTCTGTACCCATCAGATACATGTATTAAGTTTATAGCAGGATTAAACATTTCATTTGACCTTACATATCTTAATGGCACAACTATATCAGAATAACATTCTTTATTGCTAAACCCTATTATTTCTGGAACAGATCTAAAATGTTCTTTTAACATTATTCTATTTGGAAATACTCTAAGGGCTGTGTCATATAAGCTTGTCTGTAAATCAAGCCACTGATTATGAGGTATATCCTTTAAATATTTATCTATAAGGTTATTAACTGTTTTTTGATCTACTCCAACATTTTCTGGACTTATTTGCTTATCGTCACCAACAATTATTGCTTTTTTTCCTCTCATTAGTGCACATATAGAAAATATATTGCTTTGACTGCTCTCATCAAATATAACTACATCAAATAAATCTCTTGATACTTTCATATTCTCTATAATTCTATTTAATGGCATAATCCAAACTGGTATAGCAGATTTACATTTTTCTAATTCTTCTTGGGCTAATTTACTATATTGCAAAGTAAATTTACCTCTTCCTTTTCCTATTCTTTTAACAGCTTGTACCCAAGAAAACAAACTTCTTTTCTCTTTTTCTGTAATATTTAATACTAAGTTATACCAAGATTTTTTAGCAACCATTTCTCTTACAAGTAAATTTTCCATATGCATTTGCTCTTTTAACTGTCTTAAAAGTTTTTTCTCATCTAAGTTATCTATAAAATTAAACAAACTATTATATTGAGCCCATTTCCATGATTTAGACCAATTTGTGAATTTACTTATATCCCTACTACTTGTTATATATTTTAAAGTCTTAGGACAACAATTTACTAATTTATCATATATACGATTCATATTTTTTATATGATCTTTAGAATCTTTTATCTTATTTATGTAAGAATATGATTCTTCTATTTTAAGTAAATTTCTTTTATCTATTGCCTCTATTAAATCTTCTAGTTCACTTACATCATCAATTTGTTTTTTCAAAATATCAATATAAGCTTTTAAGTCATTATATTCTTCAACACGCTCTATACATTTAATACTTTTTTCTAAGTAGTCATAAGTACTAGATTTATACCAATCAATATCTGGTGGTATTCTTATTTTTGCTAAAATAGAAATTATTTTATCTCTATAGTTTCTATTCCACCCTGTTATAATACTTATCTTTTTTAATATACTTTCTAATTCAATAGGATTAGTAATTTTTCTATAGTTTTTAACTCCTATATATTTAGATATAACGTTTTCCCATAATGTGTTTATTATTTTGAAAATTCTTTCTTGTTCTATATAGTCTTTCATTATTTTAGCTTCTGATAAATTTTTTATGCTTTTCCCATCTATAGTACATTCTTTAAATATATAATCATATTTATTATTAAATATCTTAAAAAGTTTAGTAATCTTACCTTTTGAACTTATACTATGATACATTTTTCTATAATCTTCTGATAAATTATCTATTTGTACATATCTAGATATTTTAACAACATGACTATCTATATTTTTTCTTATTTCTTTTATCCTTTTTATATAACTATTAAAACTTAAAACTAAGCTATTTATAGCTTCTTTAAATATATCACTGCTGTAATACAAACTTAATATAGATTTAAATACTTCATCCTTCTCTATAGTAACAATTTCTTTTTTACAACCATCTAAAAATTCCACTAAGTTATTATAATTACATCTATTTTCAGCTGGTATGTACCATCCTTTTAATTGATTATTATACTTTTCTATATTAACTTGTAATTTGTCTAATCTTTCTATATTCCTTTTTAATTCTTTAAAATCAGGCAATCTATCTACTATAGAAATTAAATTATTTATGCTTACAATGTAATTTGTATTATTATTTTTAAGTAATGATACAAACTGATTAAATTGCCTATCTGTAACTGGTTGTATATCATCATATCTTATCTCATCTTTTATCCAATCACAGTCTTTTTTATTTTCTTTAAGCATTTTTCCTATTTCTATAAGTTTATAATATTTTCCATTATCATTTATCTTTCTATTTTCTATTTCATCTATTTCTTTTAATTTACTAAGTATTTTTTTCTGTTTATTTTTACATTTAGTCATCTCTATTTCAAGTAAACTTATATCTTCTTTTAATCCTTTAGTTCCTTGACATAAATTTTTTGATATATCTTTTATAGAATTTTCAAAATCTTCTATGGACTTTTTATCGTTATCTAAAAGACTTACACATAAAGATTTAATTTGATTTGGAAGCTTATTAGAAAGAACTCTTAAAGCTTTTCCTCTCTCACTAGTTACTAAAACTCTTTTACCATGGGCTAGAAAATGACATATTAAATTAGCTATGGTTTGACTTTTCCCAGTTCCTGGAGGCCCTTGTACTACAACTCCATAATTTTCAGCTATTCTTTTTGCAACTTCCTTTTGCTCATCATTAGATGGAAGTGGAAATAGAATCTGCCTTTTTGTATTCTCCCACTGCTTGAAGTATTCCTCATCCTGGGTTAATTTCTTTTCTTCTACTATAGCTTTAACTACTTTAGGTACAGGATATCCTTTGTCTAACTCTTCTATCATAGAATTAAGCTCAAAAGTCCATAAACTAGTATTCTTCTTTCTTATTATTATAAGGGGACAATCATAAACTGAAATTTTATCTGTTACATCTATTAAATCTAAAGAGTCTGTTTGTTTGTATTGATATTCTTTTAAACATTCTATTTTGTCCATAACAGCATCTACTATAGATTTAACTTGATTTCTGTCTCTTATGTTAACTTCATGTTTCAATATATACTCTTTTAGTTTTAATAACTCATTAAATTTATCATTAGATAAAAAATCATACATACTTATTTCTAAGTTGCATTTCTTACTTGGAATTATAGAAAAAGTTTTACTACTTATATCAAACTCTACGTTTAAAGTAGTAGTTATCATAGGATGAAGTATATTAGCCTCCTTATTACAAGCTAAAATAGCTTGTCCTAATACTAATTCCCACCTATCTCCTTTTTCTTTTACATCCATATAATATTTTAATAAATCATTATAAACCTCACCTAAATCCTTAGTTATATTAATTACCCATCCTTTATCTTTAACATTACTAATACTACATTGTTTATTTTTTATAATCTCTTTTTCTGTATATACTTTTTCATAGTCTTTTACGTGAGTTATGCGTTTATCATTAATCTTTCTTACTTCTGAAAGATAACGGAATATATTTTTTATCTTTTCAGTATAATCCATATTCATACCTCCGCAAAACCAAAATATTATTATATTACTTTTCTGTTAAATTATACCATTTAATTTTACGGTCTTCAAAATAAATCGTAGAACATATTATCTTAAAAATTGATTACATTATCCTTAATTTTTATAGGTAATAAGTTTTTTGATAAAATAAAAAAAGATGTGCCACGTAACTACACATCTTTTTTTATCTTAACTACACATCTCTTTAATTTTTACCTTTTATTTTTATATTTTATTTTTTACATGAATCTCTTTCAACTATTTCATAGTCAAGAACATAATTTTGTTTTTCTAGTTCTTCTTTATTTATAGATTTTATAAGCATTCTCATACCTACTGAACCCATATCATACATAGGTTGAGCTACTGTAGTTAGTTTAGGATAGAATATGTCTGCTGAATATATATTATTAAATCCCATAACATCAATATCTTCTGGAACTTTTATTCCTTTATCTCTAAGTGCATTTATAGCTCCCATTGCGATTTCATCTGAAGCACAGAATATAGCATCTATATCTTTTTTATTTGACAAGATATTATGTATAGCGTTATATCCATCTTTAGCTTTCATTCCTCCAAAAGAAACTAATCCTTCATCAAGTTCTATATTATTTTCTTCTAAAGCCTTTTTGTATCCTTGATACCTTAATGAAGCAGCATTTGCCATATCTTCATGAGTTCCTATGTATACTATATTTTTATTGTCCTTATTTATTAAATATTGAACTCCTTCTTTGGCAGCTTTTAAGTTATCTATTGTTACACTATGAAGTTTTTTGTCTTTATCTCTTGTTTCTACTAAAACTATAGGGAATCCTAATTTGTCAATAAGTTCTAATATATTAGGCTCTAAAGAATTACTCATATATAAAACTCCATCAGCCATCTTTTCTCTTAATACTCTTAAATATTCCATTTCTTTTTCTGGATCTAAATCTGTATTACATAACATTATATTATAATTGTATATGTTAGCTACATCTTCTGCTCCACGAACTATTTCAGGATAAAACTCATTTGATATATCTGGTATTATTATACCTAATGTTCTAGATCTTTGAGTTTTTAAACTTCTAGCTACAATATTAGGTCTATATCCTAATTTGTCTATTGCATCTAAAACTTTCTTTTTAGTATCCTCATTTACCACATCTATATTATTTAGTACTCTAGACACTGTGGCTATAGATACTTGTGCCTCCTTAGCAACATCTTTAATTGATACTGGCATTATACTATCACTCCCTATTTACTATTATATTAACCATATTTTTTACAAATTAAACAATAAGTATTCCCCTACTTATATCTTAAGACACATTTAAATAAATAACTAGTCATTATAATAGTGTTTTTTGTAAACTACTTTTCCTTAAAAACTACTTATAGAAAAACTTTAGAAAATCTAAGTTACTTTATTTATCAAAATACCACTGTCATCTTTAACTTATTATTTATTTTCATATGCTTAATACAAATTATAATAAGAAATATGCATAGAATAAAGTTTTTTTATCCTATGCATATAAAAATTTTATTTTAAAGACAAAAACTTAGTTATTTAATAACTTCAACAGCAATTTTATATTCTTCTCCATTTATTTTAAATAGATTATATTCTTTATTTTCGTCATAATATACATTTTCTGATAAAGTTTCATGTTTAATATTTTCTTCAAACTTTTTAACTACACTGTTAAGCACTTCACTGCCTGTTACATATAAATTAATTTTATCTGCAACATCAAATCCACTTTCTTTTCTCATATTTTGAACTTTACTTAATATTTCTCTTAAGTATCCTTCTTCTTTTAATTCTTCAGTAATGTTTGTATCTAAAACAACACCTATATGAGCTTCACTTGCAAAAGCAAATCCATCTAATCCATCCATTGTAATAAGAAGATTTTCAGATGTAAGTTTTATTTGATCTTCACATCCATCTACATTTATGAAAATTTCTTTCCCATTTTTTATATTTTGAGCTAATTCCATTTGATCCATTTCATTTATAGCTTTTCTTATAGCTGGTATAAATCTTCCATAAGCTCTTCCAAGTACAGGTAAGTTAGGTTTAACTTGAAAATTAACATAGGAAGAAAGGTCAGCTCCAAATGCAACTTCTTTTACATTAAGCTCTTCTTTAACTATATCTCCATAATATTCTGGTAAAGATTTAGTACTAACACTCATTTTTGATAATGGCTGCCTGTTCTTTATGTTAACAGAGTTTCTAGCACTACGCCCTAATTTAACTATTTTATATGCTAAATCCATTTTTTCTTCTAATTCTGAGTCTATAGTATTTTCATCATATTTAGGCCAAGAGCATAAATGAACACTTTCTGTTGCATCTTTATCTAAATTAACTACTAAGTTTTGATATATTTCTTCTGCTACAAAAGGAACAAAAGGAGATATAACTTTAACTAATCTTGTTAATACTCTATATAATGTTGTATATGCTCCTATTTTATCATCATTAAGTTCTGTAGTCCAGAATCTTGATCTATTACGTCTTACATACCAATTTGAAAGTTCATCTACAAAATCTTGTATCTCAAGGGCTGCTTGAGTAATTTTGTACTGATCTAAATATTGTTCAACATTTTTATTTAAAGTATTAAGTTTAGACATTATCCACTTATCCATAACATGTTCTGATACAAATTCTTTATATTTAAGTGGATTAAATTTATCTATATCTGCATATAAAACATAGAATGAATATACATTCCATAATGTACTTAAGAATTTTCTTTGAGTATCTTTTACATCATCTTCTGAAAATCTTGTTGGTAGCCATGGAGCACTTGAAGTATAAAAATGCCATCTTGTAGCATCTGCACCTTCATTTTCAAGTACGATAAATGGATCAACTACATTTCCTTTAGATTTTGACATTTTAAGTCCATGTTTATCAAGAACATGACCTAAGACTATACAATTTTCATAAGAACTTTTTCCAAATAATGATGTTGATACAGCAAGTAATGTGTAAAACCATCCTCTAGTTTGGTCTACTGCTTCTGATATAAACTGTGCTGGGAAATTATTTTCAAATAGTTCTTTATTCTCAAATGGATAATGATGTTGAGCAAATGGCATTGATCCTGAATCAAACCAACAGTCAATAACTTCTCCTGTTCTTTTCATTTCTTTTCCACAATGAGGACAAGTTAAAGTAACTCTGTCTATATATGGTTTATGAAGTTCTATATCTTCTGGTACATTATTTCCTTTTTGTCTAAGTTCTTCTCTGCTTCCTATGCATTCTTTGTGACCACATTCACATTCCCATATAGGAAGTGGTGTTCCCCAATATCTATCTCTTGAAATACCCCAATCTATAACATTTTCTACAAATTTACCAAATCTTCCAGTTCTTATATTGTCTGGGTACCAATTTATTTTATTGTTATTTTCAACAAGTTTATCTCTAAGAGATGTCATTCTTACAAACCAACTATCTTTTGGATAGTAAAGAAGTGGTGTTTTACATCTCCAACAATGTGGATATGAATGTGTAAACTTCTCTGATTTATAAAGCATTCCATTTTCTTTTAAATATTCAAGAATTTTAGGATCTGCTTTTTTAACAAACATACCTTTCCAAGGCTCTACTGAATCCACAAAATTTCCTTCTGCATCAACTAAATTTATAAGTGGAAGATCATATTTTTTACCAGTTTTACTATCATCATCACCATAAGCTGGTGCTGTGTGTACAATTCCTGTACCATCTGTAAGAGTTACATAGTCTGCATGAACAATATAAAATGCTTTTTTCTCTGGAACTTCAAATTTAAATAATTGTTCATACTCTACTCCTTCTATTTCTGATCCCTTAAACTCTTTAACTATTTCATATTCTCCTTCTATTACTTGATCTAGAAGGTCTTTAGCTAATATTAAGTGTTCTTCATTATTTATAACTTCTACATAAGTATAAGATCTGTTTATAGCTAGTGCTACGTTACTTGGTAATGTCCAAGGAGTTGTTGTCCATGCAAGGAAATATTTATTTTCCCCTTTAATTTTAAACTTACAAAAAGCTGTAGCTTCTTTAACATCTTTATATCCTTGTGCAACTTCATGAGATGATAAAGCTGTTCCACATCTTGGGCAATATGGTGTTACTCTATGACCTTTATATAAAAGTTCTTTATTCCACATTTCTTTTAGTGCCCACCATACTGATTCTATGTAATTATTGTCGTATGTTATATATGGATCATCCATATCAACCCAGAATCCTATTTTCTCAGACATTTTTTTCCAAAGAGAAGTATATTTAAATACACTTTCTTTACATTCTGTAACAAATTTTTCTATTCCGTATTCTTCTATTTGTGGTTTACCTGATATTCCAAGTTTTTTCTCTATTTCAAGTTCTACTGGAAGACCATGAGTATCCCATCCTGCTTTTCTTATAACTTTATACCCTTTCATAACTTTATATCTAGGTATTAAATCTTTCATAACTCTTGTAAGTATATGACCTACATGTGGTTTTCCATTAGCTGTAGGAGGTCCATCATAGAAGGTAAAATACTCACCATCTTGGTTTAAATCAAAACTTTTTTCAATAATACTATTTTCTTTCCATAAATCTAATATATTTTTTTCTCTGTCTACAAAACTTTTAGAAGAATCAATTTTTTTATACATAGCTTTTCCTCCTTACTATACATTACTTACTATATAATTAAAAAAACTTCATCCATAATAGGACGAAGTTTAAAATTCGTTTATACCACCCATAAGGTACTAAAGTTTCAGATACCATAAAAAGTTACTTTAAAATACAACAAGACTAATAACTTTATTATATCCTATTCTTTAACGCAGAATTACGAGAATACTTACTAAAATTTCAGTTTCCAGCTCCTAGGCGATTTTCTTTAAATCTATTCTACAGGATTACACCACTCCCTGCTCTCTTTAAGAAATCAATTTAAATACTCTTCCTAATCACAGCTTTTAAGTTATTATAGTATACTTACTTTTCATTGTCAATTACTTTTATTGTTATTTTTTTTAATTTATACAATCAGAAGCTACATACCTAAAACTTCAAATACACCTTTTGCTATAGCATTAGCATATCTATTTTGATAGCTATCACTCTTAAGCATATTTTCTTCTCTAGGATTACTTATAAATCCAAGCTCTGTAAGAACAGTTGTAGAACTAGTATGTCTTGCAATATATAACCATGAACCATCCTTTATACCTCTATTATAAGTTCCTAAATCCTCTACTATATGTCTTTGTATAGCAGCTGCTAATCTTTGTCCTTCCCTATCACCAGGCTTATAAAAAGTTTCCGTTCCATGAGCACTAGATGCATCAAAAGAATTACAATGTATACTTATCATATATTTTGCATTAGCATTATTAGTTATATCACATCTTTTTTGTAAATCCGCTGTTTCTGTTGGTCCTAATCTTTTGTCTGTAGTTCTAGTATAAACTACATTTATTCCTCTTTGTTTTAATATATTACCTACTTTTAAACCTACTTTTAATGTTATATCTTTTTCTCTAATTCCATTAGGTCCTACAGCTCCTGAGTCACTTCCACCATGACCTGGATCTATACATATAACTGGTTTATTAGTCTTTACATTTAAATTCAGTTTAACTTTACTACTATATCCTAGAACTGTTCCTAAATAAATATGTAATCCTGCTGTAGAAGTATCTGCATTTTTAGGATTCCAACTAACTGGAACTGACTTTACAGATCCATCTTTAAATACAGCTTTTACTGTAGTTGGTAATTTATAAGCTTGTCCTTTATCTACAGTTATGTTTATGTTATTTATTGATTTTATCTCTTTAGATGGATCTTCTTTTACTATAAATCTCATATGTACCTTTTGAGATAAATCCTCACCGCATACACATTTTACATTTTCTACATTAATGTCATAAGCTTCTTTATACTTATAAGGTTTTATTGGACTTATCTTTACAGTTTTCCCATCAGATACTAAGTTTACAGCTACTTCTTTTCCTAAAGAATCTTTAACTTTTATAGTTTTATTATTAACTGTACTTTTTTCTACATTTCTATTAAATCTTACAGTCCAGCTATAATTAGCTGAAACATTAGTTTTTATTCCTAAATCCTTTGTCACAGCTTCTGCATTTACAGTATTATAAGAAAAAATACACATAAATAACATTAAAAATAATACTATAAAACTCTTCTTTTTTATATTATTATTCATAGATAATAATACACCTCCTATTCTAGTTTGCTTCCCTTGTATTATCGAGCATAAAATTTAATATTTTATAAAAGCTGTTTACTTTTTACAACTATATTACAATAAAATAACTATTTAATCTCTCTTAAACTTAGTTATTATAAAAGTTTTTATATATACTATTTTTTTAAACTTAAATGGAGAAATTATAAATATATAATATAAATTTTGCACATATTATATATAAATAAAATTTAAGGATTGATTTAAATGAAACTATCATGGTTAGGTCATTCTTCCTTTTTAATGGAAAGTAGTAATGGTACGAAAATAGTTACAGATCCTTTTCCACCTAATATAGGATATCCTTCAAATAAGATCTCCACAGATTTAGTAACAATAAGTCATCATCATTTTGATCATAATTATAAGAATAAATTAAACAAAAATTGTAATATAATAGATACTGCTGGTGTTTTTAATTATAAAGATATAAAAATATTAGGTATAAAAAGCTATCACGATAAATTAAAGGGTATGAAACGTGGTGAAAACATTATATTTAAATTTAATATAGATGGATATAATATATGCCACTTAGGAGATTTAGGACATATTCTAGATGATAATTATTTAGATATACTAAAAAACATAAATATATTACTTATACCTGTAGGAGGAAATTTCACTTTAAATGGTAAAGAAGCTGCTTTTTTATGTAAAAAAATAAATAGTAATATAATAATACCTATGCATTTTAAAACAGATAATGTAACAATGAAATTAGATGGAATTGAAAAATTTTTATACCATACAAAAAATAACATAAAGGTATCTAAAAATTTTATAAATATAGACAAAAACATTTCAGGTAAAAAAAATCTAGTCTATATCTTAAAATTAAAATAGGTTAAATTAAGACTTACAAAATCTTAATTTAACCTATAATTTTTATAGCTATTAGAAATATTTAAGACAAACTACTTTACCTTTTTCTAAAGTTTCTTTTACATCTATTATTCTTTGATTAGAAGAACCTCTATATTTTAAGCCTTTAATATTATTTTTTTCTTCATACTTTCCATCAATTAAAACATCAATGGATTGAATTAAATCTTTCCATCCTTTTTTATTATGCATGTTATCTTTTATATATTCAAAAGTATATCCGCTATAACACCATAAATCTAAATTTAACTTTTTTAATTTTCCACCTAAAAGAGCTAAATTTTCAGCTTGTTCAAAAGGTTCTCCTCCGCTAAAAGTAACTCCTTTAATTAATGGGAGATTATTTTTTATTCTATTTAATACATCATCAACATTTACTTTGTCACCATAATAAATAGATTGCATTTCTTTATTTTGACAATTTTTACAGTTATGATAACATCCTGATACAAATAAAACAGATCTAAGTCCTTTTCCATTTACCAATGAGTTATCTAAAAATCCTGCAACTTGTAAATAACTATGCCTATTCATAATAAACACTTCCAATTAATTATTATATATTATAAATTCTTTTATGCTTTGAGTTATTAGCTGTTCTATCTTTTCTTTCTGCTACTTTTCCAGCTCCAAATCTTTCATCTAAGCTTAAATAACCAGTTACTCTAGATATACCTTGTATATTAGTACTTCCACAACTACTACATGTATTTTCTTCAACAGCTAAATATGTTCCACATTCTCTACAATATTTTATATGAAAGTTTATTCCCATATATGATATATTAGTATCTGTATAAGCATATTTTACTATGTCTTCAACTACACCTTCATCTGGGTAATCGTCTAATTCTATATAAGTTATATGCCCACCATTACACATTTTATGATATGGAGCTTCTATATCTATTTTTTTCTTAATAGATATATTAAAACCTACAGGTATATGATAACTATTTGTATAGTATTCTTTGTCTGTAACTCCTTTTATTTCTCCAAATCTAGCTTTATCTTGAAGAATAAATTTACCACTTAACCCTTCAGCTGGTGTTGCATAACAACTCCAATTTAATTTATCTATTTCTTTATATTTATCACAAAATCCTCTTATATAAGATATTATCTTCATTCCTAACTCTTTAGATTCCTCTGTTTCACCATGATGATGACCTGTAAGAGCAATCAAAGTCTCAGCTAGACCTATGAATCCTATAGCCCAACTACCTTGTTTTAAAATAGGTTCTATAGAGTCATCCGGCTTTAAGTTTTCAGATCCTTTCATTAGTTTCTCTCCTGCAACAAAAGGTAAATCCTTAACTTTTAGCTTCTTTAAAATATCATATCTATGAAGCAATGCTTCTCTTGAAAGATCCAATTTACTATCAAGTAATTTGAAAAACTTATCTATATTACCTTTAGCAATTATACCAAGGCGAGGTAAATTTATAGTAGTAGGGGCTATGTTTCCTCTACCAGCTGGTCCTTCCTCTCCATTTATATTAGAACACACATAAGTTCTACATCCCATAGTTGCTGGTATTATTCCTTTATCAAAATACATTTTATTAAAATCTGCATCCATATTCATAAATGTAGGATTCATTCTTTTTCCAGCTACTTTACATGCAAGTTTAAATAAATAGTAATAAGGATCCTTGGCTTCTCTATTAACCCCTTCTTTAACTCTAAATATTATATTAGGAAATATTGGTTGTTCTCCTTTTCCTAATCCTTTTTCATATTCTTCTAAGAATACTTGACATACTAAAGCTGCATCTTTGCTTTCTGGTATACCAAGATTTAAAGAACTAAAAGGTACTTGTGAACCAGCTCTACTATGCATAGTGTTTAAATTATAAACAATTCCTTGCATAGCTTGATGTACACGTTCTTTTAATTTTGACTCAACTAATTTATCTACTTGTTCTTTATGTATGCTTTCTTTATCAAATCCTAGGTTATTTAGGTTGTCCAATATTTGGCTTCTTATTTCTTCTCTTGTAGGTTGTACAAATAAAGCCATATCGTTATCAAAGTTCACATGACTTTGTCCACCAAACATATCATTTTGTGTTGATTGAAGTAATATACATGAAAGTTCTGCTGCACTTTCTATTCTTTTTGGTGGTTTTATAGTACCATATCCTGTATTAAAGCCTCTTTTTAATACTTTTCCAGTATCTATGTTTAAACAATTAGTTGTAAGATTATAACTATCTAAGTCATGATAATATATATCGCCATTTTCATGTGCTTTAGCCATTTCTTTAGGCATAACAGCTAGATTATGCCATTTATTTGATTCACTAGCTATTCTTAAAAGTTTAGAACTAAAATTGTTTCCAACATTAGCATTATCTCTATCTGTTTCTACTCCTATTTTTTCAATAGCATTCATTAAATTTGATTTTGTTTCTCTTATGGTAGTTCTTTCTTTTCTATAGTTTGAATAAGCTTTACCAATTTCTTTAAAATCGTTATCCATTAATATTTTTTCTACCAAATTTTGTATTTCTTCTACTGATGTTTTTTCGTTATAATCATTTTCAACTTCTTTTGTAACCTTTTGTGTTAAATCTATATATTCGCTTTCTTTCATATCAAATCCTATTTCTTCTGCTGAACTTTTTATAGCATTAGAAATTTTAATAGGATTAAACGCTACTTTTCTTCCGTCTCTTTTCACAACATATAGCATACACTTTTCCTCCCTACTACAATATATTGTGTAACCACGTTGAACATTATACTATTTAAAATTTTTTTAATCAATTTTATTATTAATTAAATTTAATGATTAACATAAGATACTAACTTATATCTAATTATTATTTAAATTTTTATATATAATTCCTACTTGATATTTATTACTTTTCAATATTAATTAGTAATGTCAATATTTTCATATGCTTTTACCTATAAGTTACTATGTATATAAATTATAGAAATTTATTTCATTAAAAAAGAAGGCATTTATTGCCTTCTCAGTTTTTTAAAATTCTTAACATGCATATATTATCATTACTTTGAATATATTGCAAAATGTAATTTATAGAAATTCCCCTAGGTAATTGCATATAAATATTTATTTTATTAGTATTTCTCTTATTATTGCCATGATAGCATACTTCAAATTTTTTTATTTTTACTTTCATTTTTACTAAATCAAATAAAATTTTCTCTATAAAATTTTCTTTATCAGTATATTCAATTTGTAAAACATATACTTTATATCTATCTATAATCTTCTGCTCTAATTTTTTTAATATAAGCAAAACTATAATTACCATAATAAATGCTACTATACTTAAAAAATAATATCCTAAACCTATAGTCATTCCTATACACGCAACTACCCATATGCTAGCAGCTGTTGTAAGGCCTTTTACTGATCCTTTATCTCTTATTATGGTACCTGCTCCTAAAAATCCTATACCTGTTATAACTTGAGCTGATATTCTAGTTACATCGGTTTTTAATACCTCTTTAATACCAGGATTTAAAATGGCAAGTGCTATAGCCTCACTTGTACAATATTGTTGTATCATAACTGATATACATGCACCTATACAAACTAATATATGTGTTCTAAATCCTGCTGGCCTATTTCTAGCTTCTCTTTCATACCCTATAAGTCCTCCAATTAAAACACATAAAATTAATCTTATAATCACTTGTTTTTCATTCATATGATCACTCCAAGCACAAAAGCGCTATATATGTAACTATATGAAACAAATCAAAACTGGTTACTAAATCTATTATTCTTATTATAAAAAAATTAATTATAACAAGAATAATATCTGTATTAAATGTAAAAATAATACTGAGGTGGTATTCATGATAGGTAAAATATTAGATACAAATTCTAACTATATTTTAGTTAAATTTAATAATGGCATGATAACAAATATAGATAAAAACTCAATACCTTCTAATTGTAAGATTGGAGATAAAATAAATATATCTCCCTGTTCCACAAAAGAAAGCGAAAAAGATTCTATCCAATTTCTATAAAAATATACCCTTTAAAGTAGATATATCATATTTACATAATATCTTTTTATCATATCTGCTTTAAAGGGAATATTTAATTTAATATTAATTTTAATAGATAAAGAATAACTAAAATTTAATAAATTTACTTAACAATTTATTTTTTATGTGTATATCTTTTACATCTGAAATCTCACAATCTGTATTCATATCTAAAGATGGAGTTTTACTAAGAGAAACAACCTGAGTTGGATAAATACTCTTATGTCCTACTATTAAATAACTTATAATACAAGCAATTGATGCATACATCCCTACATCTGCTCCAAATAACTCCATAGATATAACTACTGCTGCTATAGGAGTATTAGCACAGGCTCCTAAAAAAGCTACCATTCCTAAAGCAGAATAAAAAGCTATGCTTCCATTTACTATATTAGCCCAAGCATTTCCTGCTGTAGCCCCTATATAAAACATAGGTGTAAGTATACCGCCGCTTCCACCAGAGCCTAATGTTACACTAGTAGCTATCATTTTATTTAAAAAGGTAAATCCAAATAAATCTTGTCCATTCATAGCACTGTTTATAACATTGTCTCCTATTCCTAAAAACTCAGTACTACCACTTACAAAAACTAAAATTAATATTATTATTCCACCTATTAAGCCTTTTAATGGTTTATATATTTTTAAAGATTTAAATATATTTTCTGTAACTTTTACTAGTTCTATAAATAGAACTGCTAATATACCTATAAATATTCCAAATAAAACCAATTTAAAGAACCTGTCCACTACATTTATTTGTTTCATGTTAATAAAATAATAAATTAAAGGTTTTGTTCCCATAAACCTTCCCACATAATAACTAACAAAACATGATATTAAAGATGGAAACAATGCTAAATATGAAATATTACCTATAAATAATACCTCTGATGAAAAAATAGCCGCTCCTACAGGAGATCCAAAAACGCCTACAAATCCTGCACCTATTCCACAAACAACTAACCTTCTTCCATCTACTTTTTTAAGATTAAACATTCTACAAAAAAAAGAAGCTATTCCTGCACCTATTTGAGTAGCGGGCCCTTCTTCTCCTACAGATCCTCCAAAAATTATAGTTACAAAAGTTGATATAAGTTTTACTGGTATAACCTTCATATCTATATTATTAGGATTTTTATGAACTGCTTGTATAGCTTTTTCTGTTCCATGTCCTTCTGCATCTGGTGCAAGCTTGTATACAACATAGCTACTTAAAAATAATGCTATTGGTAAAAACAAATAATAATTATGTATTGTTCTTACATTATCAGAACCTATTTGTACAGCTTTTATAAATAATGAAGTTATAGCTCCTACACTTAACCCTACTATAGCTGATAAAAAGGTCCATTTAACCAAACTTGCTAAAAGTACATATTCTTCTAGCCAATCCTTTTTAAAGTAGTTTTTCATTTTTTTTAATCACCTCGTATTATATTTTAACAAGTTGGTAACAAAAAATCAAAACATTGTACATTATTTTATATAATTACTTTTATGGCATCTACAGGGCATGCATATTCTGCTTCTTTAGCATATTGCTCTTTAATAGGTGGTATAGGGTTAAAAGCTACTTTAGCTTTACCATCTTCGTCCATAACAAATACATCTTCTGATAACTCTACACATAATTTGCAACCTATACATTTACATTTATCTACTTCTGCTTTCATTTAACTACCTCCTAATAAAATACAGTTAAATATTATTTATTTTTATCCATCTAAACTAAAATTACTATTATAATTATGTTTAGCTTTATTTGTATTTTTATACTAGGTTTTAGGATAAAATGTAGAACTTATAAATTATATTTTTCTACATTTTATTCTAAAAATTTTAGGCATATGAAAATAAATAAAACCCCATGATTGATATTTAAATCAACCATGAGGTTTTATCATATATTATATATACTATTATTTTTTTTCTATAGCTTTTGAAAAGTTTTCATATAAAGTTTTATGTTCTTCTTTAGTTTCTATATATTCTTCTATAGTACCTTTTTCCATATTATCTACTAAATCTAAATCTATAGGCATTTCTGCTAATAGATCTACACCTAAATAATCTGCTTGTTCTTTAGCAGACTTTTTACTAAATACTCTAAGTTTTTCTCCACACTTATTACATTGTATGTAGGACATATTTTCTACTACGCCTAAAACGTTTATATCCATTTTTTCAGCCATTACTACCACTTTTTTAACTATCATAGATACCATGTCTTGTGGTGTAGAAACAACTACCATACCTGTTACTGGAACTGTTTGCATTATAGTCAAAGCTACATCTCCAGTTCCTGGTGGCATATCTATTAGTAAATAATCAAGTTCTCCCCATTTAGTATCTGTATACATTTGAGTTAATACCCCAGTAATTAAAGGACCTCTCCATATAACTGGTTGATCTTCTTCATCTGTTAAAAGATTTAAAGACATAACATTTATTCCTGATTCAGTTTGAACAGGTGCAAATTGTATATCTTCTTGACTGTCTCCCATTTGATACATTTCAGCTCTTTTTTCGTTTATTCCAAAAAATCTAGGCATAGAGGGACCTGTTATATCTGCATCTAAAACTCCTACTTTGTAACCTGCTTTTCTTAATTTAGTAGCTAGTACTCCTGTAATAGTAGATTTTCCTACTCCGCCTTTTCCACTTATTACACCAATTATGTTTTTTATTTTTCCGTATTTTGGTAATTGTTTAGAACATTCTTGATCCCCACTACAACTACCTTTACTTGGGCAACTATCACAACTGCTCATAAATTTACCTCCTAGATAATTAATTTAGTCTTCATTGTAATTATATCATTTATAATGTTATTATCAAATGCCAAAAACCATTTTTATTATTACCTATAAAAAAATACATGTAGATTATAATCTACATGTATTTTAGAAATATTCTTTATTAAAATTCTTCTGGTTTTTCATCATAAATTTTTAAGTCCCAGCTTCCATTTTTATATTCATTTATAACATAATATTTTTTCTCTGTATTCTTTTTTTTATCATTAAAACTTATTAAAGCTTTATATCTAGTAGATTTATATCCTTCTGTTTTTATGTCAACAACTTTATCATATTTTTTATTAACATCTTTTATTAATTCTATGTTATTAAAACTATTTTTTAAATTTGATTTAAATTCTTCTAAATCTGTAGACAAAATAAACTTAGCAACATCAATATCATCTTGTATATTTATTCCTATATTACTTTTATTACTTTTAGAAATACCCTGTTTTTTTAAAGTTTCTATTATTGAAGAATAATATACATCTTTAAAGTTTTTAGGTTTTCTTATAGTCCAAAAACTTTTTATTATATCGTTATCTATTCTCTTTGATACAGCATAAACCTTGTTTTTGCTATATAAATTTCCTTCATCTTTTTTATTTAATCCTGCTATGTAATTAAATTTATGAGTCTTTCCATTACCTTCATCCATTTCAAAAACATAATCTGGTTCTAAATTAGATTTCTTTTGTATTTCTTTAGCAGAAGACATTATATCATATAACTCTCCAATAACTTTTTTATCTGAAACTATAAATCTAAAACCTTTATCTCTAGTATTTTGTATTATGATTTTTTTAACTTTATTTTCCTTTATGTATTCAAAATCTTCATTTTTTAATCCAAACTTAACCTTGAGCTTCTCAATTCTATTACATCCACTTAAGGAAAAAGTAACAAAAAAGAGAATTAAAACTGTTATAGTTTTAAATATATATTTATAATTATTACGCTGATTACTAACCAATTATATTACCTCCAAATTTAATACATAATTTAATATATGTTATACTATTTAAAATATAAAATTTCATATAGTAAAATGTAAATATAGAGTCATTATAACATAATTTTTGTACATATAAAAAACTAAAGTATTTATATTTTATAAACAAATAAAAAATCTAACTATGAAAAATTTTTAATCATAATTAGATTCTTTATATTGAAGCGTTTTAACTATAAATTCTAATACAGTTTCAGTACTTTCCTCAAAGTTTTCATCTTTTATAAAAAATGAAAATCTAAAAATTTTATCTTTATATCCTATAAAATATTCGTAGGCTATAAACTTACCAGCTTTACTTTGATAACTATATTTAACCAAATACCCTTTTTTGTTGTTTAAATTTATTGGGATCATTTTATAATTTTTATAGTCTATTTTACTATAATCTGATATTTTTTTACTGTTCGTTAAAAATTCTTTCAAATCTTCTTCTAGATTCCATACTTGAACAAAGCCATGTATTCCTTGTTCTTTATTTTCAAATTCATTATTATATAAGATATCCTCTCCAGAAAAAGTATATTGTTTTGTATTCCAACTTTCAGGCAACTTATAAGTTAACTTATAATCTAAACCCTTATATTCTTTTAAAGAAGATATCTTGTTTCTAACTAAAGATGTCATTTTGAGCCTATCATCAAATTTTTTTTCAAATCCAAAAAGTATAACCATAAGTCCCAATATTATTAAACACAAACCTAACTTTCTTTTATTTACAAATATAAATTTCATAATCTTTACTTTGTATATTAAAAATTATATTTATATACAAAATAAAATATTCACCCCTAGTTATATTGGTTACACATAATTATATGATACTAATTTTTAAATTATTACAAATAAGAGGTATTTCATAAATACCTCTTATTTATTTGTTGGTATTATCACTTTAGAAGTTTTATAATCATAAAACATTAACCAATACCCATCTTCTTCATTTTCCTTTGAAATCCAAGTTACAAAACCTGATTTACCTTCAAAAGGTTGATCCTTCTTAGCCTTCTTACCAGGTATACCATAAACTAAATACTTCATTTCTCCTTCTTTATCACATTTATATCCCATAACATAATGTTTATGTTTTTCTATATAAGGATAATAACTAATCATAGGGTGATATACTACCATATATTTATCATAATTACAGGTATCTTTCATATCATCTTTATTTTCTATAGGAATATTATACCATTTGCATCTTTTAATTTCTTCATTAAAGTTTTCTATATTTTTAAAGTCTTTAACTAAACTATTAAAGAAATTTCCTACTACGCCTCTAGGATAATCCTCTTTATCTCTATAATCTTCTGATTTTACATCTATGGTATTATCTATAAATATATGTTTATTTTCATCATTATTTTTAAAACTATCTACATCTGATTCATTATTCTTTACAGTAGTTGTATCTTCTTTTGAATCATCTATGTCTTCTTTTGATTCACATTCTTTTTCATGATCTTCTATATTTCTGTTATCTGATAAATCCTTTTTAATTGGATTTTTATTTTCTTTAATATTTTTATCATTAACTTCTTTATCTATATTTTCTTCAATATTTTTCTCTTTTACAGTAGTAATTTCATCTTTATTATTTTCTTCTTTTACTTCTGTATCTTTTATCTTTTCAATGTTATCTTCATATTTATCAAATATACTTTTATCTTCTATTTTTTGTTCTGTCTTAGTTTTCTTATCTACCTTTTTATGTGATTTAGACTTCTCTTCTTTTTCTTCATTTCTTACTTTAGAAGGTTCTATCATGTTAAAGTTTTTCCATCTTGGTGTATCTGTAGTTGAAAATCCACTCATTACAGAAATTATATTAGAATCTATGAATTTTACTATTGCAGCTCCAGAAACTTTATCAGCAGATATGTTAGAATTTGCTATGTTATCTTCTCCATACTCATAGCATATGTCCGCTCTCCCATACTCGTCTATATTCATTTCACCAACTTTTATTATTTTACTAGTATCTTTCTTATCACAAATTAAAACCATATAGTAAGGAGCTGATTCTTTTTTTATGTTCTGAACATAGTAAGATATTTTACACTTACCATTTTTTATCTCCATCTTCACATATCCAGAAGCAGACTTATCTACCCCTAAAGAGTATCCTTTTTCATCTTCTTGTAATATTATAAAATATCTACTATAAGCTTTTTTTTGTGCCAACTCTTTTACCTCCATATATATTATTCATTATAATATATGAGAGATAATTGAAAAAGTGAACACAATAATTAGAACTTAAGAAAATTATAATCTATTATATATACAATTAGATAAAGTACAAAACTCCTCTAAAGATAGAGTTTCTCCTCTTCTTTGAGGGTCAATTTCACTTTCTAAAAAGCATTCTTCCATAATTTTTTTATCTAATCCTAATACTTTTAAAGCATTTCTTAAAGTTTTTCTTCTCATATTGAAAGAACTTCTTATTATTCTAAAAAACAGTTTTTTATCTTTAACATCTACTCTAGGCTTTTCTAATTTATCTAATCTTATAACAATTGATTCTACTTTAGGCCTTGGTATAAAACAATTTGGAGATACTTTCCTTAATAATTTAGTATCACAATAGTATTTAACCAAGGTAGTTAATGATCCATATTCCTTACAGTTTGGATCTGCATTCATTCTTTCAGCTACTTCCTTTTGTATCATTACTGTTAAAGACTTAAAATTATAATCTTCATTTAAAACTTTAGTTATTATAGGAGTAGTAACATAATAAGGTAAATTAGCAACAAGCTTAACTGATTCTTTATCTCCTATAATCTCCTTTAAATCTGCTTTCATAGCATCTTTATGTATTAATGTGAAATTATCAA
Organism: Clostridium oceanicum; assembly: GCF_039521385.1. Lineage (NCBI taxonomy): Bacteria > Bacillati > Bacillota > Clostridia > Eubacteriales > Clostridiaceae > Clostridium > Clostridium oceanicum. Next base: position 31,042 of record NZ_BAAACG010000013.1, on the reverse strand, counting down.
ATTCTTTTAATTCTTCTTCTAAAATAGGAATTAAATTATTATCTAATTCTATAGAATATACATGCTTCGCTCTTTTTAAAAGCTCTTTTGTTAAAGTTCCAACTCCAGGTCCTATCTCTATAACATAATCTTCTGGTCCAATTTCTGCTCCTTCTACAATGTCTATTAATACAGTATCATCTACTAAAAAATTTTGTCCTAAGTTTTTGTTAAACTTAAAATTATATTTTTTAACTATGTCCTTTGTATCAAAATTATTCATAACTATTCTCCTCATCTATGAATTTTATAGCTTTTGTAAATTCATCTTTAGTTATACCATAATTGTTTAATCTCATTAAAAATTGTGTAGTATTACAATATCCTATGCCTAACTTCATTCCTAATTTATCTCTTCTTGATTTTGAGTCTGAACCTCCAGTAAGCTTAAAAAATATCATATCACCCATATTAAATTCTTTTCTTAAAGTTTTAGTTTCACACTTAACTGAATTTAAAGCTCTTATTATAACTTCTGGAGAAGCATTTTCAACACCTATATCATCCTCTTTTGTTCCTTCTTCTCTTGATATATATGCATGCTTTATTCCTTTAACTCTACTTGAAATATAATTTCTTATCTTTTGTCCTGCATAATCTGGATCTGTAAGCACTATTACTCCCTGTCTTTTTTGTGCTTCTCTTATTTTTTGTATAACTTTTTTATTTATTCCAAATCCACCTACTGCTATCATTTCAGCATCTACTGCTCTTTTTACAGCAGTAATATCATCTCTACCTTCAACTACAATAACTTCCTTAATCATAAATTTCCTCCAATAATATGTTTTACTAAATAGAAAAAATAGGAGCTATCGCTCCTAATTTCTAATTCATAATATACAAGTTTACCCATCTTGAACCCCAGTTATCAACTTCTGAACTGGAATTAAAGTATAAGTCTATAACATTACCTTTTATAGCTCCACCAGTATCTTCTGCTATAGCATATCCATAACCTTCAACATACACTTTAGTACCTAAAGGTATTATTCTTGGATCTACAGCTATTGAACTGTATCCATTAGGATTTCTTTTTGCAGCAGTTCCTGTAGCTGTTACTCCATAATCTGCATCTCCAGGATTTTTACCTGTATCTTCATAGGATGAACAATAAGCTGTGGCTCTCATTCTCATACATCTTCCATTTGATATACTACCACCTCTAGAAAATGTAGGACTTGAATTCGTTCCCATAGCTATTATTTTAGAAACTGGCTGTTTCTTTATTGCTTGAGCAACAATTTTTCTACTGGCCTCTTTTCCATTTTCATACACTATCTTTGTAGTGAATTCTTTTTCTCCATTTTGTCCTTCTTTGATTGTCCTTTTGCTTCCTTTGAAAAGAGACTTATCTTTTTTTGTTACCACTTCATAAGGTATATGTTTTGTTGTCTTAACCAACTTAGTTTCCACTCTTATAACGGAAACGTTTAATCCTTTTTTTAACTTAGTGTCTTTAGAAGGTAATACTTTATCTATATCTCTTAAGCTTATACCTTCTTTTTTCAGCATCTTCCCTACATTTTCTTCTGCAGATTTAAAAGCTATGTCCTTCCCATCTACATTCACTTTTACATCTACAGCTTTTTTTATAGAGATTTTACTCCCGTGCTTTATATTTTCATTTAAGCTGGGTGTAACTTTATCCTTTGGCCCTATGGTTATGTTATTTGCTTTTAAAACATCACCATATGTCTTTTTAAATGTTGTTATATTTTTTACATTCTTTCCGTCTATAGAAACTGTTACTCTTTTTCTCTCTTTGCTAATAACTACCCCTGTTGTCATTAATATCAATACAACAATAAAAATTGCCTTAGGACCATTGGAAAAATATTTTTTAAACTGTCTAGCTAATCTTTCCACCATTGAAACCTCCTTCGGGCAAAATCAACATTGATATTATATTCTGTATATTAATTTCTGTCAAATTGCCCAGTTTTTTTATCCCTAATGCAATCATTTGCATAAATCTATATATAAATTGATTGCTAACATAAAATTTTTGGTGGAATCCTTTTGTTAAGCTAAAATTTATTATTAATATATGCTAAAAAATCTATTTTAATTATAAAAATAAATTTTAAGCTAACTAAATTACAAAACTAAACACTTATATTAAATAAATTCTCAATATTTTTTAGTATTTGATCGCTTACAGTTTCTGAATCTAATTCTTTTATTTCTGCTATTTTATCTATCATATATTTTATATATTCAGATCTATTTCTCTTTCCTCTTAAAGGCACAGGAGCCATATAAGGACAATCTGTTTCCACTAATATTCTATCTAAAGGTATATCTTTTACTACTTCAATTACTTTTTTTGCATTTTTAAAAGTTATAACACCAGTAACACCTATATAATACCCTAAATCTATACATTGTCTAGCAAATTCTACACTACCTGAAAAACAATGAACTTCACCTTTAACTTTAGGAAATTCTTTTATAATATTTAGAGTATCTAAATGGGCATCTCTATCATGTATAACTACTGGTAAATCTAATTTTTGGGCTAATGCCATTTGCTTTCTAAAGCCATCTATTTGAATATTTTTATCTGGATTTTCTTTATAGTAATAATCTAATCCTATTTCCCCTATAGCTTTTACTTTTTTATTTTTTGTAAGAGATTCTATTTTTTCTAATGTTTCTTCATTTACTTCCATTGAATTTTCAGGATGCACACCTACTGCTGCATAGAAGAAATCATAGATATTAGCCAGTTCTACTGACTGTACTGATGATTTTAGGGATGCTCCACAATTTATTACTCCTAAAATTTTATTCTTTTTTAAATCTTTTATAACACTATCTCTATCCTTTGAAAACTCATCATCATCATAATGAGCATGTGCATCAAATATTTTATACTTCTCCTTCATAATCATCCCCCTTAAAATTTAAACATAATTTTAAACTTTATAAAAATTAAATCTTTCAATCTTAAAATCATAATAACTTTTATATAAAAAATCAAATAACTTAAATTTATATAATTAATATATATTATTAAGTATTGGAGATAAAATTCCTATTATTGCTCCAAGAACTGCACCAAGCCAAGTTATAGCCTTTAATTCTTTATGAGAAATTTTTAATATAATATCCTCTGCTGTATAAACATCAAACTCTTTTATTCTTTCCTCTACAATTTGGGATATATTTAAAAACCCTATAATCTCTTCTCCTTTTTCCTTTATAAATCCTTTATACACATCCATAAAAGTATGAGAAATCTCTTTTGATATATTTTTATTTTCAGTTCCAATTATATTTTTAACAGAAATTTTCATGTTGTTATCTATAAAATAACTTACTAGTTCTTTTACTAAACTATTAAAATCGCTGCTATTTACAAATCTATCTATATAGTCATTTACTATAGCATATAAATCTACATTTAAATCTTTTGCTATATCTTTTATAGAATTTTTATTCTCTATATAATTATTCAATTCACTAAACAATAAACTTACTGTATCTATATTTTTTATTTCTTCAAGTATATAAGTTCTAAGTTTTTCTATAATATCATTTTTCTTATCTTTAGGAATATTTTTAATTATTTCTTTAATCTCAATTTGCATTATTTTATCTATAATCTTATTTATATAAACCGCTATATCTTCTCTAGTTTCGTCTTTATCTAAATAATCGTTTATGTGTATAGTTAGTTTATCTAAAATAGAATCTAAATCTAAAAACATAGATACTAATGATCCAAAATTATTAGTTATTGCTTCTTTTATTATTATTCTAAACTTATCAGAATTTTCCTTTTCTCTCAAAGTATCTTTAATATAACTACTTATAGCATCTCTGTTTTTATAAACATATATCTTAAGTTCTTCATTAAGTCCATCAGTTAATAGATCTATTAATCTTTTATCACTAGATTCTAAATGTTCAATTTTCATAGCCATTAATGAATTAATTTTATTTTTTAATCTATCAGAACTTAAATATCCTTCTAAAGTGTTTTTCAAGCTTAATTCTATATTTTTATAAACTTCAGTATTAAGTATTTTTTCTGGGTTATTTTCTAAAACAGATTCTAATTTTTCATTTATACTGTTTTTTATTTTTGTTATATTTTTTTCTCGTTTTGATACACAAATAATACTATTTTCTATATATCCTTTTAACTTTTTAGATACTGTATCATATTTAGACTTTAAAATTCCCTTTAAATTTTCCTCTAAGGTTTTATCACTATACAAAAAACCTTCAATTTTATATTTAACCCAATTACTTATTTTGTTATTTACTTTTTCACTAGAAATATATTGAACTATAGTTTTACTAGATAAAAGCTCTGTTCCTACTGCTTCACCTACACTTTTAGCAATTCTATTTTTTTCTTTAGGAATAAGACCTGGTGTAAAAGGTAACTTTATTCCTAAAAACCTTTTTTCAGTATAAGGCCTAAAAAGCATCTTTATAGCTATCCAATTAGTTGTATATCCTATAAGGGCACCTATGATAGCTGCTATCAAAAATTTCATATGTAAAACTCCTCTTGTTATAATATTTATTTTTATTCTAAACTACAAATAGATTATAAAATGTAATTTCATTAAATTCAATATAATGACAAAATAAACACATATATTACTAGAAAATTCTTGTATTTATTAAGAAATTATCACTATAATCAATTTATCCTATCTATATATAATTAAATAGAAGCTGATTTGTACCAGCTTCTATTTTATAAAATAAATATATATAACTTATCTAACTATATTACCACTTTCAAGATCTCCATCTATAGTACCTACAAATAACTCACTATCATCATTTGTTGATCCTGCAAGAATCATACCTTGAGACAGCTCTCCTCTTAATTTAACAGGCTTTAAGTTAGCTACTAATATAACTTTTTTACCTATTAATTCTTCTGGTTTATAATATTTAGATATCCCTGATACTACCTGTCTTTCTTCTCCACCTAAATCTACTTTTAATTTTAAAAGCTTTTTAGCACCTTTTACCGGTTCACAATCTAAAACTTTTACTACTCTTAAATCTATTTTTTCAAAATCATCTATTGTTATTTCTTCTTTTATAGGTTTCATTTCTTTCTTTTTTAAAGCCTTTTGTTGTTCTTCTTTTAGCTTATTTAATTCTTCTAATTTTTTATCTACATCTATTCTTGGAAATATAGCTTCTCCTTTTTTAACTTTAGCTCCAGCTTTTGTTCCATCAAAAGAAGCTACACTATCCCAAGATACTAAGTCTGTATTTAATTGAAGGTTCATTTTTTCACTAGTCTCAGGTAAAAATGCTGATATACATACAGATACTATTCTTAAGCTTTCACATAAATTATATAGTACTGTTCCTAATCTTTCTTTTTTACTTTCATCTTTAGCAAGTATCCAAGGTGTAGTTTCATCTATATATTTGTTAGCTCTTCTAATTAAATTCCAAACCTCATCTAAAGCTTCTGGTATTTTAAGTTCACTTATATGATCTTCTAATTTTTTAGGAGTTTCTAATGCTAAACTTATTAATTCTTCATCTATATCTTCTTTACAAGTAGGAGCCTGAATAGTTCCATCAAAATATTTCTCTACCATAGCCACTGTTCTAGATAAAAGATTTCCTAAATCATTAGCTAAATCTGAATTTATTCTCTTTATAAAAATCTCATTATTAAACATTCCATCTGCACCAAAAGGTATTTCATGAAGTAAATAATATCTTACTGGATCACATCCAAATTTATCTACTAAAACTACAGGGTCTACAACATTACCTTTTGATTTAGACATTTTTCCACCATCTACTAATAACCATCCATGTCCAAATACTTGCTTAGGTAGTGGTAAATCTAAAGCCATAAGTATTATTGGCCAATATATAGTATGGAATCTAAGTATATCTTTTCCAACTAAATGTACATCTGCTGGCCAATATTTTTTATATAATTCATCATTTGAAGTTCCATATCCTAAAGCTGTTATATAGTTTGCTAATGCATCTATCCAAACATATATTACATGTTTTTCATCAAAAGTTACTGGAATTCCCCAGTCAAATGAAGTTCTAGATATACATAAATCTTGAAGTCCTGGTTTTAAGAAATTATTTAACATTTCATTTTTTCTTGATTCTGGTTGTATAAATTCTGGATGAGATTCTATATACTCTATAAGTTTTGGAGCATATTTAGACATTTTAAAGAAATAAGCTTCTTCTTTTGCTTTTTCCACAGGTCTTCCACAATCTGGACATTTACCATCAACTAATTGATTTTCTGTCCAAAATGATTCACAAGGAGTACAGTAAGAACCTTCATAATGTCCTTTGTATATGTCTCCTTTTTCATATAAAGTCTTAAATATTTTTTGAACTACTTCTATATGATAATCATCAGTAGTTCTTATAAATTTATCATAACTTATATTCATCATTTTCCATAAATCTTTTATTCCTGCTACTATTTCATCTACATACTCTTTTGGAGTTACCCCTTTTTTCTCCGCTAATCTTTGTATCTTTTGGCCATGTTCATCTGTTCCAGTTAAAAACATAACATCATAGCCTGATAATCTTTTAAATCTAGATATAGCATCTGCTGCTACTGTAGTATAAGTGTTACCTATATGTAATTTAGCTGAAGGGTAATATATAGGTGTTGTTATATAAAAATTTCCTTTTGTCATTTATTTCTCCTCCTCTTTATTTTCATATAAAAAAGCCTCTATATAAAGATATCTTTATATAGAGGCGCATTATTCGCTGTACCACTCTAATTCACTTTTATCTCTCAACAAAAGCCTTAATAAGTAACAATATTTATTACTTTTCAATATAACGGTTGATACCGAACTATCCTACTTTAAATTTCAAATAGCCTGCTCTGGAGCCATATTCTTAAGCTTCAATGTTATTGGCTTTCACCTAACCCAACTCTCTTTTAACAAATCTACTTAATACTCTTTCCTTCTTAGCATTTAGATTAATTTAATCATAATATATAAATTTTTCAATGTCAACTATCTGTATTTTCTATTATTAACTAATTAGTTTATTTTATGTATATTAAAAATTTTTTATTTAAATTATTTTATTCTTCCTCTTTTTTTAATTCATCATATTTATTTTTTATACTTTTTAAATCTTCCCAAAAAACTCTTTTTTTATTTTCATCTCTAAGTATTGCTGCTGGATGAAAAGTAGCTGTCATATAACATCCTTTTCTTTCTATCCAAGTTCCTCTATCTCTAGTTATCCTATAATTGTTTCCCATTATGTATCTTAAAGAAACTGCTCCTAAACAAACTATTATTTTAGGTTTTACTAAAGCAAATTGATTTCTTAAATAAGGGATACAAGCTTTTGCTTCTTCTTCAAATGGATTTCTATTATTTGCAGGTCTACATTTACATATATTGCATACATAATAATCTTTTTCTCTTGTAAGCTCTAGTGCAGTTAAAGCTTTAGTTAAAAGTTTTCCTGCTCGTCCTACAAAAGGTCTTCCTGTTCTATCCTCATCTGCTCCAGGTGCTTCTCCAATAAACATTATAGGAGATTTTAGATTTCCTTCTCCAAAAACCATATTTGTTCTATTTTTCGAAAGATCACATTTATTACAATTTACACATTCAGAATATAATTCTTTCCAATTTAACATAAAGTTCACCTCATAATAAAACTAAAAATATTCTATATTTATATTTTACATTATTTATAAGTATTCTCAATAATTAAAAAATAGTGTATATATATAAGTATAGCTTATTATTATAGTCAGGAGGACAAAATAACATGTTTAATAAAAAAATTATAAAAGAAGTTTTAGCCTTAGCCCTACCTGCAGTTTTTGAAATGATACTTTATATGCTTATATGGGTTCTAGACACAATGATGGTAGGTAAATATGGTGGTCAAGTAGCAGTAAGTACTGTTGGACTGAGTTCAGAAATCATGTACACACTATCAAATGTTTTTGTAGCTATGGGTTTATCTATCGGAACAATATCTTTAGTATCAAGAAAACTAGGAAATAAAGATAAAATCAAAGCTGAACACTATGCCTCTTTAGGCTGTTTTGCTACCTTTGTAATAGGGCTTTTGATATGCACAAATACTTTAATTTTTGCCCCTAAGATTCTATACTTTGCAGGAGCTAGAGATACTGTACTTTCTTTAGGCATAATTTATATGAGAATAACTTCCGTTGGAATCTTTTTTAATATGTTAATGAATATTTTAAACGCTGTATTAAAAGGTAGCAAGAATACAAAGACTCCTTTAATTGCTTCTATTATAATCAATATAATAAATTTATTTTTAGATTGGGTTTTAATATTTGGTAAATTAGGTTTCCCAGAACTTGGAGTAAAAGGTGCAGCTATAGCAACTGCTACAGCTCAAATAAGCGGATTCATATTTATACTTATATATACTTTTAAGTTTTCTGAAATAAAATTACGCTTTAAATATATAAAGAAAATTAATAAAGGTAAATTAAAAAAGCTAATAAAGCTATCTACTCCAGCTTCTATGCAGCAAGCTGCTATAGAGTTAATAAGATTAATAGGTACTGTATTAATAATGTATCTTGGACAAATATCTTTTGCTGCAAATCAAATAACTACCACTATAGAATCTGTATCTTTTATGCCTGCAACAGGTTTTTCTATAGCAGCAACTACTTTAGTAGGACATAAAATAGGGAATAAAGAATACAGAGAAGCTAAACACTATGCTTATATTTGTACTATTATAGGTATAACTTTTATGCTTATATGCTCTATTATGTTTTTGATTGTACCAAAATTTCTTATTTCTTTATTTATAAAAAAAACAGAGCTAGATGTAATTAAATTAGGAACAACTTGTCTTATGATAGCTTCTATTGAACAAGTTCCTATGGGAATATCTATGATTTTAGGAGGAGCATTAAAAGGATCTGGAGATACTAAAACACCATTTTTTATTTCTTTAATCTCTAGCTGGTTTATAAGACTACCATTATTAGTATACTTAATATATTATCTAAAACTGCCAGTAACTTTTGTTTGGTGGATAAGCTCAATTCAATGGATTTTTGAAGGTTTAGCTATTTTTATAGCATTTAAACGTAAATTTAGTAAAATAAAACTTAATTCTAATTTAGATAAAAGTATATAAAAACAAAGTGTACCTTAAAATATTTATCTTAAGGCACACTTTTTTTACTTTAACATAGTTTTAATAGTAAAAACTAAATTATTTAATGCTTTCAAATAATTTTTGTCCTTTAGTTTTTAATAGAAAATAAACTACTATATCTAAAATTAATATTATAGAAAAAATATAAATGAAAGTATATAAACTATCTAAATTAAATTTATAAGAAGAGTATATAATAATACCACCTATTATAATACTTAAAAATAAATTTATAAATGGATTTAAGTTTTTCTTTATAGCTTCCTGCTCATTATCCCAATTTAACTTAGGAAAATTTAAATCTATAACTGTTCCTATAAGATTAGAAAAAATAATAGTAACTATTGATATTAGTAATATAGATAAAGAAATAGTTATTGGTAACTTTAACACTATAAACACAGGTATAATCCATATCAAAGTAGTTATTCCTTCTATTATAAAGGATGATATTACTTTTGACATTAATATAGTTTCATAATTTACAGGCATATATTTATTTAGATATATGCTACTTCCTTCTCTAGATACTCCTGTAGAACTTAAAGGATTCATAGCTCCTAAAAACAAGAATATCCCTAAAGATATAATAAATATAAAACTTACCATACCACTATCATAAAGGTTACCAGATATACTTGGTATTATATCTTTCATATCTCCTCCAAAAATCATAGAACCTATGAAAATTACAGGAAGTATAACACCACTTATAACACCATTTAATACATATGGAGGCGTTCTAAATATTAATTTAATTTCTTTTTCTACATAAGCTCTTAACTTAGATTTTTTTAAAGATAACTTTTCTATCTCTTTTTTATTCAATCTTTTTCTTTTAGATGATACTGCTGATATTCCTATAACTCCCTTAAAATATAGTTTTTCTCCTACCCATGTAAATAACGCTATAAATAATAAATTTATAAGTATAAACACAGCTAAATTTAATATGCCAGATATATTTTTACTGTTAATTAAACTTAAAGAAGCAAATTTAGAAGACAAAAACAAATTAGAAATAACATCTAAATTAAAACCACTGCTTCCTTTAACTAAGTTTTGAAATTCCTTTGGACTAATACCTTTTTGAGCAAGTTTTTGAATATACATTGTTAATGGAAGGATTATAATAAAAAGTAATATTCCACTAAATGTTTTTATTCTATCTTTATTTTTAAATGTATTTGAAAACTTCATTATAAACATTACTATTATAGAAGCTATAACTAAAGGCACTATAGGATTTATTAAAAATATTATTAAAGAATATATATAATAAATAATTCCTTCATTTGCTTTTATTCCATACACAATAATTAAAGGAAGGGCAAATACTCCTTGAATAATATATTGATATATTACTACTAAAGTAAATTTAGCTCCTAATATTTGAGATTGCTTAAGTGGTAAATACAAAATACTTTCTATACTTTCTGAAAAATAAAAAGAATTAAGTATATAAAATGATCCAAAGAAAAATATCATTACAGATACAAAGGATAAACCTAATGAAACTATAATTCCTTGTTGATTTATCAAGGAAAGGGCATCATAGCCTTTATTTATAATATCTATAATATTTTTTACTAGAGGAAGCATTCCTATAATTAATAATACTACTAAAGAAATTAGGCTTTTTTTATTTTTATTTTTCATAGTTTCTGTAGATTTTAAAAATACTTTTAATAAACTTATATATTTACTCATTTTTTGTCACCTCTAAGAATATGTCTTCTAGTGACTCATTTGTTTTAAAGTGTTCTTTTATTTCATCAATAGTTCCACATCTTAATATTTTACCTTTATTTATTATTGCAATTCTATCACATAATTTTTCTGCTACTTCTAAAACATGAGTAGAGAAAAAAACACTTTTACCTTTTCTTGCATGCTCTCTCATCATTTCTTTTAACATAAAAGAAGATTTAGGATCTAATCCTGTCATAGGTTCATCTAATATCCATACATTAGGATTGTGTATAAGAACACCCATTATAACTATCTTTTGTCTCATACCATGAGAATAACTTTGGATTTTATCACCAAGAGCATGATCCATATTAAGTCTTTTAGATAAATCTTCTATCTTACTTTTTCTTTCTTTCATTGGAACTTCATATATATCACTTATAAAATTTAAATATTCTATTCCTTTTAATTTTAAAAACATGTCAGGACTATCTGGAACAAATCCAAACTGTTTCTTTGCTCTTATAGGATTATCTTTTATATCAATACCATCTATTTTTATATTTCCGCTATCTGAATTAATAATGCCTGTTATCATTTTTATAGTTGTAGTTTTTCCTGCTCCATTAGGACCTAAAAATCCTAATATTTCACCATCTCTTACAGTTAAGTTTAAATTATCTACAGCCTTAATTTTTCCATTATAGGATTTATTAACGTTTAATAACTCTATCATCTTTTCCCCTCCACTTTATATCTTTATTAAGTTTCCCAATCTATAGTATTATCTTTTGATTTTCTTTATAATAGTATACACAATTACCTATTGTGTATAGTGTATATATTATATATATACTATATACACTCAGTTTCTATATGTCAATACAAATTAATAAAAAATATTATTTATAACTATAATAGCTGTTATAATAGCTGTTATATCTGCTATAATAGCTGCCCATAATGTGTGTCTTATTTTTTTAATTCCAACAGCACCAAAATATACCGTTAATGTATAAAAGATAGTTTCTGTAGAACCCATTATTACTGAAGCAATTCTTCCTATATATCCATCTGCTCCATAGTTTTTTATAATATCAGTAAATGTACCTAATGCTCCACTACCAGATAAGGGTTTTATAAGAACTAAAGGTACAACTTCTCCTGGAAGACCTATATATTTTACAAAAGGATTTACAATCTTTATTATATAATCTAAACCTTTAGACTCTCTTAATATTGTTATAGCAAATATCATAGCTAAAAGATATGGAAATATTCTAAGACATATACTTATTCCATCCTTTGCCCCTTCTATAAAACATTCATAAACTTTTACACCTTTTACAGCTCCATAGGTTATTATAAGTAATATTATTAAAGGTATTATTAAACTTTCTATATTCATATACTCCTCCTATTTTAAAATTAACTTTACTTTTAAAAATATCTTTGTAGTAATTTACAAACTAGCACTCCAACAACAGCTGCTGTTCCTGTAGTTATTATTGCAGGAACTATTATCTCTGCAGGATTATTAGATCCAACTGCAGCTCTAATTGATATTATTGTTGTAGGAAATATCTGAATACAGGCTGCATTTAGTACTAAAAATATAGCCATATCATCTGATGCTGTATCTTTTTTATCATTTAATCTTTGCAAATTTTCCATAGCTTTAATTCCAAAAGGAGTAGCAGCATTTGAAAGTCCCATCATATTTGCAGTTATATTCATAATAATGGCACCTAAAGTTTCTTCATCTCTCCCTGCCTTTTTAAATACCTTCTTTAGTATAGGTCTTAAAAGTTTAGATAGCTTATCTGTTAACCCACTTTTTTGAGCAATTTTCATAACACCGCACCATAAACACATAACCCCTAAAAGTTTTATCATCAAATCTACAGTACTATTTGCAGATTCCATTATTGATTTAGATAAAATATCTGCTCTTCCTGTAAATATACCTACACATATCCCTATAAATATAATAAAAAACCAAATATAATTTACCATTTTATCCCCCATATATATTAATGTTAATGAGTATTTTCTTTATATAATACTTAATGTAAATGTAAAATATAACTATGCTTTATATAAACTATAAATAAAAGTATAAAAAACTAGCTATCTAAAATAAATTTAGATAGCTAGTTTATAAATTTTTCTTCATTAATATATTAAATTTTATATTAGTTTTTATTATAATCTGGGTTAGTTATTCTCCTTATAAATTCATCCATACTATAAAGAGAACTTACATAGACTCTATTTAAAGTATATATTCCATTGTCTTTTGAAGTCCATCCACCTTCAGTGGTAACTGCCATAGTATATCCTAATTTTTTCACTGCTTTTATTGTATCTTCATTCCATTTTCCATAAGGATATGCAATATATTTAGAATCTTTATTTAATAAATTTTCTAGAGTCTCTTTAGATTTTTTAAGTGTATCTAATTGTTTTTCATAGGATAGCTTATCTAATTGATCGTGTTTTACTGTATGACTAAAACACATAACTCCATTCTTTGCCATCTCTTTTATTTGTTTTGAATTTACGGTCCTCTTATCTTTATCTATATTTCCTGTTATAACAAATATAGATGCTTTTAAACCATATTTTTTTAATATAGGATATGCATTATTATAGTTATCCACATATCCATCATCTAAAGTAATAACTATAGATTTTTTAGGTATTGGAGAATTATTAACTAAAAAATCATAAAATTCATCTAAGGTTAAAGTAGTATATCCATTATCTTTTAGATATTTCATTTGTTTTTCAAATTTTTCCTTAGGCATTCTAAGACCATTATCTTTTTCATAATCTACAGAATGATACATTAAAACTGGAATACTTTTATCATTATATATAAGAGGTTCCTTTGTAAATTTTCTAAGCTCTTCATTAGATTTTTTAACCTTTTCAGTTTGTTTTTTTACTACTTTTTTAGAATCATCATTTTTCTTACTTACTTTCTTTTGGCACCCAGAAAATAATACTACAACTACTATAATCATTATAGAAAGTAGTTTTAATTTATTATTACGAAACATCTTATTCTCCTTTATGTAAGGTATATTCAAATAAACAACTAGTCACCCTATTCCAGTATTTTTGCAAACTATTTATTACTTTTAGTCTTTTTATAATAAAACTATTATAATAACCTAAGTTTTTATTTTTTACAAAATATCTACAGAATACTTGATTTATTATTTATCTTAATATTCCTAAAGTAAATTTTATAATATTATACCACATATACTATAGTATTAAAATTATATACAATGTGGATATTATTTATTATTATTGTGTACAAAAAAATTTTTAGAATAATATATATCTATTTTGAATATACTTTTAAGTTAGTTATCAACATTATCCACAATTCACCTGTTAATAACTTGTGGTATATCTGTTAATTGATCAATTTCAACTACATTTTTTTTATACTTACCACAATAATACAACTTATACTTTTTTGCTACAGATTCACTAATTTATATACATTTAGCATTTATAAACATTATCCACAGAACTGTGCATAAATTGTGGACAACTTAGCATTAATTGAATACACTAATAATATAAAGAAATAAATTATTTAAATTGTTTAAATTTTCTTAACTTTATTTCAAATTTATGGTATCATTATCATATAGAATATATTATGAAAGGTCGTGATTATATGAATAAAAAAATAGTATATGTTAATTTTAAAAAGAAATCTGTATGTAAAAGTAACAAAAGACCTTTCTTATTATTTTTATTAAACTTTCTTAAAAATAAGTTAGTTTCCCAGAATAATCACGATAAATCAATTAAATTAATTCATTACAATAAACACATTTCTTAGTGCAACTTATACTTGCACTTTTTTTTATATTTGTATATAGTTTATACTATATTGGAGGTATTACATATGAAAATTGGATTAGGATATGATGTACATAAATTAGTTAAAAATAGAGATTTAATTCTAGGTGGCGTAAAAATTAATCATGAAAAAGGACTTTTAGGTCACTCTGATGCTGATGTATTATTACATTCTATTATGGATGCACTACTAGGCGCTGCTTCTCTAGGAGATATAGGAAGGCATTTTCCAGATACTGATATTCAATATAAAAATATTTCTAGCTTAACTTTACTAAAAAAAGTAAATGATTTAATTAATAAAAAAGAATATAAAATAATAAATATTGATTGCTGTATAATTGCTCAAAGACCAAAAATATTTCCTTACATTAATGAAATGAAAAATAATATATGTAGTTCATTAAATATAACTCTTGATCAACTTAACATAAAAGCTACCACTGAAGAAGGATTAGGTTTTACTGGAAAAGAAGAAGGCATTTCTTGTCAAAGTATATGTTTATTAAATTAAATACTTTGTAAGTATAACAAAAAGTTATTAATAATAATCTAACTAGATTATTATTAATAACTTTTTACCTTATAGAAACATAATTTTATTTTATATAATAAAATTATACTGTTAATACTCTTATAATCATAAACTACTCTTCTTTACTTCCTTCTATATGTTCATATACTATTCTCTTAACTAATTTTTTTATTGCACTAGCTTGACATATTAAAGTCATAACTATTAAAAATTCACTTATCCTGCTTTCTTCTTCCTCTTTCAAATTCATTTCTTTTATCATAGACTTTAACTTTTCATCATTAAAATGTTGTTTTGAAACAAAATCTTGGAAACTTTCCTTTTGTATATCAGAAAACATTTTATATGCCATTTCCCAAGATATTATATCATCGCTTCTATCATTTATTTCATTAAAAGCTAAAGTAAAAACTTTTTTTATTTCTTCAGTAGTAAGTAGTGGTCTCATATAACTAAGAAGAACTAATTGAGCTAAATGCAATTTAGTATAACCTCTTTTTTTACCATCTTGAGGTTTAGATATAACTTCATTCTTTATATAATTTTGTACTATATTGTTAGTATAATCTTCTTCTTCAAACTTATCATTCAAATAATCGATTACCTGAGATAAAAACAAATCATATTTAGGAAGTTCTTCGTAACCAACAATAGTATTATTTGATATCTCCTTAGCTAATTTGTCTATGTATTCTATGGTACTGAGTTTAGTGTCCTTCACTTTAAAAACCTCCAAAATAGTATACTTTTTAATACTTACATATATTATTATATACTAAAATCCCTATAATAGTTTAACATTTTTTTTGAAAAAATATCTTAATTATATGTTTTTTCTTTAAATTGATATAATTATATATTCTACATTCAAAAAACACATAAAAATTCATTTTAAAATACTTATCCACATTTTCAAGGTAGTTGTCCACAAAAATTGTGGATAACTAAAATCTAATGTTATCAATATGTTAAGCCTTATATTTTATATGTTATTCACACCTATGTTATGAAATTATCAACATATATATACATTAAATGAAATATATCTGTTTAAAACTTTAAAAATTAGATATTAATTTTCTATTTTGACAATATATATATTAAATTAATTACTATTTTTTACATAATATCATATTTATAAATAAATAGAAGTATTTATAAAGACTTTTTACCATAATAAACTAATATATCTATATTACTATAATCGTCCTTATATTGTAGATATATAGTATCTTCTTAGTGTAAATACAGCATAATTTACACTATTCATTACATACAAAAATTTTAAATATTTACTTTTCTTATATTTTTATTTATAATATCATTATCAACAAATTTCGACATTAGTCTTTATTTATCCATTTTATTACTATTTTCTAAGATATAATTGCTTTTAATTTATATATTAGTAAATAAATTAAAACAAGGTTTCAATTAGGTTCAAAACGTTGGTATATCTGACATGAATATGTGTATTTACAGTTATTTTTTGTAAAAAAACATATTGACTTTTATCGTTTTTGGTAGTATATTAACTTTAGATGGAAATACATAAGAATTTTGTAAACTTATTTTGAATTACATTGATTTTTAATGTCACATTTGCTATTATTTAATTAAACTTATGTCGAAAATTGAAAATTGAGGAGGAAAATTAATGAAATCAACAGGTGTAGTTAGAAGAGTAGATGAGTTAGGAAGAATAGTTATCCCAATAGAACTTAGAAGAACATTAGATATTGCTGAAAAAGATGCTTTAGAAATATATGTTGATGGGGAACAAATTATATTAAAGAAATATGAACCTGCATGTATATTCTGTGGTAATGCTAGAGATGTTATAAACTATAAAGGAAAAAACATATGTCAAAAATGTCTTAGCGAAATAAGAGATAACAAATAAATATACAATAATAAAAGAGTCTCATATAAATGAGACTCTTTTATTATATATCTATAGAATATTTATACACTTCTGATTTAGGAATTTTTCTTTCTTTTGCAACTAATTTTACTGATTCTTTTTTACTGTTACCTTTTTTTATATAAAGTCTTATATGGTCTTCTATAGAGATATCCTTCCATTTAGCTATCTCTTCTTCTTCTATTTCCTTTAGGCTCTTTCCTTCTAATATTAATACATACTCACCTTTAGGAGAATTACTACTATAATAATCTATAGCTTTAGATAAACTTTCTCTCATAATATTTTCATGGATTTTTGTAAGTTCTTTACATACTGCTACCGTTCTATCTCCTAATTTATCTTTAAGTAAATTTAATGTAGATATCAATCTATGAGGAGCTTCATAAAAAACTAATGTTTCTGTTCTATTTTCAATATCTTTTATTAAGCTATCTCTCTTCTTTTTATCTCTAGGTATAAATCCTCTAAATAGAAATTTAGTAGTATCTAATCCTGAATAAACAAGTGCAGTTATCACAGCTGTTGCTCCTGGAAGTACTTCTAATTTTATATTTTTTTCTATGCATTTTGAAATAAGTACACTTCCTGGGTCTGATATTCCTGGCATTCCAGCATCTGATACAAGTGCTATATTCTTACCTTCATAAAGATTATATATTATACTATCACTTTTATTTTCTTCATTAAATTTATGGTAACTTATTAATGTTTTTTTTATTTCAAAGTGATTTAACAATTTAAGAGTTTGCCTAGTATCTTCTGCAGCTATTAGATCCACGTCCTTTAAAACATTTAGGGCTCTTAATGTTATATCCTGTAAATTTCCTATAGGGGTAGGTACTACATATAGTTTCCCTATTTTTTTTTCTTCCATTTTATAACCACCTTTATCATTCAATTCCGTAAATATCCTTTACTTCTCTTGTATACTGGTTATTTTCATCATACACATACAATGGTTTATCCCATTTTAAAAATTTTCCTGCATTTTTTTGTCCTTCTATCAAAACCATAGTTGGTTTTTTATTATAAGATGGATATACCATTTTAATTAGCTTAGGTTCTATTTTAAATTTTCTCATAGAACACATGATATCTGCTATTCTTTCTGGTCTATGTACCATAAAAAATTTGCCCTTATCTTTTAAAAGTATTTTAGAAGCTTCCATAACATTATCTAAATTACAACATATTTCATGTCTAGCTATAGTATTTTTATCATTTTTATTAATAATTCCTGTACCGCTTACTTTATATGGAGGATTAACAGTTACTACATCTACTTTATCTAAGCTCTTTATAAACTTTATATCTTTTAAATCTTTATTTATAAACTCCACTCTTTCTTGAAGTTCATTATAAGAAACTGTTCTATTAGCCATTTCTACCATATCTTCTTGTATCTCAATCCCTTTTATGTATTCTGCTTTAGTTTTTCCTGCTATTATAAAAGGAATTATTCCTGTTCCAGTACATAAATCAATAACCTTATTTCCATTTTTAACTTTAGAAAAATTAGAAAGCAAAACAGCATCTATACCAAATCTAAAGGATTTTTTTTTCTGTATTACTTTTATTCCTTTAAGCTGAAGATCATCTATTGTTTCATCTATTTTCACAAAATTATCTATTGATTTCATATTTTTTCACCTTTATGTAAAATATTTATTATATATTATTAACCATTAAAGTAAAAGACCGCCAAATGACGGTCTTTTCCTTAATAACAATTATTATTCTTGAACTGGTGCTCCTACTGGACAAACATTAGCACAATTTCCGCAATCAATACAAGTGTCTGCATCTATAACAAAAAGAGCATCTCCTTGACTTATAGCGTTAACTGGACATTCTGAAGCACATGCTCCGCAGCTTACGCAAGCATCTGTAATTTTATATGCCATATGTAACACACCTCCTTAAAAATCAAACCTTTATACGTCTTATATTTTACCACGTTTCATTTGATTTTTAAAGCTATTTTTAGATAACTATATATCCCGTATCTTCTATAGATTCAATTATCTTATCAACATTTAAAAAATAGTTATCATAAATAATATTTACTTCTCTTTTATCTTTATTTATTTCGCATGCTACTATTCCTTGATTGTTAGCTAGTGCATTTTTTACTTTATTTATATCTTTAGAAGTTTTCATATCACATACTTTAAGTACTGCTTTCATTGCTGTTGTACCTCCTAGTCCTCTTTAAGCAATTCTCTTATTACATCCTTATCTTCGTTATCTACTTCTATTTCATTCTTATCTACACTATCAACATTACCTTCATAGCTACCAGATATAATCTTAACTTCTTTTATAGGTACTTCTTTTATGAAATCTTCATTACTATCTTTACTTTTTATTTTAACTTT
The DNA here is from genome assembly GCF_039521385.1 of Clostridium oceanicum. Classification (NCBI taxonomy): domain Bacteria; kingdom Bacillati; phylum Bacillota; class Clostridia; order Eubacteriales; family Clostridiaceae; genus Clostridium; species Clostridium oceanicum. Next base: position 11,406 of record NZ_BAAACG010000013.1, on the reverse strand, counting down.
AACTTGCTCTTTTACTACACTATTACTTATAACTTCTCCGCTTCCATATTCTGTATCTACTATACAACCTACCTTAGGAAGATTTTTTCTTATTTTCTCGTAAGTATTTTGTTCGTAATTTAAGCAACACATAAGTCTTCCACATATTCCTGATATTTTAGTAGGGTTTAAAGATAAATTTTGTTCTTTAGCCATTTTAATTGATACTGGAGCAAAATCACCTAAAAAAGTAGAACAACACATAGGTCTGCCACAAGGTCCAAGTCCACCTACCATTTTAGCCTCATCTCTTACTCCTATTTGTCTCAATTCTATTCTAGTTCTAAATATAGATGCTAAATCCTTAACTAATTCTCTAAAATCTACTCTTCCATCTGCTGTAAAATAGAATATAACCTTATTATTATCAAAAGTATACTCTACATCTATAAGTTTCATATCTAAATCATGTTCTTTTACTTTTTCTAAGCATACTTCTAAAGCTTTTTCTTCTTTTTCTTTGTTTTCTTCATGTTTTTTTATATCTTGCTCAGTAGCTTTTCTTATAACTTTTTTAAGAGGAGATACTATATCTTCTTCTTTTATTTTTTTTCTGCCTATAACGCATCTTCCAAATTCTACTCCTCTTACTGTTTCCACTATAGCAAAATCAGTATCTTTTATATCTAAAGTTCCTGGATCAAAATAATATATTTTCCCAGCTTTTTTAAAACGAATCCCTACAACTTCTACCATACTAAACCTCCTGCATTTTTATAAGCATAGAATCACAAACTAATGTAAAATTAACATTAGTATTTGATTTATTCTTAGCACTGTTTACTATATCTATTATCTTACTTAATTTTATAAAAGAAAATTTTTCTGAAATATCTCTTATAATAGATAACTTATCTATATTTAATAATAATTCTTTTCTACCGGTTTCCTTGTATACTAAAGCATCTCTAACGTAAGACAAAATACAAGTAAATAATTCATCAAAATCATTTTTATATTTTAACAATAAATTTTCATACTTATAGATATAATTATATCTATCTAACTTATTTAAGTTAACTATAATATCTAAGCTAATATCTCTTATTTCTTTCATTAACTTATCTTCTATAAATTTCTCTGCTCTTCCAGGTATGCCATCACTAAATGCAATAGCTGAATTTAATTTACTTTCATCTAGATTAAATTCTTTTTTGTTTAAAATAAAATTTTTTATTTCTTCTACATTTAGCTTATTAAGTTTATAAACTTCACATCTAGATTTTACCGTATCTAAAAGCTTATTTATATTCTCACACAAAAGTATTATGAAAACGCCTTTAGGAGGCTCCTCAATGGTTTTTAAGAAAGCATTTTGAGCTACTTCTGTAATTAAATGACTATTATATATTATAACAACCTTTGTATCCCCTTCTATAGGCTTTTTATTTATTTCTTCTATTAAACTTCTTATTTCATCTATACCTATAGATTTCTTATTATTTTTAACTCTATACTGTATTATATCTCCATATTCACGTACTATAGTTTTGCCAATTAACCTTACCGCTATTTCTCTAGCAATTAAGCTTTTTCCTATTCCGTCTTCTCCTACAATAATACTCCCATGAGAGAATCTATTATTTTTTATAGAATTATTTATTTGTTTTTTTATATTCTCATGTCCTATTATTGCATCTAAACTCACCTTTATCACTCCAATTAATTATACTCTAACAAATTTATCTACATCTACTACAAATATTGTGGCCCCTCCAACATTTACTTCCATAGGATAAGGTATATACATACCTGTTGAACTATTCATTGGAGATGCAGATGATATAACTTGTTTTCTTGTTTTACATATATCTTCTATCTTAGATATTACCTTATCTACTTCTTTTTCTTCAACACCTATCATAAGGGTAGTATTCCCTACTTTAAGAAATCCTCCAGTAGTAGCTAACTTTGTAATTCTATATCCTGATTCTGTTAAATCATCTATTAAATCTGAAACATCATCATCTTGTACTATAGCTATAACTAATTTCATAATATCTCCTCCTTAAAGCAAATTTGTTTAGTAAGTGTTTCTTATATTTAAACTAAAAGATTTATTAAAAAACTTATATTTTATTTAATAATAAAAGTTTAAATATATTTTATTATAAAAGATCTAATATTTCTTTATTTATCTCTTCTATATCTTTTACCCTATTATCCTTTATACAATTTATAATATGCCAATCATATTTTTTAGCAACATCCTTAGCATTATTATAGGATTTTTCTATATACTCTAAATTTTTTTCATGTATATCTTTTTCCTTTTCTCCAGTAAATTTATTTTTCCTAGAAGACATAAGATTCTCACTATATTTTGGAGGCATATCTAAAAATATAACTGAATCTGGTACAGGTAAACCCATTTTTTCAAATTCTAAATCCCATAACCATTTTAAAAATTTTTCTCTTTCTTCTTTTTCTTCTATTTTAACTGCCTGATGTATTATATTAGATGTAGTATATCTATCTGCTAAAACTATTCCTCCATCATTATAAAATTCTTCCCATTCCTTTTTATAAGATGCAAATCTATCTACTGCATAAAAGGTAGATGCAGCATAAGCATTAACACTTTCAGGATCATTTCCAAACTCTCCGCTTAAATACATCTTAATTAATTCAGAAGATTTGCTTTCATAGTTTGGAAATTCTATTTTTTTTATTTTTTCATTTCTAGCTAATAACTTCTCATAAAGTCTTTTAGATTGAGTAGCTTTTCCACTTCCATCTGTTCCTTCTATAACTATTAATTTACCTTTATTTGATTTTTCATTCATAATTAACATGTCCTCCAAATTATTCCTCTGATACTACTCTTATTTTTCCTTTTTTTAGTCCTAATATGTCTGTTCCTTCATCCTTATAATAACATATAGAATCTATTATTTCTTTATTAATTATTTCTCCTGGCATAATTATAGGAACTCCTGGAGGATAAAAAACTATACTATCATAAGCTATTTTACCTTCTGATTCCTTGAAATTTTTCCAGATATACTTTCTATCCATTACCTCATAAGGTAAAAGATTAGCTTGTACATTAATTTCTTTATATTTAAAACTCTTATTATTAGAATCTCTTAACACTTCTTTATCACAGTTTTTTAAAACCTTGTATAACTTATCTAATTGTTTCTCCCCTTGAAATGTTGACAATATACATATAACATTAAAACTATCGCTCATTTCACATTGTATTCCTTTTTCTTTTAAATAATCATAAAGCTTATTACCACTAAATCCTTCTTCTACATTTATAACATACCTAGTTAAATCTATATCATTTAAATCATCTCTAGAGCCATAATACTTATTTAAAATACCTATATCTTCTTTTCCTATAACATGAAATATATCTAGCTTGTTTATCTTTTCTCTGTATATATCTGCAATTTGTATTAATTTATTATAGTGGTTTTCTCCCCACTTTTCTAAATAAAATCTGCTGTAATCCATGGAACATAAAAATAAATAAGATGGACTAGTACTTAAAAAAGCACTTACATAAAAATCAACCTTATCCATGTTAACAGTAGATTCTTTTCCTATATGTAAAAAGGCAGTTTGAGTAAGACTTGGTAAAGTCTTATGAGCACTCATAACTACCATATCTGCCCCTATGTCTAATGGATTTTCAGGCAAATTTTCAGAAATTCCAAAATGTGCTCCATGAGCTGAATCTACTAACACTTTCATATTATATTTTTTAGCTTCACTTACTATTTCTTTTAAATTGCTACAAATCCCATAATAATTAGGATAAGTTAGTACTATACCTTTTGCATCTTTATTTTCTCTTATAAGCTTTAAACAATTTTCTGTATCTAGTGCTAATGGAGCATTATATCTTTCATATACTATATCTTTTATATATAAAGGTTTTAATTTTCTTAAAATTATTCCATTAAATATGGATCTATGGCAATTTCTTTCTACTAGTATTTTATCTCCTTCATTAAAAGCTGCAAATATCATAGATAGATTTCCACTAGTACTTCCATTAACTAAAAAATATGATTTCTTAGAATTATATAACCTGCTTAACATATTACAGGATTCATTTATTATTCCACTAGAGTGGTGTAAATTATCTAAACCTTCTACTTCTGTTAGATCAAATTCAATCATATTTTTTATAAATTCATTACCTTCATAGGTAAATAAAAAACCTAATCCACCTTTATGTCCTGGCATACAAAATAATGTGTTTTTTTCTTTTATATATTTTAAAACACCGTTTAAAATTGGTAACTCTGACATCTAAACTCCTCTTCCTTTATGATAGTAGGAACTATATTCTTCTTTATACATTCCCTATAAAACTCATAAAAATCTGTATCCATTTTAATATTTATAATTCTTTTCTCGCAACAACTGCAAATCCCTTTTCTATTTATCATTATACCACTTGAAAGAGGCTTACCACATATAATACAACGTTGTTTTTTCATTCATATCCTCCTTATTCATACCTTAATTAACTTAATTATCGCCCCCTCTTATATATTTTATTCATTACATAGCCAAATCTTATTTTGTCCACTAAAAAAAATTTAAAAAAATTAAAATTTTTTTATAATTTTTTTACTTCTATAAGGAAATACTATTATTATATTCTCTAATATAAGTGGAGGTTATTATATGAAACAAAGAATTGTATCTTATTTAGATACTATAAAAAATGAATTATTTAATATATCAAAATATTTATATGAAAACCCAGAAGAAAGTTTTAAAGAATTTAAAGCTTGTGATTATTTATCAAATTTATTAGAAAAACATGATTTTAAAGTTAAAAAAAACTATCTTGATATACCTACATCCTTTTGTGGAACTTATGGATCAGGATATCCTAAGATTTGCTTCTTTTGTGAATATGACACACCAAATAAAGAAAATCATATATCAGGACATAATTTAATATCTGAAATGTCAATTGGAGCTGCTTTATCTTTATCTAAAGTCATAGATAATTTTAGTGGAACAATAATAGTAATTGGATGTCCTGGAGAATTTTTAAGTGGATCAAAAGTAACTTTAGCTAAACAAGGAGCTTTTAAAGATATAGATGTAGGTCTTATGGCTCATCCTGATGTAATTACTTGTGAAAGCGACAAATCTATGGCTATAATACCTATGAAAATGACCTTCAAAGGTGAAAATACTATAAGCTATGAAAATCCAAATATATTTTCTTCTTTAAACGGATTTCTCTATACATTTAACTCTATAAATTTACTAAAAAAATGTTATAAAGATGAATTTCATATAGATAAACTAAATATAAAAAGTGGAGAAAATCCATATAATCTATCTAACACTACAAAAGTATCTTTTTATATAAGAGCAAAAAATATAAATCTAGCAACAAAAATAGAAAATAAAATAAGAAAAATTGTAAAACATACTGAAGAAATTTTAGATTTAGATTGTAATATATGTTTTTATGAGCTACCTTATAGAGAACTTATAACTAATAAAACTTTATCTAGAATATTTTCTCACAACTTAAAAGAAAGTGGAATAATTGACCTATGTGGAAGTAAAAACACTGTATCTGGATTAAGCTTAGGAACTGTAAGTCACTATATTCCTTGTATACATCCCTATATATCTATAGTAGATAAAACTAATAATATAGATTATTTCTCAAAGGAATTTGCAAGTAATACTCTATCTAATTATGCACAAAATAGAACTTTAAAAGCAACTCAAGCTTTAGCTTTAACAGCACTAGATTTGATAGAAAATAGAGAATTATTAAATGATGTTAAAAATGAATTTTTTAATAAAATAAAAACAAGAGACTAACTTGCTAGTCTCTTGTTTTTGTTATATAAATGACTTAATTTCGTTATTAGGTTTCTACTAGGTTCAAAATAAAATTTCTTTATTTTAGTTCCTTCTCTATATATACAACAATATACATCTACATTAACTATAGAACATGTATAGTTTTTTAATCTATTCATTATAAATTTAGATTTCACTTTTCCTATTTTACCAAAATATTCGATGTCACTTAATTTTATATTTTCAACTACTTTATCACTGCTACCATTTATTTTATGAATTATAAATTGATCTGCTATTATAAAATACGTGTATCTTACTTTACACTTTACCAGTTGAATAAAGCTAGCTAAAATTATTAATGATATTAAAGATATACTTGTAACATCATTTAAACTATAATTATTCAATTTTATATTTTTTACAACTTCTGTTAAGAATAAAGCTCCTACCAAAAGAATAAGCATAAAAAACAGAATTGTAACCCTTCTTCTAGTTACTGTTTCTTTGTACATATTCCCCATAGCAAACCCTCCATAATAGTCTTTAATATTCCCTCTACGATAGAGATTATACTAAGCTTTTAAATATTATTCCAACCTTATTTTCACCATTTTAGGCCTTATTTTAGCTTTAATTAAATTTATATACTTCTCTCTTATGTGTTTTAATATTTTTCTCCGTTTTCCTATCATATTCATAAAATTCTGTTAAAAATTATACAATTATATAATTATATCAACATTACATAGTATGATGTATAATAGTTATTGTACTTATTAATATTTGAGGTGATTATAATGATTTCAATATACAAGAATACCATGCTAGATAGTGAAATTAAACAATTAGACAATATCGAAGAAGGCGCTTGGATAAACATAGTTGCTCCATCTGAACAAGAACTTTTATTTATTTCAAAAAAAACCGGTGTATCTTTAGAATTTTTAAGATCACCTTTAGATGAAGAAGAAACTTCAAGAATAGATATAGAAGATAACAACATGTTAGTAATCGTTGATATCCCTTTTACTGAGATGGAAGACAACTCATTAACATATGATACATACCCTCTAGCTATAATTCATACAGAAACAAATTTGATAACAGTTTGTTTAAAAAATAGCAAAATTTTAACAGATTTTATTAATAGAAAATTTAAATCTTTTTATACATTTAAAAGATCTAGGTTTATATTACAAATTTTGTATAGAGTAGCTAGTTATTATTTAATATATTTAAGACAAATAGATAAAAAAAGTGTAATGATAGAAAAAAGACTTCATAAATCTATGAAAAATAAAGAATTGATATTATTATTATCCCTTGAAAAATCTCTAGTTTATTTCTCAACTTCTTTAAAATCAAATGAAATAACCTTAGAAAAAATGCTTAAATTAGAATTAATACAAAAATACCCAGAAGATCAAGATGTTTTAGAAGATGTAATAATAGAAAATAAGCAAGCAATAGAAATGGCCACTATCTACAGTAATATATTAAGTGGGACTATGGATGCTTTTGCTTCAGTTATCTCTAATAATCTAAATATAGTTATGAAATTACTTGCCTCTATAACTATAGTTATGTCCATTCCTAATATTATTTTTGGATCCTTTGGTATGAATGTTAATGGAATACCCTTTAATAACTCTCAGCAGGCTTTCTGGCTTGTATACGGAGTAACTGCTATACTTTGTGTAGTCTGCATTATAATACTTAAAAGAAGGGATTTACTGTAATATAACACATATATATCCTCACCTTTTTTTATTTATATATTATGTTTTTATTAACTTACTCATATAAATGAAATAAAGGAGGTGAAAAACTATCAAGATAAAAAATAGATTATTAAATTGTTGTATTTCTTGATAGTAATTTATGATTGCTAATAAATTAAATTCTAATAGTACTATAGGTATAATAAGTCCTGCTAGCCCTTGTGATTTAGATAAGTTAGAATCTAGTATAAGATATATTGAAAATCTAGGCTTTAATATAAAAAAAGGAAAACATATTTATGATAAATGGGGATATTTATGCGGAAGTGATATAGATAGAGCCTCTGATTTAATAAATATGTTTTTAGACGATTCAGTAGACATGATATTGTGTATAAGGGGAGGGTACGGAACTATGCGTATTCTCCCTTATATAGATTTTGATTTAATAAAGTCTCATCCTAAAATTTTTGCAGGGTTTAGCGATATAACAACTCTATTAAATTATATAAGTTTAAAATGTAATCTAACTACTTTTCATTCCCCGATGTTAACTTCAAACTTTAATGATAAATATACTTTTAAAAGTTTTTTTAATACATTAAAATTTGGTAATAGTCCTTATATAATAGAAAATCCTCCTAATATAAAAGTAAAAGCCTTAACTGATAAAAAAATAGAAGGACAACTTGTAGGAGGTAATTTATCTTTAATTTGTAGCACTATAGGCACAGCCTATGAAATAGATACTAAGGATAAAATACTATTTATAGAAGAAGTAGGAGAGCCTTGTTATAAAATTGATCGTATGCTTACTCAATTAGATTTAAGTGGTAAATTAAACTGCTGCAAAGGATTTATTCTAGGCCAGTTTACTAATTGCATCTATTCTAAAGGCGAAAATAAAATAATACTAAAAGATATTATAAAAGATAAGATCTTAAAATTTAAAAAACCTACTTTAATAAATTTTATGACAGGTCACTCCTATCCTAACTTAACTTTACCAATAGGTGCTAAAATAAAATTAAATTGCCCTAAAAAATATATAAAAGTAATTGAACCTGTAGTAAAATAATAAACTTATATTAATTAATAAGATTATAAATCTAAAAAATAATATTCTTATTTCTTAGGTAATACTATGTCAAAATCACTTTAAGCCCATTGAAATAAATAACTATCATTAGCTATTTATTTCAATGGGCTTTATATAATAAAAAATATCTATATAAATAAAAAAACATTCTAAATAAATTAGAATGTTTTTCCTTTGGAGGCGCCACCCAGATTTGAACTGGGGATAAAGGCTTTGCAGGCCTCTGCCTTACCACTTGGCTATAGCGCCATCAACAAGATATATTATATTATAGAGACAATCTTTTGTCAAGAAAAATAATGTAGTGATACTAATAAAATGTATATTATTAAAATCACTACATTAAAATTTAATCTATTACCTGTTTTAAGACTTTACCTATACTATCATGTAAACATAAGTGAGCCTTGTTATCATAAGATGTTACTCCCTTATTTATAAGAACTAGTTTATTACCTTTATAATAATTAACAAGGCCTGCCGCTGGATAAACCACTAAAGAAGTTCCTCCTACTATAAATGTATCTGCGTTTTTAACATAATCTACAGATTTATTTATTACATCCATATCTAAACCTTCTTCATATAATACTACATCTGGTTTAACTACTCCTCCACATTTTAAGCATTTAGGAACAACATCCTTACTATCTAAAATATATTTTAAATCATACTTAGCTCCACAATTCATACAAGTATTTCTATAAACACTACCATGTAATTCTAAAACATTATTAGATCCTGCTAACTGATGTAATCCATCAATATTTTGAGTTATAATAGCCTTAAGTTTCCCCATATCTTCTAATTCTTTTAATACTTTATGAGCATCATTTGGTTTTGCTTCTTTAAATATCATTTTATCTTTATAAAATTTAAAAAATTCTTCTGTATGCTCCATAAAAAAACTATGACTTAACATAACTTCCGGTGGATACTTATATTTACTTTTACCATTATAAAGCCCTGAATTTGATCTAAAATCTGGTATATTGCTTTCTGTAGATACTCCAGCTCCTCCAAAAAATACTATGTTATTACTATTTTCTATAATACTTTTAAATTTTTCTAAAAGCATATGATCATCTCCTATAATATAGTCCTATTACAATTATATACTATATTAAAAAATTATTTTATCTATGGCCATATTAAAATTTAATTATACCTATAGAATTTAAAAAGACTACTAAAAGAATTATAGGAGTTATGTATCTTATTATAAAGTAATATATAGATACCATTTTTTCTACTTTTAAAGTTCCTTTGTTAGAAAGCTCATATAATATGTCTTCTTTTTTATTCTTATATCCTACAAATACAGCTATTAATAATCCTCCTAAAGGTAGTAATACATTAGAGGATGTTTTATCAAATATATCAAAAAAGGTAAAACCTAATATTTTCACATTATATAATATACTTGAAGGATCTGCTGATAAAGTAGCTAAACTACCTACTAAAGCTACTAATATAAAATTAAATATAACTGCTTTTTTTCTTGTAATATTCATTTCTTCTGTATAATATGCTATTTGAACTTGAATCATTGATAATATTGACATAGTTGATGCCATAGCAGTTAATAAGAAAAAAATCACCAATAATACCTTTCCTAAAGGTATTTTAGAAAATACAAGAGGAATGCTCATAAATAACAATCCTGGTCCCTCTGTTGGTTTAATATTAAAAGAAAATACTACAGGGAATATAGCAATTCCTGCAAGTAGTGAAACTAAGGTATCTGAAAAAGCAACTTTTATAGAATTAGATATCATATTAGTATCTTCCGTAAAATAACTACTATAAGTAACCATAGCTCCTAATCCTACCGCTAATTTAAAGAAAGCTAGTCCTAAAGCAATTAATATTCCTGTAGCTGTAAGTTTAGAAAAATCTGGATTAAGTAAGAAATTAAGACCTTCTCTAGCTCCAGGTAAGGTTAAGGCTCTTACTCCACAAATTATTATAAGAATAAATAGTAGTGGCATAAGTGTCTTTGTGACTTTCTCTATTCCCTTTTGTACTCCTAATAATATTATTGAGGAAACAACTATAAGTACAATTATCTGCCAAAATACAGGAGATATATTACTAGCTACAGTAGAAGAAAACACATCCTTAGCAGAATTTAAGTCTATATTATTAAATTTACCTGTTAAAGATTTAAAAAAATAAGAATACACCCATCCTGCTACTGCAGTATAAAAAAACATTATAAAATATGAAGTTATTATACCCATATATCCTATTATTTTCCATTTACTGTTAGGATTTAATTTTTCTATAGCGCCAATTACATTTTTTTTAGTTTTTCTTCCAATATAAAATTCACTTATCATTACAGGAATACCTAAAAAGAACACACATATTAAATAGACTAATAAAAAAGCTCCTCCTCCATTTTCTCCAACAAGATAAGGAAACTTCCATATATTACCCAAACCTACTGCTGCAGCTAAAGTAGCAAAAAATATACCAATTTTAGAAGAAAACTTTTCTCTTCCTTTCTCTTTTGCCAAAACTTTCACCCCTTTTTTCTTATATAAAATAAATTCTTTTTTTAATTTATAAATAACTTATTTTTAAAAAAATCATATATAAATTATTTATAATAAAATTTTATATTTTTATATAAAAAAAGAAGTACTAAATTATTTATTAGTACTTCTTTAATATTTCACCTGGCAACGACCTACTCTTCCACCGGGCTTCCCCTGCAGTACCATCGGCGCTTTGAAG